>NZ_JAGSXH010000061.1 GCF_018283645.1 Actinocrinis puniceicyclus | reverse complement strand
TCAGCTGTGTATAAGAGACAGCCCTCGCCGCCCTCGCCGGCCGCGGGGGCCGCCGCGGCGCTCCCGGAAGGCAGGCTCATCGGCCGGCCCCTCCCGCCTTCGCGATGTCGGCGGAGCGCCACGCGCCGCGCAGCCGGTCCCGGATCAGATCCTCATAGGCGTGGAACTCGCGCTTCTCGAACAGCCGCTCGCCGCGCGGGCGCGGTAGGTCGATCTCGACGACGTCCACCACCCGGCCGGGCCGCGCAGACATCACCACGACCGCGTCGGAGAGCCGGACCGCCTCGGAGACCGAGTGCGTCACGAACAGCACCGTGGTCGCGAGCTCGTTCCACAGGCCGAGCAGCTGGTCCTGCAGGCTCTCCCGGGTGAACTCGTCGAGCGAGGAGAACGGCTCGTCCATCAGCAGCACCTCCGGTCGCAGGCCGAAGGCGCGCACGATCGCGGCACGCTGCTGCATCCCGCCGGACAGCTGCGCGGGCAGCTTGTCCATCGCGTCGCCCAGGCCCGCCTTGCGCAGCAGCTCCCTCATGTCCGGATGCGGGGCGCGGCGCTTCGAGGCCTTGCGGTTGATTCGCTGCGGCAGCGTCACGTTCTTGAGCACTGAGAGCCAGGGCAGCAGCGCGGGGGTCTGCGGCACGAAGCCGATCAGCTTGGCCGCGCAGGCGTCGGCCGGGGTCGCGCCGTGCACCAGCACGCGGCCGGCGTCGGGCGTCTCGAGCCCGGCGACCAGGCGCAGCACGGTGGACTTGCCGCAGCCGCTCGGGCCGATCAGGCTCACGAACCGGCCGGGCGCGACGGTGAAGTCCACGGCGCCGAGCGCCACCGTGGTGGACGCTCCGTACCCGTAGACCCGGCGCGCCGCCGACACCTCGATCGCCGCCGGCGTTGCCTGCTCCATGCACACCCCTCCGCCGGGCGCCGCGCAGGAACCCGGTCACGGCTGCGGACGTATTCCCCAGGACCCCGTCGAGCCTCCCGGCTCCGCCCAGTGCAATTTAGAACACTTAGTGTGTGCCAGTAGCCGCGGGTGACGCAAGCCACTGCGAAGCGAGTCCAGAGTAACACAGGGCTCGAATGTCTCGGAAGGCGCATCACTACTATGAGTACGAATTCGCCGGAGATCGGCGGCGGCCGCGGCTGCCACACCGAGATCGACGGCGTACTGATCCGCGTCCTGCGTCCTGCGTACGACGCGCGTATACGAACAGCTACGAAGAGCTGCGCGCCCTTTTCCCGCCGATCGGCTGGCAGACCGACGCAGTCGTCGAGCAGATCCACCGGTGGCATCCGCCGGTCGCGGTCCGTCTGAGCATTCGCCCCGCGAACCTCGAATCGTTCGAGTGGGTCTGCGACTTCTGCGGCGAACCGACCACACTGAGCCCGGGCGGAGACGCCCTGGTTCTGGATGTGCGCAGCAACGACGGCCCGGGAAGCCACACCGTCATCTCCCACCGGCGCTGCCTGGCCGAGCGAATCCGCCCCGAAAGCACCGGAGAACGAGTAAGAGCCCTCAAGATCGAGCATATGTGACGGGCAGCCCGCGGTAACGGGTACTTGGTCGGGTTGGGCCGTGGAGTTCGGGAGCGGTCAGCGGTCAGCGGTCAGCTCTGAACCCCGTTCCCAACCTCGGCGTGCACCGCGCTGACTGCTTGATCGTTCCAGGCGGCGTGGTCGGATGAGGGTTTCGGCGAGGTCCCCGTCCTACTCGCCGGTGCCGACGGTGGCAAGCTGCCCGGTCGCGGTGTGTGCTCCGAAGTACCAGCGCCGGCCGCTCGGGGCCTCGGGGTAGGTGCCCGACACAATCGCGATGAGCGCCTCGGCGAACTCCACAGCCGCGTTGGTTGAGATGGGGGCGGTTCCCCGCCAATGGACGGGCAGTTCATCCATGATGATCCAGGCCGCAGCCTCTTGCGGGGTGAGCGTGCCGCGCGTGATCAGGCGGTCTCGGGCGCGTGCGACCAGTTCCGCGAACGCGTCCTCGTGCCCGTCTGCCCACTCATCGATGGGAATGTATAGGTCGTTCACGCATGCGTGTACCTGCAGTTCGGGGACGAGGTCTGCCATCCAGCCAGGCCGCTGCGCAGCGGGGATGGCCTCGATTGCTGCGATCATCTCGGCGAAGAGCAGCCCCTGACATACGTCGTGGACCCAGAACTCAAAGCCGTGAAAGCCACCCGGCGTCGTCTTGCTCACTCGAAGATTCTTGCATCCACACGCGGCGGCGAGGTTGAGCAGTCGGCAGCCCGGCGGTGGCGTCCAGGTCCGGGGCGGCGGGCGCGGATGTTCGCGACACCCGTCGCCCGGACATAACGCGTCAGTTGAACTGCGATGAATACGCCAGCGTCTCCGCTTGTCGATGCGAACTCCGCGCGAACAGCCGAGTTAACCGTCGGCGCATGAGGGCCAGTGGTCTGCTGCCCATTCCGGCCAGCCCGGCCGCCCCGCCGGCGGGGCGGGGATCTGACCGCCGTCGAGTTCGGCTGCGTCGGGCACCTGGAATTGCTCCCGCCACGCGTCCATGTCGGCCTCGCTCATCGGGAACGTCTGGTGCGGTGTCGTTCCCTGGCGGTGTGCGATGCGCACGAGCTGGACGTCTCTGTCCACGGGCAGGTAGACCACCTGGCATGCCGCGCCGACCGAGCGGGCCAGCCAGCGCAGTGCCGAGCGTTCGTCGTGGCCCCGCCGAGCACGATCCCGCACAGCACGAATACTCCCGCACGATCAGAACACCCAAGGAACCGTCATGAACCACACCCGCTGGAAGACGGCCCGCGAACGAACCCTGACCGCGGGCCACCACGAGGACCCCGAGACCGCGGCGATGCGCGCCGAGATCCGCCTCGCCTTCGACCTGGGCCAAGCCGTCCACGACCGGCGCCGCGCCCTGGGGATCTCCCAGAGCGAACTCGCCCACCGCGCGAACATGACCCAACCACAAATCTCCAAGCTCGAACTCGGCGGCACCGTCCCCACCCTGCCACTGCTCGCACGCCTGGCCAGAGCCCTGGACGCATCACTGGACATCGCCATCGACAACGGCACATCAGCACCGAATTCCGGCCACACGCCGCCTGACTCGCCGCCGGGTCTGTGCCTTTCCGGTGGGCTCTGCTCCGGTCCGAAGGCGCGACCGCCTCGGCGGCATCCTGCACGAGTACGAGCGCACAGCCTGACCGACGCGGACGAATAGGGGGCACCCACCACCCACGACCACCGACACAGCCACCCATGACCGGCGCACCGGCCATCCACGCACGACGCGACAACCAGCGACCCAGCCCACCAGCCCTGCCGGTCAATCGTTCCCGATCCTGCGGATAGCCCGAGCGCGCGTAGCGGTGGCGCGCAGAATGATCGTGCTATCGTGGGATATCAGGAGGTGGGCCGATGACTGACATGCTCATCCGCGACGTACCCGATACGGTGATCGCCGCTCTCGACACCCATGCCGCCCGGCTGGGTCTCTCGCGCAGCGAGTACGTGCGCCGCCGGCTGACCCAGGACGCCACCGCGAACGACACCCCGGTCACCGTCGCCGACCTGGCCCGGTTCGCCGAACAGTTCGCCGATCTGGACGAGCCCGACATCATGGGCCCAGCATGGCAGTGACCGCCGCCTGGCTGATCGACAAGTCCGCGCTCGTACGACTCGCCCACAGCCCCGACGCCGCGACCTGGGCCACGCGCATCGAGCGTGGCCTGGTACGCATCACCACCGTCACCCGCCTCGAAGTCGGCTACTCCGCCCGCAGCGGAACCGACCTACGCGCCGGACTGCGCCGCCCGCCCCTGGTCGCGATGCCCGTCGAGTACCAGACCCCCGCCATCGAAGAACGCGCCGTCGACGTGCTCGCTCTCCTGGCCGACCGCGGCCACCACCGCGCACCCTCCATCCCCGACCTGATCATCGCCGCCACCGCGGAACTGGCCGGGCTCGCCGTCCTGCACCACGACAAGGACTTCGACCTGATCGCCGAAATCACCGGCCAACCCCTCGAACGCCTCACCCTGCCCTGAAGCGTTTGAACCGGTCCCACTCACGGCGCATTCTGTAGGGCTCGTATAGAGGATCTGCGTAGGTTGGGCAGAACGCCCCGCGCGCCCGCTGCTGGTCGGCCATGATCGAGGCATGATTCTCTCGGTTGTCTACCGGACCACGGTTCCCTCGGCCAGTCCCGCGCGCAGCAGGCCCGCCAGCGCGATCGCCCGTGCATCCGGGCTGCGCGCGCCGGCCAGCCGCTGGCGCGGGGTCTGATGGTCACTCGCTGCGCAGTACTCGTGCGATGGTCAGCCGTGCCGCGGACCATTGGCGACGAGGTACTGAGCGACGGCTGCGCCGATCAGGAGGAAGACGGCGAGCCCAAGGAACGGCCACGGCGAATACTCCTGGACGCAGCCGCTGGAAGTGGCGGTCGCCGTGCACACGGTGCCCGGCCCTGAACGGTTGAGGTAGGCGAGGAAGGCGAGTGCCGGCGCCGGACCGCCGACCACCGCGGGCCAGTAACGTCGGAAGGCGGCCGAACGTCCCAGCAGGACGGCGCCGACCACGCCGAACGCCAGCAGAAGCAACCCGATCGTCAGGATCGCGGCCAAGCCGAACCCGAGGGATGCCCCGTCAAGGAACCAGAGGACAGGTCCCAGGACACTGATCGGCAGCCCGCGTGCACGGGTTTGGTTCACAACAGTATTCGAATCGTCCACGAGGTCCTGCCTTCTCGCGCGTGACCAGTCTGACCGGTAGACAGCGCTTGTTCGACGTATGCCTTGCCTCGAAAATACGGATACGGTGAATCCGGACTCGGATGGGTGATGGACACATGCACCACCCGGAACACGTCGGCGTGCGCCGCCGCCCGGAACAAGATCCGCGAATTCGTTACGGCCGCCTCGTGATCGGTGCTACCGCGCGCGGTGCGGACGGATCGGGTAGCGCCGCGTGGCGGGAAGCCGTCAACTCGCAGCAGGGGCTACTGGTACCGCACAATTCATACGCTCAATTCATCCGCTCAGGCGGGGCCTTCGGAACCTGGGCGTCCACCGCCGCCATCGTCGCCTGCATGAGGGCGATCGGCCGTGTGGCGTCGCCGTCGGCGAGGACTTCCGCGGAGCACACTGCGAGGTTCCGGCCGCCGCGTACGACCGTGGCGGTCGCATGGAAGAGTTTTCCGCGAGCCGGCGCCATGAGGTTGACCTTGAACTCGACGGTCAGGATGTCACGATCGGCGGGCCGCAGCGACATCGCCGCGTAGCCGCAGGCGGAGTCCGCGAGCGTGGTGATGGCGCCCGCGTGCACGAACCCGTTCTGCTGGCAGATGTCCTCGCGGAACGGCAGCTCGAGAACGACGCGGCCGGGCGCCAGGCTCACGACGCTGATGCCCAGCGTGGTCAGCAGCGTTTGGCGTCCGATGCTTTCGCGCAGCCGGGCGTCCTGTTGCGCGCTCAGCGTACCGGCGGTGTCGGCCGCGCTCATGCGTCCGCGCCCGCCCGATCCCGGTCGGCGCCGTCCGCTGCCCCCTCGTCGGCTCTCTGCGTCCCCGCGTCGTCTTCGTAGCCTTCGAGCTCGGCCAGCGGGATCTTCGACACCATATACGTCCCCTGGCCAGCCGCCACGAGCTTTCCGCTGTCGGAGTAGATATCGCTGCGCGCGACGTAGAGCGTCTTTCCGGCGTTCACCACCGTGGCGGTGGCCGAGATCCCCTCCTGCTGCACCGGTCGCATGAGGTTGATGTAATAGTCGACCGTCAGAACGCTGTACGTCTCCTCCATCGAGTTCGCCGCCATGAACCCCGCGGTGTCCCCGACCTCGAAGAGCACCGCCGCGTGCAGGAAGTTCGAGTTCTGCGTCAGATCCGCTGGAAAGGGGATAGCCACGCGGGCGACGCCGGCCTTCTCGATCGTGATGGTCTTGTCCAGGAAGCGGGAGATCCGGCAGGCCATGCAGCAGCGGGTGAGCTTCTCGAAATGCGACGGCGCAGTCGCGGTCCCCATGACGTCCGATCCCTTCGCCGATCCCTTGTTTTGGCCTACTTTGCGCGCGACACTATCAGGCTGGTTTTGATCCCGCCGAAGCCGAAGGCGTTGACCACGCAGCGGTTCACCTCGGTCGGGCGTGGTTCGCGGGCGATGTCGACATCGACGAACGAGGGGTCGGTCTTTTCCAGGTGCAACGTCGCCGGCACGACCTGGTGGCGCAGCGCCATGAGCGCGGCGGCGAGGTTGACGGGGCCGTTCGCGCCGAACGTGTAGCCGGTGTTTCCCTTGATCGAGGTGACGACGGGCCTGCGCCGCGCGTCCGCCGTCACGAGGCGCACCGCCTCCAGTTCGGCGGCGTCGCCCTGGACCATGCCGGAGGCCTGCGCGAACACACAGTCGACGTCGCCCGCGGTCAGGCCCGCGTCGGCGATCGCGCCGTTCATGCACGCCGCGGCTTGGGAGGCCGAGATGCCCGTGATGTCCTCGCGCCCGCTGTTCGCGGCGTAGCCGGCGAGCTCGCCGTAGATCACGGCGCCGCGCCCCTCGGCGTGTGCGCGGTCCTCCAGGACGAACACCGCGGCCGCCTCGCCGACGATCAGGCCGTCCCGGTCGCGGTCGAAGGGCCTCGGCGCACGCTGCGGATCCTCGCTCCGGCTCAAGGCGCCCATGGCCTGCAGGCCCGAATAGGTGATCGGGGTGATCACCGCCTCCGAGCCGCCGGCGATCATCCAGGTCCGCGCGCCGGACCGGATCTCGCGCAGTGCGTGGCCCAGCGCCTGGCAGCCGCTCGCGCATGCGCCGGTGATCGTGACCTGCTCCTGCCCGATTCCGTGACGCAGCGCGATCATGCTGGTCGCCATGCTCGGGATGAGGGAGGGGATCAGAAACGGGCTCGTCTTGTGCACGCCGCGCCGCTCCTGCGTGAGCACCCCGGCCTCGATGTTGGGCAGGCCGCCCATCGAGACGCCGAGGCAGACGCCCCCGCCGTCCGCCGCTGGTTCGAGGCCGCTGTCCTCGATCGCCCGGTCGGCGGCGAACACCGCGTAGCGCACGAACGCGCTCATCCGCCTGATCTCGAAGTGCAGCGGGCCAGGGGCGGCGCTCAGGGCGGCCTCGTCCACCTCCCCGGCAAGCCGGCTCTTGAAGCGGCTCGGGTCGAATCGCGTCACAGGTCCGATCCCCGAGCGCCCGGCAGCCAGGCCCTGCCACAGATCGTCGGCGCTCGCGCCGAGGGGGCAGACGATTCCGATGCCGGTGACGACAACGCCGCGCCGAGCCACGATCGCGTCCACGCCACCGCGCTACTTCCGGATCTCCTGCAACTCCCTTATGTAGTCGACCATGTCCTGCACCTTCTCGAACTTGTCGACGACCCCCTCGTCGAAATCGAGCCCGAAACAGTCCTCCATGTACAGGAGCATCTCGATCATCTTGAGCGAGCTCATCCCCTCGATCGAGGAGGCCAGGTGCGAGTCGGGCGTCAGATAGGACACGTCGGCCTCGACGAACTCGCCGACGTGCCGGACGACCCGCTCGAAGAGCTCCCGGTCCGCCTGGCCCCGCTCCTCCTGCCGGTCTTGCATCGCGCGCACCTCTCGCTCTCGGTCGGTCGTGTTTCTCAGGCCTCGTGGTCGCGTCCTCAGGCGGCCCGGCGGCTCGCCGCGAGCCGCTCCTCGATCAGCCGTCGGCACAGGTGGCGCTGGATCTTGCCGCTGGTCGTGCGCGGCAACTGTGGCCGGCTGACCCAGTGGTAGCTCACGCCGCCGATGCCGAACGCCGCCGCCAGCGCGTCGCTGATCCGGTCGCTGACAGCCCGACGGTCGCGGCCCTCGGCGATGCGGGTGTCGAGCAGGAGATGAAGTTGCTCGGTCTGCACCAGTGGATCGACGATGCCGACCGCGACGACCGCGGAGACCCTCCGGATGCCGGTCATGTTTTCGACGAAGGCCTCAAGTTGGTCGGGGATGTAGTTGCGCCCCGCGATGATGATGATGTCCTTGCGGCGGCCGGTGACGTACAGCTTGCCGCCGGCCTGGTAGCCGAGGTCGCCCGTGCGGAGATAACCGTCCGGACGCGTGAACTCGCCGTCGTCCTGGCCGTCGCCTGCGTCGTTGTCATCGGTTCTGGGCGGCTCACCAGGCGTCGGCAGATAGCCGTCGATCACGCTCGGGCCGCAGACCTCGATTTCGCCGATCACGCGCTCGGGCAGCGGTTCCCCGTTTTCGTCGACGACCCGCAGGTGGTGGCCGGGTAGCACCGCACCCACGCACATCACGCTCGTGGCGGAGGGGTCCGCGGCCGGCCGGGGCTCGGCGCGCCCCCTGGCCGCGAGCGCCCCGGCGTCGACGAGGTCCACCGCGTACCGCCGGGTGGTCTCGGAGATCGCGACAGCGAGTGTCGCCTCGGCGAGTCCGTATACCGGCCTGAGCGTCGTCTCGGGCAGGCCGAAGCGACCGAACGCCGCCTGGAACTCGGCCATCGTGCTTTCCCGTACCGGCTCCGCGCCGCACAGGGCCACACGCCAGGACGAAAGGTCGAGGTCTTCCGGCTGGCGTCGTTTCGCCACGCGCGCGCACATGTGGAATGCCGCGTTCGGCGCAGGCGAGAGCGTGCCTCGGTACCGGCTGATCCAGTGGAGCCAGGTGATCGGGTTCCGCAGGAAGTTGATCGGATCCGAGATGATCATCGGAATGCGGCCGTAGAGCGCGTATGAGATCCCGACGAGCCCCATGTCGTGGAACATGGGCAGCCAGCTCACCAGCGAGTCGCCGGAGTCGCCCTCGATCGCCGCCTCGATCGCGTGGACGTTGGCGACCAGGTTGCAGTGCCTGATCCTGGCCACCTTCGGTGAGCCGGTCGAACCGGACGTCGCCTGCAGGTGGGCGAGCGAAGACGCTCTTGCGCGCGGCGGGCCGGGGTCGGCCGGCGCGCCGTTCAGCGCGCCCGGCGTGACGACCGGGACCGGGAGCAGCGGCGCAAGGGTCGCCTCCCAGTCGCGCGACGTGATGACGCGCGCGGCTTGGCAGTGTTCGACGAGCCCTCGCAGATTCGCGGCGTAGTCGTCGATGCGGGCTTGCGCCGGCTCGGCCGTGATGATCGGAACGACCCCCGCGTACAGGCAGCCGAGATAGGTCGCGAGGAAGTCGCGGGAGGTCGGCATGACGACGACGACGCGGCCGGCTTCGTCAAGCCCGTTCGCCGCGAGTGCGGCCGCGGTCCGACCGGCCATGCGGCACGTGTCCGCATAGCTGAGCTCGAACTCTTCGCCCGAGCGCTCGACCACGCGGAACGCCAGGCCATCCGGGTTGCGCGCGGCGCTGTCGAGCAGCGCGTCGATCACGGTCGCGGATCGATAGTCCGCCGTCATCGGGCGTACCCCGCCACGAACTGCACGTCAGTGCGCTTGGACGACCGCGACAGCCAGCTGCGCAGTTCGCCGAACCGCGCGTCGAAGTCGGCCTTGAGCCGGTCCTCTTTGAGCGTCCCCGAAGCAGTGTAGTAGGGCTTCTCAAGCTCTTCGAGGAAACGGATGTGCCGCTGCATGCCCGCCTTGCCGCATTCGACGCTGCGCGAGTACGCCTTCAGACGCGCCCTGCGCTGGGGACGCCGTTCGACCTCGAAGGCGTGCCGGAAGAAGATCTCGTAGCTGTCGAGGATGCCTTGTTGCAGCTCGCTCGGCCGCATGTGGCGCGGGAAGATGCCGACGAAGGAGTAGTGCTGGTAGGTCGGCACCTCCATGATGATCCGATGGTCTTCGACGTCCTGCCGGGCGCCGTAGAGCAGATCCTGAAACGGGTACTCCGCGAGGCACACGAAAACCGGATGCATGATCCGCGCGTCGGCACACCAGCGCGCGGTGGCCTCGATCGCGGGGCGGTCCTGGACGTCCAGGCCGAAGATGATCGCGGAGTGGATGGCGATGTCGTTCTCGGCGAAACGCAGCAGCCGCGTGGTCTGCTCGGACGCTTCGACCTTCTTGTTGAACGCACGCAGGACGGCTGGGTCCTCCGACTCCACGCCCAGGCAGTACTCTTCGAAACCCGACCGTTTCAGGTCTAGCACCAGGTCCATGTCGTCCGCGTGGTTGATCCGGCTCATCGCGATGAACTTGTAGTCGCGCCCGCGCAACCTCTCGGCGATCTCGCGGCAGTAGTCCTTGCGGGTCGTGAAGTTCAGGTCCGTGACATAGAAGCGGTTACAGCCGGTCTGTGCGTAGATCGCGTCGAGTTCGGCCACCACGTCGTCGGCGGTCTTGGTGCGGAAGCGCCGGCCGAGCAGGCGGATCGCGTAGCAGAACGAGCAGTCGAACGGGCAGCCGCGCGACATCGAGACCGTCGCCCAGTGCAACCGCGGCGCCCGCGCCAGGAGCGCGGGGTTGATCGCGTTGGCGATACCGCCGTAGCGAGTGACCTGATTCAGTGTCAGCTCGCCGCCGCCACCGATGTACGCGAGGTTGTCGACCCCTGTGACGGGCTCGCCGGCCTCCAGTGCCCTGATCAGCTGGACGGCCGGTATCTCACCCTCGGCGGTCACCGCGTAATCCGCGTAACGCAGGGCCTCGTATGGTGCGAACGCGGCGTGCGGCCCGCCCATGATCACGATGCAGTCGTCCCGCTTGGCGCGCCTGATCAGTTCCAGCGTTTCGATGTTCGACCAGAAGTGCGTCGCGAGCGCGGAGATGAGGATGTAGTCGTAGTCGGCGAGCGGGAAGTCCCCGGGCTTCTCGCCCCAGAACATCTGGCACATCTCGACCTGCGCGTCCGGGAACTCGTGCTGCACGAACGACGCGACGTAGTAGATCCCGTCGTTGTAGGTGGTCGCCAGCGTGGACGCGTCCGGGTAGGCGTCGTGGAACCCGAGCTGGATGCACAGGATGCTGAGGTTGCGGCTCTGCGCCCGCATCGCCCGCGCTGGTTCTGGCATCAGGTATGTCATCAGGGCGCTCACGCCCCCGCGCCGCGGTCCGCGAACCGCCTGCGCACCTTTTCCTTCATCTCCTGTTTGATCTTGGCCGCGACGCGGTCCGGATCGTTGACCTTGCGCTGCGCCCAGGCGAGCAGCTCGCGGGCCTCGCTGCGGTCCATGTGCGGGTGCTTCCACACGAGGTTGTAAAGGTCGTGCTTGCTCAGGTCCGGCTCGTCGACGAGGTGTTCCATCTGCCGGTAGAGCCTGGTCCCGTGGAACGGCGTGAGCAGCGTCAGCTGGCAGGCGAACAGTCCCTCAGCGGCGAGTTGCTCGATGTCGAACCGCATATCCTCGACGGTGTCGTCGGCGAAGCCGACCATGAAGGTCCCCAGCGCCCGGCGCCCGTTCGCGATCAGCTCCCGCACAGTCTGCCTGACGTTGTAGACGTCGTCGCGCTTCTTCACGTCGGCGACGTTCTTGTCGCGGTACGACTCGATGCCGATGATCGCGCCGTCCATGTAACGGTCCGTCAGCTCCGGGATCCGCCCCTTGATGAGATCCGCGCGGGTCAGGCAGATCCACGGCAGTTCGCGCTCCGCGAGCGCGTCGACGACCTGTTCGGCGAGGTGGTTGGTGAGGAAGAAACTCTCATCATAAATGATGACGTGCGCGACTTTCGCGTCACGATACTCGTCGAGGGCCGCGTACATGTCCTCCATGTATATGGCTTCTTCTTTAGGATTGAATATCGGCGTGGAGCAGAAGGTGCAGCCGATATTGCAGCCCCGCTTCGAGTAGAGATAACCCACCGGGGAGCCCACCGCGCGGAAACTGCTCTCTCCGAGCATCGCCGGGTGCCGGACCCGGGGCAGCGGTTCGCCGTACACGTACTGGTGCAGAGCGAATTCGCCCGCGCCCTTGACCAGGTTGGTGAAGTACCGGTCGAGCCCAGGCGAGAGGACCCCGTAGTTGCCGCCCCAGATCTCCCGCACGCCGGCCTCGCGCGCGGCCTTGGCCATCTCGATCGCGACCGGCGTTGACCAGGTGTAGAAGCTCAGGCCGACCATGTCCCACTTCTCGGCCTGCAGCGCGGCCCGGTACTGCGACCAGGTCGGATACTCCAGGATCTCGACGTCCGGCACGTTGTGCTTCAGGAAGCGCAGCCCGGTCGCAGGACAGGTGACGGACAGGCGGTCCGGCAGGTCCACCGCGCACGTCCACGCCATGTACGTGTCGGTGCGGTCGTACCAGTTCCCGCCGATCCCGTTCGGCTCGACCAACGCCTCCTTCGGAGCCGTTGCCAGGAGCACCTTTTTCATGTGCGCACCCCTCTGCCCGTCGGGGAAACCCGAAAACACGCATCCCCGATAGTCGAGCACAGATAGCCTCTACCTCGGCACAGTCTAAGTGCGCTCATTCAACTGTCAACCGCGCGCAGCACAGCAAGCTCGCCTTCAATGATCGGCGAGCTACGTGGAGTCGGCGCGGTCCCCGGTCGCGCATGACCTGCCCTTCCGTCCGTCCGGCAGGCGTTCGAAGCGCCCGTTCGCGAGGGCGGAAACTCCCAGCACCTGATATCAATACTTAGTTATCCTACTTCAAAGCACGTATGACAGGATGCAGACAGAGATTGACGAACCCTGCCTCGTAATGGCTTGTGCCAAACATCGCGGCCCGGGCATACTCGGTCGGGGACCCCCGCAAACTTCACGGGAACAGGGGATGGACTGTGGGAAAAGCCAGGGAGCTTCGACGTCTTCTGGAATCCCCCGCCGTGACGACGGTCATGGGCGCCCCCTCGGGCCTGGCCGCGATCCTGGCCCAGCAGTCCGGCTTCGACGCTGTCTGGTCCTCCAGTTTCGAGGTCTCGGCATTCCGCGGACTACCCGACGCCAGCCTGTTGACGATGACCGACTATCTGCGCGCCGCCGTGGAGGCCGACCGGGCCTGCGATCTGCCGGTCATCGCCGACTGCGACACCGGCTTCGGCAACGCCCTGAACGTCGCGCACATGATCGCGGAGTACGAGGCCGCCGGAATCGCGGCGGTCTGCATCGAGGACAAGGTCTTCCCCAAGGTCAACAGCTTCAGTGAGCGTGCGCAGCAGCTCGAGGACATGGCCGAGTTCGCACACCGGATCTCGGTGGCCAAGGCGGCCCAGCGCAATCCGGACCTGTTGGTGATCGCCCGCACCGAGGCGCTGATCGCCGGCGGCGAGGTGGACGACGCGCTGCGCCGGGCCCGCGCGTACGCCGACGCCGGAGCGGACGCGGTGCTGGTGCATTCGAAGGCGAAGACGCCGGACCAGATCCTGGAGTTCCTCGGCCGCTGGCCCGGCACCTGCCCGGTCGTCGTCGTGCCGACCACCTACTACACCTGGACGGTCGAGGAGATGCGGCAGGCCGGGGTCGCCATGACCATCTACGCCAACCAGGGCATGCGGGCGACGGTGAGCGCCGTCCGCCGCATCATGACCCTGATCCACAACGCGGGGTCGAGCGCGACCATCGAGGACGAGGTCGCCTCGGTGGACGAGATCTTCGCGCTGCAGCGCCTGGACGAGTGGCTGGCGCTCTCGCGCCGCTGACCCCGCGCCCAGCGAACGCCGAGAGCACCAGCGGAGAAAGGATGCGACAGCAGCCATGGCCATCGACGTCGAGGAGTTCATCGAAAAGCTCAACCGGGAGAACGAGCAGTACTTCTCCTCACTGCCCGAGACCGACACGGTCTACTGGGCGGAGAAGATGCACGGGGCGGCGGCCGCCGAGGCGCTCAAGCCGCGCTGGTTCAACGAGATCCGCGGCGTGGACATCATCGGGCGCTTCATCGGGCGCGTCCCCGACCTCACGCTCAAGGTGCTGGTCGGGCGGCAGGTGGGGGACGAGGCGAAGCACGCCAAACACTGCCGGCGCCGGATCGAGGCGCTGGGCGGCTCGGTGCTCGACTACCGGCCGAGCCCGGAGCAGTTGCGGTTCGGCGACCTGCTGGACGCGATGGCCTACCCGGAGGAGTTCTTCGCCGCGCAACAGCTGACCGTGGAGACGCAGAGCCTCAAGCGCAACGAGAAGGCGCTCGCCCGCTTCGACCCGGACACGGCCGAGATGTTCGAGAAGCACATCAACCCGGACGAGCGCTTCCACGCCCGGCTCGGCCACCTTGGTCTGCAGGTGTTCGCGCGCACCACCGAGGCGCAGGACCGCGCCCGCCGCGCCGCCGAGGTCATCCGCGAGGCGCACGTGGCCATGGTCCGGGCACACAGCGGCAACATGCTCGCCGCCGGATACATCAACGCATGAACACGACGCTCGGGGTCCTGGGCCAGGGCGCGGTGGGCCGCGCCCTGGCCGGCCGGCTCACCGCGTGCTCCCGCGAGGTGCACGCGGCGGACCGTGCCGGCCGGGAGAAGGTGTACGAGCACGAACCCGAGGTGCTCTTCCTCGCCCTGACCCGGGGCACCGAGTGCCTCGACCAGCTGGACGCCCTGCCCTGGGCCCCCCGCACGATCGTCGACCTAACGACCCAGAGTCCTGACTCGGCGGACGGCTGCGCGCGGGCGGCGGCCGCGCGCGGCATCGCCTACCACGGCGGCGGGCTCACCGGAGGCGGCCGGGAACTGGCCGCGGGCCGCGGCGTGCTGCTGCTGGGCGCTGCGCCCGACCCGCACGGCGAGCTCGCGGCGCTGCTCGGCGACCTGGGCCGGGTGATCGGCTTCCCGCACGCGCGCGAGGCGGCCCGCGCGAAGCTGCTGCACAACTTCGTGCTGCTGACCCAGCAATGGGCCGCCGCGCTGGCGCTGCTGGAGGTCGGCCCGGAGCAGGCCGCGACCCTGGTGGAGGTACTCGCCTCGGGCACGGCCGGGCGACCGGTGCGGCAGTGGTCGATCGTGCGCGACGCGGCCGGCGAGCCCTGCTCGACCTACCTGGCCCGGCTCGCGGCCAAGGACCTCGAGGAGATCGCCGCCGGGCTGCCCGCCCTGTCCGCCGCGGCCGGACCCGCCCTCGAGCTGCTCGCCGCCCGCCTGCGCGCGGCGCCGGAGGCCGCCTTCACCCGAGCGCTCCTCACCCTGACCGACAGGGCTCTCGCCAGCCCGCAGCAGGAGGCATGAAGACCATGCATGACACGCCCCCGCAAGCCTGGACCGAGGCGGAGACGCAGATACGGCGCGGCTACACCGCCCGGCTCGCAAACCTGCTGCGGCATCCGCAGGCGCGCGCCGTGCTCACCGCCGCGGGTCTCGGGCAGCTGTGCGCGCCCGAGACGGCCGATGCCCGGCTGAGCGACCTCGCGGTGGCGCTCTACCGCCTGGAGAACGCCCTGTCCGAGGACCGTGCCGCGCTGCCGCCGCTGTCGCTGATGGAGCCGGACGACGTGGAGCGGCACCCGGGTTTCGACGGGGTCGAAGTCGACGCGCTCGCCGAGGAGGAGCACCTGCTCGAACTGAGGGAGGCGCTGCGTGGAGCCTGATATGACGGGCGGCCAACGCCCCGACTGGTTCTGGGAGCTCGCGATCGCGGTGAACGCCGCGTTCAAGGGGCTGCTCGGGAGCATGGGCGAATCCGGGCACATCTGTGCGTCGACCGAGGCCGTCGAGGGCGAGGTGGACGTCGACGCGGGCTGGGAGGCGGCGCTGGCGCGGCTGTGCGCGCTCACGGGCCTCGCGGTGCACGACGGCGACGTGGTCGTGGTGGCCGACAAGGTGGTCTCGGCCGCGCTCGGCCGGATCGGGCCGCGCGGGGTGCTGGCCGAGCCGGATCCGAAGACCGTCCCGGCGCACCGGCTCCCGGCGCTGGCGGCCGAGTGGAGCGCACGGCTCGGCTTCGAGGTCACCGCACAGCATCTGCTGCTGGCCGACGAGTTCCGCGCCGACCAGGCCACGCTCGGCACCGACGACCCCAACGCGCGCTGCGCGCAGATCGCCGCGGCGCTGCGGCAGGCGCACGGCGTCGCCGTCGACGTGGTGATCTCCGACACCGACACCGGGCTGGACACGCGCACCCCCATCATCGGCACGCTCACGATCGGCGCGACCCCGATCGGGGCGACGGCCGGGGTGAACCTGTACGAGGCGATGCGCTGCGCCACAGCGGCCGAATTCGTCCGCGGCCACCACAGGATGATCCCGGTGGTCGTGTGCCGCCCGGCGCGGCGGCGCGCGGTGCGGCCGGGCATGTCCGAGGAGCGCTACCCGGGCTTCCTGGACGCCGGACGCGAGAAGGGGCTGACGCACGCATGACGCACGACCGGTACCCGCATCTCGTCTGGGAGGGCCGCTTCCAGCCGGTGCACCGCGGTCATCTGGCCTACGTCGGGGAACTGCTGCGGCACGCCGACCAGGTGACCGTGGTGGTCGTGGCGAACGAGACGAGCACGCACAGCGCCGTACCCTCGCCGGTGCCGCAGTTCTCGGCGATCGTGGACGGACATCACGCCGCCGAGCGCAATCCGTGGCCGCTGTGGCTGCGGCAGCGGATGGTGCAAAGCGCCGTGCGCGCCGCCCATCCCGGACGCGCCGCGGACGTCACGGTGCTCGGAGGGCACCGGCTCGACCTCGACTGGCCCTTGTACCGCCAGTTGCTGCCGGCCGACC
Organism: Actinocrinis puniceicyclus; assembly: GCF_018283645.1. Taxonomy (GTDB): domain Bacteria; phylum Actinomycetota; class Actinomycetes; order Streptomycetales; family Catenulisporaceae; genus Actinocrinis; species Actinocrinis puniceicyclus. Next base: position 20,940 of record NZ_JAGSXH010000061.1, on the reverse strand, counting down.
GCGTGTTCGCGGTACCGGCGCGCGACGACTTCGAGGACGCCAAGGCACGGGCCTGGACCGCGCTGGGCGAACGCGTCGTGCGCCTGGATGTCGGCCATCTGCCCCGAATCTCCGGCACGCAGGTCAGGGAGCTGATGGCGAGCGGCGACGCACTGGACGAGGTGCTGCACCCGGTCACCCTCGCGGCGCTGCGCGAGAGCGGGTGCCTGGCCGGGGCGGTCGCGTGAACGCGGCGCAACGGCCGGTGGTGGGTGTACTGACGAGGCTCGAGGCAGGCGAGCTCGAGCGTCTGCGCACGATCGCGACCGTGGTGCAGGCCGCCTCGGTCGCGGAGATACCCGAGCCGCGGCGGGCGGCGTGCCGCGCTGTCATCCTGCGTTCGGAGACGGACCTGCGCGCCCCGCAGCTGGCGCTGCTGCCCGCGTTGACGGACGTGGTGCGCCCGGGCAGCGGCTGCGACAACATCGCGGTGGATCTGCTCGCCGAGCGCGCGATCCGGTTGCACCGCAGCGCGGCGGTCAGCGCCGAGGCGGTGGCCGAGCTCGCCGTGGCCGGGCTGACGGTGCTGTGCCGGCAGATGGCCCGCGGCTACCGTCTGCTGCTGGAGGGGACCTACGCCAAGCACCGGCTGATGGGCGAGGCGACGGCGCGCCAGCGGGTGACCGTGTGGGGCGCGGGGCCGGTCGGGACGGCCGTGTTCGACCGGCTCACGGCGGCCGGGGCGGTCGCGGCGTACGTGCGCCACCCCTCTGTGCCGGCCGGCGCGCCGACCGTGCCGCAGGACGAGGCGCTGGCCGGCTCCGACGTGCACGTGCTGGCGCTGCCCCTGCGCGAGGGCACCCGTGGGAAGGTAGGCGCCGCGTGGCTCGAGCGTGCGGCGGCGCGACGGCCCTATCTGGTCAACGTCGGCCGGCTCGAGCTCATGGACCTCGACGCGGTCGCCGGCGCGCTGCGCGCGGACGGCCTGCGCGGCTGCTATCTGGATCCGGTGAACCCCGATCAGGCCGGGCGGGTGCGCGCGTTCCTGGACGCGGCCTGGGACGCCAACGTGTTCGTCACGCAGCATCAGGGGGCGCAGCGTTCGGATGTCCGAGCCACGCTCGACGCGTGGGCGGTGGACCGGATCCGCGAATTCGTGGAATCCGAGGCCGCGGCGGGCGGGGGCTGAGTGCGCATGTGGCGACTCGCTTCGGACTGCCTGGTGCCGCTGGAAGTCGGCGGCACCGGCAGGCCCCTGTTCTGCCTGCACGCGGTCGGCGGCACGGTCGCCTACTACGCGCCGGTCGCCCGCCGCCTCGGCCGGCTGCGTGACGTCTACGGCCTGCAGTGCCACGGCCTGCGCGCGGGCGCGCAGGCCGACCCGACGATCGAGGAGATGGCGGCGCGCTACGTCGCCGCGATCACCGAAGTACAGTCACAGGGCCCGTATGAGCTGATCGGCTACTCGATGGGCGGGCTGATCGCGGCGGAGATGGCGCGGATACTGCGCGGCCGCGGGGAGGCGGTGTCGCTGGTCGGGATGCTCGACACGGAGCCGCCGTGTTTCCGGGAGATGACGCTGACGTTCGAGCAGACCCTCGGCCTGCTCTCGCGCGCGGTCGGCCTGCGCTCCGTGTTCGCCGCCGAGCCCGGGCGTACCCGCGGGCAACTGCTGCACGACTTCCGCGAACGGGCGATCGCCGACGGCCGCGTCCCCAAGGCGTTCCGCATCCAGGACCTGCAGCCGCTGGTGGAGATCTACGAGGTCAACGGCGCGGCGATCTCCCGGTACAAGCCGGCACCGGTTCCCGTGGACGTCGACTACCTGTGCACCGGCCGCCCGGACTGCCCGCCGGACGTGCTGGTCGAGGGCTGGCGCGGGTACGTCGAGGGCGAACTGCGCGTCTTCCCCCTCGATGCCGACCATTTCGCGCTGATGCACGAACAGCACGCCGGCGAGGTCTGCGCCGTCATCGAGGGCTGGCTCAACCGCGAGGCGCCGTGAGCACGGACGAGGGGCAGGCCGTGCAGGCGCTGCCGGGCACGCAGGACGGGCGGCGCTCGCGCGGATATCTGGCGCTGCTGCGCAACCGGGCGTTCTTCTGGCTGTGGCTGGGCCAAACCGTCTCAGGCCTCGGTAACGGCGTCTACAGCGTCGGCCTGGCCTGGGTGGTCTACAGCGTCACCGGGTCCTCGGCCGACATGGGCCTGATCATGGCGGCCAACGCCCTGCCGCAGTTGCTGCTGCTGTTCCTCGGCGGCGCGGTCGCCGACCGCTACACCCGGGTGGTCGTGCTGCGTGCCTCCGACCTGGGCGCGGCCGTGGTGACGGGCGCGATGACGCTGGTGACGCTGGCCGGGCAGCCGACCGTGCCGGAACTGGCGGCCTGCGCGCTGCTGCTGGGCGTGACGACGGCGTTCTACAACCCGTCCTACTCGGCGGTCAGCGGCGACATGGTGCGCCGCGCCGACCTGCCCGAGGCCAGTGCGCTGCTGAGCGTCTCGGCGAACACCGCGCGCATCGCCGGCCCGGCGATCGCGGGCGTCGTCTACGGACTGGGCGGGATCCGCGCCTCCTTCGGCTTCGACGCGCTCACCTTCCTCGTGGCCGTGGCCGCCACCACCGCCGTCATGCGGCACCTGAAGGCGACGCGGCCGCAGGCCGGGCAGCTGCGCACGGCGACCGGCTTCGCGAGCAGCGCCTGGGCCGGACTGGCGTATCTGCGTCGCACCGGATGGCTCAAGGTCCTGATCGTCATCGAGATCGTCGGCAACGGCGCGACGGTGCCGGCGTACCTGGTGCTCCTGCCGGAAGTGGTGCGGTCCCTGCACGGCAGTGCCAACGAGCTCGGCGCTCTGAGCGCGGTACAGGTGTGCGCGAGCATCGGCTGCGCCCTGATCCTCGGGCGGGTGCGCGGCCGGTTCGTCGCCGGCAAGCAGCTGTACGTCTTCGGCGCGGCGATGGGCCTCGGGGTGCTCGCCGCCTCCGCCTACCACGAGAACCGCGCCTTCGTGCTGATCGCGGCGCTGCTGGTGGGCTCCGGCTTCGCGATCGAGGTCCCGGAGAACACACTGCTGCAGACACTGGTGCCGCGGGAGATCATCTCGCGCGTCTACAGCATCGCCATCGCCCTGTCCTACGCGTTCCTCCCGATCGGCCTGGCCGGAGCGGGCCTGGCCGCCCGTTCGCTGGGTCCGGGGCCGGTCCTGGCCGGCGGCGCCGTCCTGCTGCTCGGCGCCCTCGTCCTGCTTGCGCTCTCCCGCCCGGGCCGGGCCGTGCTCACGCTGAGCGCCGCGTCCGGAGCCGAGCCCGCACCGGGCGGCGCCTCTGAATCGGAGTCCTGACATGCCTGGCATCCTCGACGAGTGCCCCGAGGGCTACCTCATGCTGGCCGACGACGCGGGAGACCGCTCGCTCTGGCCGGCCGTCCTCGACGTTCCGGCCGGCTGGCGGGCGGTGGCCCGCGGCTCGCGCGAGCACTGCCTGGCCGTGGCGCAACGGGAGCGGCCGATCTCGGTCGAGCTGCTGGCCGCCCAGACACCGGCCCCGAACCCGAGCGAGAGCGCCCGCACCCTCCCCGCGCTATTCGGGCATCAGGCATCGCAGACGCCCGACGCCCCGGCGCTCATCCCGACCGGCCCGGACGAGCACCGAGTGACGTTCGCCGAACTGTCCGCGCTGACGGACCGCGGCGCCGTGGCCCTGCGCGCCCTCGGCGCCGGACCGGGCGGCACGGTGGCGGTGATCCTGCCGCGCTCCCAGGCAACCGCCGTCGCGTTCGTGTCCGTACTCAAGGCGGGCGCGGTGTATCTGCCGATCGACCCGTCGTATCCCGAGGAACGCGTCCGCAACCTGCTGGCCGACGCGCGACCCACGCTGGTCATCGCGGAACCCGGATTCGCCGCCGCGGACGCGGCCGGCCCGCGGGCACGCGCGGTGACCGCGGACGAGGTGTTCACCCAGGCACCCGGCAAAGGCACGCAAGCCGGCCGGGGAACCGCCGCGGCGGCCGCGCGGGACCTGCCCGCCCTGCATCCCGACGCGCCCGCGTACCTGATCTACACCTCGGGCTCGACCGGCAAGCCCAAGGGAGTCGTGGTCACCCACCGCGGCTTCGCCGGTTTGCGCCGCACGCACCTCAAGCAGTTGGGCGCCGCCGGCGACGCGCGCGTCGCGATGATCGCCTCCGTCTCCTTCGACGCCTCCGTCTGGGAGATGTGCATGGCGTTGCTGACCGGCGCCGCGCTCGTCGTCCTCCCGCAGCACGCGGCCGCCGGCGGTGCCCCGCTCGCCGACTTCCTGACCAGGCATCGCGTCACGCATCTGACGATCGGTCCCGCCGTGCTGGCCACGCTCCCGGCCGATTCGCTGCCGACGGTGCGGGTCCTGGTCACGGCCGGGGAGGCGTGCGGCCGTGAACTGGCCGCCGCCTGGATTCCCGGACGCGCCATGGTCAACGCCTACGGCCCGACCGAGACCACGGTGTGCGCGACCCTCAGCGCTCCGCTCGTCGCCGGACAGACGCCGCCGCTCGGCGCGGCCGTCCCGGGCCTGAGCGTGCTCGTGCTCGACGAAGGACTGCGCCCAGCGACACCCGGGGCGGTCGCGGAGCTCTTCGTCGCGGGAGAGGGGCTCGCCGCCGGCTACCTCAACCGGCCCGACCTGACCGCGCAGCGGTTCCTCGCCTGCCCGCAGGGCCCGCCCGCGAGCCGCATGTACCGCACCGGCGACCTGGTGCGGCTGCTCGAGGACGGCCGGCTGGAATTCGCCGGCCGCGCGGACGAGCAGATGAAGATCCACGGCTTCCGGATCGAGCCGGCCGAGATCGTCTCGGCGATGCTCGCCCACCCCGCCGTCGCCCAGGCCGTCGTGCTCGCGCACGAGGACGCCAAGGGCGAACGCCGCCTCGTCGGGTACCTCGTCGCGGCGCAGGACGAGCAGGTTCCGCACCCCGCGGCCCTGCGCGAGTTCCTCGCACGCAGCCTGCCGACGCACCTGGTCCCCTCGCTCTACATGGTCCTGGACCGGATCCCGGTCACCGCGAACGGGAAGGTGGACCGGGCTCGCCTGCCCGCCCCCGTTCTCGGCGCGCACGCGAGCGGCGGCGCGGCGGACGGGTCGAAGGGCCCTGAGAGCGCGCCGGCCGCCCCCGGTGACGGCGCGTGGGAACGCGAGCTGTGCGAGATCTTCGCAGAGGTGCTCGAAGTCCCCGACGTCGGGCCCATGGACGACTTCTTCGACCTCGGCGGCACCTCACTGCACATGATGGCGGCCATCTCCCGGATCACCGAGCGGTTCGGCGTCGAACTCGCGCCCGGCGACATCTTCCGCGCCCCGACGGTCGCCGAGCTCGCCGCCATCCTCAGGGACGCGCGGTGACCCTCCGGCTGGAGACGATGGCCGAGCCCGACGCCCTCCTCGGCTCCGGGGACGCGGCATGGCAGGCCTCGGGGCCCTTCGCGACCCCGGGCCGGCTCGCCGCCGCCGGGCGCGAGGGCGATCCGCGCTGTGCCAGAAAGTCCGCGGTGGCCTTCCAGGGCGCCGCACCGGTCGGCGTGCTCGGACTCTACCGGCCACGCAACGGACGCCCGCCCGACCCCGCCTACGCCCTCGGCGCCCTCGGACACGGCCACCGCCGCATTCGCCTCGGGCTCGCCGCCGGCCCCGCCAAGACACTACGCGGGGCGAAGACCTCGTCCATGTGGGCGTTCCTCAGGGCTCGAGCGGACGGGGAGTGCCGATGATCGCGACGCAGTCCCGACGGCCCCCGCTGCTGCCGCGCGGCGGCCACGTGCGCGTGGTCAGCCCCGCCGCGCCGGCGATCGCCTTCTCGCCGGTACGGGCCGAACGCGCCCGCCGCGCGCTGACCGACGCCGGCTACCGCGTCAGCCTGGGCGAACACGCGGCTCTCACCACCGCCGACGGGCAGTGCGCCGGCACCGCCGAGCAGCGCGCGAGCGACCTGATGGCGGCCTTCGCCGACCCGGAGGTGGACGCGATCATGGCGGCGACCGGCGGCGCGAGCACCCGGGAGCTGCTGCCGCTGCTCGACGCCGGTTTCATCGCCGGCCATCCCAAACCCTTCGTCGGGCACTGCGACACCGCCTGGCTCAACCAGTACCTGCTCAGCGAGGCACGGCTGACCTCCTTCTACGGCGCGACCTTCATGGTGACCTTCGGAGAGGCCGGCGGGCCGTTCCCGGAGTCGCCGGACAACCTCCACCGGGCCCTGGGCCGCGGCGACCGGCTCACCTGCCGCCCGGTGCCGACGCGCACCCGCGTGTTCCACCCGTGGTCGGTGCCGAAACGCGAGGCGCTGCCCCGACCGCGCGAGGTACCCGGCGGCCTGACCTGGCTGCGCCCCGGGCGGGCCCGCGGCCCAGTGCTGTGCATGGAACTGAGCATGCTGACCGGGATCGTCGCCGACTTCGGGCTGGAACTCGACGGGCACGTGCTGGCCTGGGACATCTCCCCGTACTCGGACGTCCCGATGAGCCGGACCCTGCGCGAGGCCGCGCGGGCGGTGGACCTGTCCGGCCTGGCGGGCATGATCGTCGGCCCGGACGTGCGCTACGGACTCGACGAGTGGGCGGGGATGGTGCGCGAGGCGGCGCGATCGGCGGGCCCGCTCGGCGAGGGCCCCCTCGTGGTCAACGCGGACATCGGGCACATGGCGCCGACCTGGGTCGTGCCCTACGGCGCCGATGCCGAACTCGACGCCGCGGCGGGCACGGTGGAATTCCCGCGCGGGAGCGATCCGGCCCGGGAGACGAGATGAGGGATCACCCGTGACACGACTTCTGGCCGGCTGCGCCCTGCCGACCCGGTTCGGCGACTTCGACCTGCACGTGTACGGCGACGGCGACGGGCGCGAGAAGGTACTGGCCGCCATCCACCGCGCCGGGGAGGGCTGCGGCGCCGAGCCACCGCTGGTAGGGGTGCACAGCGTCTGCCTGACCGGTGATGTGCTCGGCTCCCGCAAATGCGACTGCGGCCCGCAGCTCGACGCGGCACTCGCCATGATCGCCGCGGACCGTGCGGATCGCCCGGGAACTCGGCCGCGAGTCGGCCACACCCGCCGAGGCGCGCGAGATCATCGGCCTGACGCCGATCAGCCGGCTCGCCACCGACACCGCCCGCTCACACCGGTGGAACCCGGGCGCCGACTACGAGGAACTCGCCCGGCGCGTCTAGTTGCGCAACTGCCGGCTGCTGGTCGCCGCGCACCCGGATCCCTCCTCGGTACGAACGGCCTACGAGATCGGCTGCGGCACCGGGAACCTCACCGCGCTGATCGCGGCGGCCTGCACCAGGGCGCTGATCACCGCCGGGAAATCTCCGGATCGATGCTGGAGGCGGCGCGCGCCAAGGGAATGGGCGAGCGGGTGTCCTTCACCCGCGGTGACTTCCTGGACCTGCCCGTCTGTGATGTCGGCATGTTCGTTCACCTCCCCTTGCATTACGTGGCCGCTGACATGCGCTGTTGCCAGGCGGTTCGTGTTTCTACCGGGGTCTGGTAGCCGAGTGAGGAGTGCAGGCGCCGCTCGTTGTCAAGCGTGATCCAGTTCTTGATGTCGCGGCGGGCCGTAGCACGATCAGGCCAGCACTCGACGCCGAACTCGGTCTTGATCGTGGCGAAGAAGGATTCGGCGGCCGCGCCATCGAGACAAGAACCGGTACGACCGGTGCTCTGCCGGATATCCAGCCGCGAGAGCGCGTTCCGGTAAGCCTTCGCATGGTATTGACCACCACGGTCCGTGTGCGTGATTGCGTTGCCGACGACCAACCGTGTGCGGTGGGCCGCAGCGATCGCCTCCACCGCAAGCCTCGCGCGCATGTGCGGCGCGACGGCATGGCCGATCACTGCCATACAGGTCCACGGCTGTGGCCAGGTACAGCCATCCCTCATCGGTCGGGAAACAGCTGATGTCTCCAACCAGCTTCACACGCCGGATCAGGTCCGGGACCGCCGCCGCGTTAGCGTCCGGCCTGGTCAGATTCCGGCGTTTGCGGCGGGTGACTCCGGCGATGCCCTGCTGGCGCATCAGCCGGGCTACGATTCGGCGGCCGACCGGGATGCCTTGGCGCTGCAGTTCGCGGGTGACACGGAGCGCACCGTGGGCCGGATGCGCCGTGTGCACCTCGATGATCACGGCGGTCAGCCGCTGATCGTCGTACTCGCGTTCACGGCGTTTCGCCTGGCTTCGAGCCCAAGCGCGGTAGTTGCCACCGTGGGTGACCATGATCCTGCACGGCCGCCTCACGCCGAACCGGCCGCGGCGCGCGTGCACAAACGCGAAGCGCTCCCCCGCCGGAGCCTGATGGATCAACGCAGCCGCCGCCTCGCGAAGGATCTCGTTCTCAGCATGCAGATCCTCGATGTGGGGACCTGGCCATCCCATCGCGCCGCGTCCGCGCGTACGATCTCGCACGCGGCGGCGACGCCGCGCAACTGCTCCACCGCCAGGAAGCCGAACGGGCCGCCGGGCGTACCTCGCAGGTACGGCGGGGTGGTCGCTCACGTAGGAGCCGGCGATCGGATCAAGGTCACGGCCAGCCGTGGCGCGGCACGGGTAATTCGGCTGGGGAAGACGACCTTTTACGAGCGCGCACGGCGCAAGCTGCGTGCCAGCGGTAGTGCCGAGGCGGACTGAGGGTATGCGGACCGGGTGTTCCTGAAGACTGACGTGGTCAAGTCGTAGTCGAGTGGCTGGCAGCGGGCGAGGGAGGCGTTATGGCCGGAGCTGGCGAGGATGACGTGGGCGCAGAGCGCGGTGGGGGCGGCGCGGAGCGGGCGCCGGACGCTCAGGTCGCCGCGATTGTTGGCGAGCTCGCTACGACCGAGGACGCCGCGCCGCAGCGGTTGAAGGGGCCGCTTTCGCGGCTCGCCGGGGTTCTGCGGCGCGGGTTTTCCGGGGGTGGGCGCGGCGCCCAGCTGACAGGGCAGTGGCTCGTCGATCAGGTGCTGGCGATGGCGCCTCGGTTGCCGGTGCGCGATCAGGCGACGTTGTGGCGTCAGCACCCTGGTCTGTCTGCGGACGAGCTGGCCGACGTGTTGATCGAGGGGGCTGCGCGGGCGAGTGGTGCGATCGGGGGCGCCGTGGGTGTGTGGGCGGTGCTGCCGGTCGCGCCGCTGTTCGCGGTGGAGGTCGCGACGGAGACGGTCGCGGTCGTCGGGATCGAGATCAAGCTGATCGCTGAGCTGCATGAGGTTTACGGCCTTCGGGCGCCCGGTTCTGGCGTCGAACGGATGATCAGCTATACGAGCGCGTGGGCCGATCGGCGTGGCGTTTCACTCGCGCCTGGAACTATCGCGCTTGCCATCGGACCGGCACTGCGCGGACGGCTCACCCGGCGGCTGACTCGCCGCGCGGCGCGCAGCACGATCTCGCTCGGACCGCTGCTGAGTGGCGCGGCGGCTGGTGCTTGGGCGAACCGGCGGGAGACGCGTCGGCTCGGGCGGACGGTCCGAGCCCAGCTGCAACGCGCGGTGAGTGAAGGTCGGTTGTTAGAGGGTTGAGGCGGAGGCCGGGCGTCGAGATCAGACCTCTTAGATATCAACGGATTCCCGTCGTGACTCCATGGAAGCTTCAGGTTTATCCGAGATCTTCCATTTGCCCGAATTCTGGAAGAAGATCATGAAAGAGAGTAACGGCTACCTGCTGGCGCACTACGCGATCACTTCCCTGATCTGCCGCGCGGCCACCGAGACCGACCCCGACCGGATCAAGTTCACCGCCACCTTGCGCCTGGCACGCCGCCGGATCGGTGATCCGGCGGCCTTTTCCCCCCTGACCGCCAAGCGGTCCTGCACGCTGAGGCCGTCGCGGAGATCACCGCACGGCGCAACCTCAACCCGATCCGCCGGCACCGTTCCTACCCCGCGTCGTCAAACGCGCACGCCACAACTCCTACCGCGTCAAGCGTGCACCCGATACCGGAACCCGGCACGCCGGACCCGCCACCATCGAAGCATGCCGTCGTTGTTGTAGGCATAGCCGACTGTTTCGGCGGGCAGTCCGCCGCCGAGGGTGTAGGTGTCGCCGCCGTGCAGTCCGAGGACGCTGCTGTAAGCATGGGTGATCTTCCAGGTTTTGGCGAGCGTGCCGACCTGGGTGCTCGCGGGGATGGTGGTCTCCTCGCCAAGAGATTCGCTCCAGGTTCATCGCGTTCAGGCCCGCGCGTTACGCTCGCGCAGTTCAGGCAGGACACGGGCGAGGGCCGAGAAGTCGTTGTCCACGTGCAAGACGGTCAGATCGTGGTGGACTGCCGTCGCGGCCACCAGCAGATCGATCACGCCGGGCCCGCGGTGCTGTGAGTGCCCGGTCAGCTCGTACTGGGCACGCTCGGCCCACCGCCACGGGTCCTTCGGCATACCCACCGGCGGGAACAGCTCATCGACATCGGCTTCCAGTTCCGCGCGATGCGCCGCACTGCGCGCCCCGAACAGCACCTCAAGCCGAGTGGGCACGCAGTGGCGCAGCAGGCCCTCGGCCAGGAACGGCAGCCAACGAAGCCGCAGGTCATCCTCATTGCGCAGGATCCGCCACACGGCACTGGTGTCGATCAGGTAGGCGTCGCTCACTGCGCGGGCGCCCCGGGCCCGGGTGCGGCGCCCTTGCGGTGCTCCCAAGCCGAGACGGCCGCGTCGAACTCGCCGCGCTCGTAGCGCTCGGCCATCCGCTCCAGGGCGGCCAAGCGGCGCCGGCGAGCGTTGACCTCGCGCAACGCGGTGTTCACCGTGTCCTTCTTGGTGGCGGTGCCCAGATTGCGCATCGCCTGCTCCAACTCATCATCGTCCAAGTCGATCTGCGTGACGGTCACCGGCGCTCCTCCCGCATGTATTCAATCAATGTCCATACTCTAGAGCATTCATGTATATCGCGCGAGTGCAGGTGCCGATTGGGTGCAGATCCGATACGGGTGACACGTTGGGGTGGTTCGCAGGGTTTTGGGGTGTAGCCGTCGGATGTGGCTCCTAGCTGGAGTGCGCACGGTTTTCGACACCACTTCGGCGTCCGTGCTGGTTGAGATCCGTGTCCTGCGAACTCGGTTCGGGGATACGGCGCCCAAGGTACGGCACGGTTCGGCAACTCGACGCGGCGCGGCGCGGCCGGAAGAGTGCGGCAGAGTGCTTGCTCATGTCTGCCCCCGCCGCGCTCGCCGCGAACTTTCCGCCGTTGCCGGATACCCGCACGCCGAGGTGCGCGAGTTGCGGCGTGAGATCCAGCGGTTGCCGGTGGAGAACAAGGTCCTGCGCGAGGCTGCGGAACCGTTGATCCATCACGCCGCGGCACGTGAGCGCTTCGCGTTCATCCACGCCCGGCTTGCCCGGTTCGGCATCCGGCGGCCGTGCCGGATCCCGGTGACCGATCACAACAACTACCACGCCCGGGTTCGGGCCCAGGCCCGGCGGGTCGAGCGTGGGATCGACGAGCGGGAGCTGACCGCGTGGATCGTCGAGCTCCACACGGCGTACCCGGCTCACGGGGCCGAGCACGTGACTCGGGAGTTGAAACGCCAGGGCATGCAGGCCGGGCGGCGCCGAGTGGCGAGGTTGATGCGGGAGCAGGGCATCACCGGGATCACCCGCCGCAAACGAAGGAACTAGACCAAGCCCGACGCCGGCGCGGCTACGGTCCCGGATCTGATCCGCCGCCAGTTCACCGCGCCGACGCCCGGACTCAAGCCGGTCGGGGACATCAGCTGTTTCCCGACCATTGAGGGCCGGCCTGCCTCGCGACAGTCCTGGACCTGTGTACCAAGGAGTTGACCGGATACGCGATCGCTCCGCACATGCGGGCGAGTCTCGCACCGAGGCGATCACGGCCGCCCACCGCACCGGCCCGGTCGCCGGAAACGCGATCACGCACACAGACCGCGGATCGCAGTACCACGCGACGATCCACCGGAACGCACTACGGCGCCTGGAGATCCGCCAGAGCACCAGCCCTACCGGGTCGTGCCTGGACAGCGCGGCGGCCGAGTCGTTCTTCGCCACGATCAAGACCGAGATCGGCGCCGACGCATGGCCCCACCGGGCCACGGCACGCCACGACATCAGGAACTGGATCAAGCAGTACAACAAACGACGCCTGCACTGCGCCCCCTGCTACCAGACCCCGACGGAAACACGAACCGCCTGGCAGAAACGCATGCCCACCGGGCAATAAGCCACGTGGTGCCGAAAACCGTGCGCACCCCAGGTGGTCTGAACCATTCCCTCCCACACCGGCTCACGCGATCCACCGTGATCCCTCCCACAGTCACGATCATAAGAGGGATCATGAAACGTGGCCCCGCCATGCTGACGCCAGCCTGACCGCCAGGTTCAGCCCGATCGCCACACCCGACGTTACCCTGGATACATGACGATCGCACCTCACGGACCGGCGATTCACCGGTTGGTGGACCAGCTCGCTCCTGAACAGGCCGAGGCACTGTACGTGCTCCTTCGCGGCATGGTCAGCGAGCCGGAGAACGGGCAGCAAGGCGCCAATGCGCCCGAGCCGCAGTCGCCGACCGAACCGCGTCACCGCTTCGCTTTCATCGGCATCATGGACGGCGAACCGGATCTGGCCGAGCGCTCCACGCAGATCCTGCGCGAGGAACTGGGGAACCCCGCCGCGTGATCGTCGTCGACACCGGCGTCCTGGTCGCTGCCGTCAACCGCCGCGACAAGTTCCACACCTCGTGCGCCGCATTCCTGGACCAGACCACGGAAGTGCTACGCGGATCTGCCGCTGGACGCAGTGGACGCGGCAGTCATCGCCACGGCTGAACGGCTCAACACCGGCAGGATCGCCACGGTAGACCGCAAGGACTTTCGGATCATCGCACCGGCGCATCGCGAAACCTTCGAGTTGCTGCCCGCCGACCTCGGACACGGCTGAGGGTTCGAGAAGGCCGTCGGGCTTGTACGACCAGGGTTCGCGCTCCAGCACGATCCGGCCGGGCAGCGGTGCGGAGATCCAGCACCCGCTCGAGAACGAGACTCTGCGCGAGGCGACGCAGCCGCCGATCCATCACGCTGCCCCTGCCGAAAACCCCGTCCGTGCAGGTCAGGCGGCATGCTCGTATTCGTGCAGGGTGCCGCCGAGTCGGTCGCGTCGTCGGATGTCGAGATGGGTGATCTGGCCTGGATCGGTGATCGGAGCGGGTAGTAGGTGGAGTGGGCGGGCGTTGGCGATGCCTTGGTGCGGCCGGTGTTCGTTGTAGAAGTGCTCGAACTCCCGTAGGGCGTGTAGTAAGTGGGCCCGGTTCCAGATCAAGGTGCGGTCCAGCAGCTCGCGCCGGCAGGTCTGCACCCACCGTTCCATGATGGAGTTCATCCGCGGCATCCGGACGCCGCTGAGCACGAACCCGATCCCCGCGTCCGCCAGGACGGCGTCGAACAGGCCGGAGTACTCCCCGTCCCGGTCCCGGATCAGGAACCGCTCCCGGGCGCCGGCGTGCTGCAGATCCATCACCAGATTCCTCCCGGTCTGGGTCACCCAGGACGCGGTCGGGTGCGCGGTGGCGCCCAGGACCCTGATTCTCCGGCTGGCGTGCTCGATCACCGCGAACACGTGCAGTCTGGCCCCGGACAGGGTGACCGTCTCGAAGCTTGGGCCGCGACTGATCGGCGTGGCGGCGCGCGATCAGGTCGCGGTGCCAGCGCAGAACGGTATCCGGGCGCACCACCAGATGCAGGCTCGTGAGCACACGTCTGGGTAGCCGGTGCAGCAGTGCCGCGAGCAGGGCTCGATCGCTCGGGGTGAACCGCACCCGGTCCAGACCGAACTGCCGCTGCAGGATCAAGAGCTGATGGCGTAAGGCGAGTATCTCGGCGGTCTTGTCCCGATCGCTCATCGGAAGCAGCCGCAACATCGCGAACGCGTTCGCCACGCCAAGGTAAGCCAGTCGCAGCAGCACGACCGACCACCATGCCACAGCAACCGCCAGACATGAGAACGTTCCGCCGTTCGCTATCGCACGCTACATCGGCCTCACGCGTACGCTAACTCTGACCAGCACGGATGAGGTTGTCGGCAAGGGCAGCGACCACCGACGCAGCCACCCATCACCGTCGCACCGGCCATCCACGCATTGCGCGACAACCGGCGCACGGCACCGGCAGAACACGATCAGAAACGGTGGAGTGGCCCGACCAACGGATTCGACCCCGCTTTTCCCACGGGCGCTTTCGTTACAAACCGGCGACCGAGATCCATCCGGCTCCCTCCCACTTCCCTCCCACCACCAGCTGACACTACGTCAGGTGGTCTGAACCATACGGAGAGAAACGGGGCATATGTGCAGCTTACCCGCCTGGTTGGATGTCCAACCTCGGTAGGGCGGGTGGGACTCGAACCCGCGACCCAAGGATTATGAGTCCACTGCTATACGTGCCATGATTCACTATTCTCGTTCAGAATATGCCGAATCATGCCGGTCCGTCCATGCCTCGTCCCACCGAACCGCCATCCCATGACGACCGCTGCCGGGCGATGCCGGGACGTTCGCTCGCCCAACACTCGCCCACGCAAGCGCAGCCAACACGACGACCCTCCTGTACGCTCGCCCACCGCTCGCCAATGCAATGCACCAGGGCGATCCGGGCCATGCGACGCGCGCGCCGCTCGCGAGATCACCCCCGCAGTGTATGATTCCGAGTATGACTATCGATGCGACGGAGCGATTCCACGGTCGGGCCAAACGCGTCACGATCACCCTGCCCGAGGACCTGGAGGCCGCCGTCAAGGCGGAGATCGGGGACCGGGAGTTCTCCGCGTACATCACCGAAGCCGTGGCCCGACGCTACCAACTCGACCAGCTCGCCAAACTCCTCGACGAGATGGACCAGGAATCCGGCCCCGTGCCCGATGACGTGCGGTCGGAAGTCGCCTCCTGGTGGCCCGATGCCTATGGCCACCAGGCCCAGGGCGCCGCGTGAGCACGACCCGTACCCCAGCGAAACGGCACCTCGCTCCCGCCGAACGCCCAGGCGGCACCCTCGTACTCGACAGCCAGGGCTTAGTCGCCTTCGCCGACCAGAACACCACCGCTCGCGCTGCCGCCGAGGGAGTCCTCGCCCGCGGCGGCCAAATCGTGATAGCCGCCACCACACTGACCGAGGTGCTGCGCGGCAGCGCACGAGACACCAAGATCCACCGTGTCCTCAAGACCATCACCCAGGAACCCATCACCCCCCAGCTAGCGCGCCAGGCCGGTGAACTGCTCGGCCGCAGCGGACTCGACGGCCACACACACGCCCTCGACTCCCTCGTCGCCGCCGTCGCCCTGGCCTGTCCCAGACCCGTGCTCCTGCTCACCAGCGACGTCGACGACCTGACCCAGCTCACCGAAGAACCCGACAAACCCAAACACGCGCGCATCGCCGTCCACCACGTCTGAAACCAGGCGACCCGAATAGGACGGCGCCACTGCGGGGCAGCAATGCTCGACACCTAATCGCGCCGCTGCCATCACCACAGCCGCGCCGCCCGATCATCGGCCAAGTGCGCGGCAGTGGCTCATGAACCGGGCGAACGATGGCACAATCGGCATCCGTGCCGATGAACCTGACCGACCGGATCCTGGCCGACTTCGAGATCTGGTGCGCCCGCCACGCCGCGCCCGGCGACTCGCCTGAGCGGCAGAGCCAGCGCGCGTACATGCTGCTCGACGGGCGGGCGCGCTGGGGTGGCCGCGCCAATCCGCTGTTGTGGCGCAGCGGTGATGTACACGCCGTTCTGTACAACATCGCTGTGCGCAAACTCACCGACGTGTGCGGCCTGGCCGAGCACGGCGTCGAAACGCTGCGGGCCTATCTGGAATATCTCGAACAGGAGGACCGCTTCCACGCCTCCAGCGCCAAGCTCGCCGCCTTGCTGCGCGAACTGGAGCGCGCGGCGGCGCAGTTCCCCGCGGCGATGGCGGACCCGCGCCGCTACGCCATGGCCAAGCGGTTCATGACGGCCGCCCGCGAGGCCGGGGTCGACGTGGCCGACGACAGCGCCATGCAAGCCTGGCTCGACCGATTCAACGCATGCCCCGCCGCCGAGCGTGCCGAATTCCTCGGCCCGCTGTGCGACGAACGTCCGGAACTGGTCACCGCGCAGTTCGTCAACGACGGCGCCGTGATCGCCGCAGTGGCACCAGGCCGCATCGCCCAGTACCGGGCCAGTGCGATTGCGCGCGAACGGCCGTGCGCCTGCGGCTATCCTCCGGTGCGGCTCGCACCGCCCGAGTCGCTCGCCCGCGACGCCGCGTCGGCGCTGACGCTGCGCCGACTCGCCGCCATCGCCGAATGGTGCGCGCCTGGCCGGGCAGTCGGGCGCCAGGGCGCGCCCGTCGGCCGAGAGCTGGCGCAGCTGTGCGGACAGGTAGGTGTCGAAACGCCTGCCGCTTCGAAGATCAAGACTATGGGGGACGTTCCCGAGATGGAGCACCTGTGGCAGCTGGCGGTGGAGCAGGACGTGGTGCGCGCGGGCCGCCGCACTGCGATCCCCGGCCCGCGCGCGGAGCTTTCGATCAAGACTGCCGGAAACGAGGCGGACTGCGAGGCGACACTCGAGCTGTGGCTAAGCGCCTTCCAAGTCGCGGTCATCGACGAAGAGGCGCAGGGGGCGCAGGCCGAGCAGCTCGACCAGATGGTCAAGGCGGTGGTTGCCGAGCTGTACCGGACACAAGGGCCGGTGTCACTGGACGCGATCGAGCGAGCGCTGGAACGGGCCGTGTCGCACGAGGCCGACGACCATGAGGTGTCCGAGCTCTACGTCACGGCTGGGATGCAGACGACCATCGGGCTGCTCGGCCACCTGCACCGGTGCGCCGCCGTCTCGATCGAGGCGGGCGGTCCCCCCGGCGGGCAGAGCACGGACGCAGTACAGGAACGCGATCCGAAACGGGTCCGCGTCGAGCTGACCCCGCTGGGCGTCTACGGCGCGCGCGAATATCTGATCGGGACGGGATGCGACGCACCCCTCGTGGTGGCATGACGTGCAATGTCCACGCGTCTCGCCGCGCCCGAGGGCGCAGCGGCGGATCCGGCGCCGACACTAGAATCTCGCCGTGCCAGTCCCGCGTCAGCGCAAGAAGAAACCGCCGCGTCCCAAGTCCGTCCAGCAGGGGGCCAAGCTCAGAGCGCGGCGTGAGCAGCAGGGGGCGTCGCTCGATCCTGAGCGCGGAGAGCTCGCGCAAGCACTGCTGAACCTGGGCGCTCACCGCCGGCAACTCGACCAGCACCGCGCGGCGATCGCCACCCACGAGGCGCAGACCCGGCTGCCCGAATTAACCACCCTGGCGTCGGAACTCGGCGCGACACGGTTCGAGGACGAGCTGTGCGCGCGGCTCGGCGCCCGGATGCACGCGCTGGCCCAGGCAGAGGCGCTCGAGGAATACGTCAGCCCGGGCCAATTCCTGGAAGCGCTCAACACGGCCGCCGCCGGCGCCGTGCGCCACTCCCTCATCGACCGGGATCCGCACGCCTGGCACGCCCCCTGGCTGCTCCTGAGTACCCTGGCCGCGATCGCATCAGACCCCTACGACGACGCTGTGCGCAGGGCGATCGCCGCACTACGGGCCGGGCGCGGCGGGCATATCCTGCCCGCGCTCGCCGTCCTCACCCCTACCGGCGCCGCCCAGTGGACCCGGGATGCCTACGGCAGCCGCTTCGCCGTCACCGTCCCCTTCCCCTCGTCCGAAGGCCCGGACCGTTGGTATCTGTGGGACATCGACGCCTGCGGATATTCCCACTTCACCGTGAACAGCGGCTACTTCCCCGACTCCGCGCACGCGCTGGCGGCGTGGCAGGTCGTCGTCGGTCCCGCCGCCACAGACGGCTGCGTCCTAGCGCCCGTGGATGATCCCGGCCTGCTGTCCGAACTATTGCCCACTGACCAGGGCATTCTGGAGCCGGGCGGCGAGACCGCGAGCCAGTTCGCCGAGTACCACCGCTCGCGACGCCTAGCCGATGAACTGCGCGAGGCACTGGCCCGCACCGGCATGCCCCCGGCAGCCCGCAGCACAAGACCCGAGACGCCAGAGCCGTCCACGTGCGCCCGACAGTTCACCTCATGGCTCGCCGAGCACCGGCCCGACGCGCCCGCCCCGCCGGACCAAGCAGAGCTTGTCGATGCACTGGCCCGCGACTGGTTCGAGGGCGAGATCCCGCAGCTGAAGGCCACCTGCTCGCCGCACCGCGTCGCAGTGTTCGCCGAACACCTCCGGGACTACTACCAGGAAGACTTCGCCCGCCAACTGACGGCACTTTTACCCCACTGGATCACCTGGTTCGCCGAACACAGCGGCCTGCCCCCGCACCTGGCCGAACGCTGCCAGCCCTACGCGCACGGCGAGCCCCACCCGGCACAACACCCCAACGGCCGCGGTCTGAACATGCTCGCCTGCGTCCAGGAATAGCCGACCGCGTCGCCGACCCTGGTTGATCGGATTCGGAAAGCGCTGGCTGGAGACCTTGGCCCGGTCGGCACCGGCCGCAGACCTTTGCGACCTGACGGCCGCGGCACGCACTGCGCTGCGCAGGTTGGCCGCCGTGATCAGCACCTGGCCGAGGAGATCGCCGACGCAGACGCCGAACTGGCACCCCTGGTAGCCCACGCCGCTTTGGCCTGCTCGCGCTTCCCGGCGTCGGCACCGAGACCGCCGCCCAGCCGCTGACCACCGCCGGAGACAACCCCGACCGGCTCGCGTCCGAGGCATCCTTCGCGCACCTGTGCGCCGCAGCACCCGTCCCGGCCAGCTCCGGACCCACACACTCACCCGCCACCGCCTGGACCGCGGCAGCGACCTGAGGGTGCCGGAAACGTCGTCCGTGCAGGCTAGAGGATTCAGTTCGCCGTGCACGGGGCCGTGGCGTTACTGCGGTTTCCCGCATGTCGTGGGTGAAGCTGCGACAGGATGACCGCTCGTGCTGGTGCGCTTAGCCTATCTCGCGATGAGCAACGCCTTCGCGGCCCTTCGGCTACCACTGCAGCCGTACGATCCTGGCCTTGCCCTCGGCAAGTAGCAGCGACGCGGTGGACTGGACCAGGGCCTTGGCCTGCTGCTCGGGCAGCTGGTAATCGGAGCCGCGCAGCAGCCACAGAAGTTCGTACACTCCGAGGATATCGGCTTTCAGGTGGTCGAGGGCTTCCTGCCACAACCACTCGGCGGCGCTCACCCGGCTCATGTGGCTCTACCCGCCGTACCGCTGCGCCGCCGCCTTGATCAGATCGGTGACATCCAGGGGCTCGCCGTCGTCGTCGAAGCTGTTCTCAACACCAAGAGCCACGGCGCGGCCGAAGTAGGTGAGCTCGCCCGGTTCAGCCTCGGCGCCGAGCAAAGCATTGATATCGGTGAGCGCTGCCGCCAACCGCGACGCATTGCACTGATACACCTCGGGGTGCGGCCGCCCCGTGAAGTCGTAGGGCATCCACACGTCGTGGAACACCTCCACCTGGACCCACGGGTCGCCGGGCAGCAGGTCCACGGTGATGCGCAGCAGGCCGTCATCGGCGTGCGCGGCGCCGTCAGCGTCGTACCAGGATCCCGGCCCTTCGAGCTCGATCTCACCGGGCACGGCCCGCTCGGGCAGCTCGTCGGGGCGCGCGGCGACGACCGCCGCCAGCACGGCCGGATCGTCCAGCGCGCCCGTAGGCTGCACGACGGCGCACACCTGGGGAACCCTGACGCCGTCCAGACTCCAGGCACTGACAATCCGGGGCGCGGTCAGCAGCCCATGCCGGGCGGCGATCTCGGCGATCCGGGCGGCCAGCGCATACTGGGCTTGCAGACCGGGCTCCAGGTGGCGCGGAAACCACATCCAGGAGGCGATGTCCCGGGGAGCGCGCAGCAGGGGGGTCGTTGTCATCGTCGATGGCCTCAGTGGTCAGGGTATACGGCGGCGCCGGGCGGGAAGGTCAGATCGCGCCCGTCCGCGAAGCGGAGATGCAGGGTGATGTTCTTCGCCGCCGCCCGGCTGCTCAGCAGCTGCCGCGTCGCATCGTCCAGCGCGGTGGACGGCTCATGCACGTCCATCAACGCGACACGCAGGCCGGACGGGGCGTTGACCAGTTGCGCGATGGCCTTTCGGGAGGCGGAGTCCAGGCCTGCGACGCGCTGGACATCCTTGAGCTGGTATCCCGCCGCCAGGCTGTGATCAACCGCCCGGGTACCCACGTCGATGTCGAAGTGGCTCTGCCCGGGCTGCTCCTTCATCTCGAACAACAGGTTCCGGTGCCCCAGCCGGTGGAGATCGTCGGCATGCCGAAGCGACATCATCGCCGCCGGCCGCGCATCGGCCATCTTGAACTGGCTGAGCACCTCGCGATACTCGTCCGCGCCCTCCAGGTGCCCGCGCGCGATCAGCTCGGCGGCGTCCGCCCCCATCGGGCTCTTCTTGCTTTTCGGCGCGTCGAAGATCTTCTGCCGGTCGTTCGGCGGGAACTTCATCCGCTCCAGCGCCGCGCGCACCCCGGCCTCCTGCCCCGGGCGCATCGGCCCGGACGCGGGCCAGCGCTCCAGACCCGAGCCCAGCGCCCCACCCGCCGCAGCCTCGCGCGGCGCTAACGCGGAGGATATTCGCGTGCGCAGCGCGGCCTGCGCCTCCCCGCCGACCCCGGTCACGCTCGCCTGCGCAGAGCCCGACGCCGCGGCGGTTTCGCGGTTCCCGACCGAGGACAGCCTCCCCGTCGCCTCCGCCTCGACCGCCTCCGTGCGCCCGGCCACGCCATCGGCCCCGTCGGCGACCGAGTGAAACGCGTTGCCCAACGCCTTCTCCGTATCGTGCACCGCAGGAATCAGGTCCTCCGCCACACCCTGCTCCAGCGCCTTCGCCGGCCTGCTGCTCACCCGAAACTCGCCCCGGACAGCCGGCCCACCAGCACCTGGGCGTGCGCCGTCACCGTCTCGGCGTGCCCGCGCATGACCTGCGCGTGCGTGCGCAACTCGTCGGGATGTATCCGGTATCCCCACCC
>NZ_JAGSXH010000060.1 GCF_018283645.1 Actinocrinis puniceicyclus | reverse complement strand
CCCGGCACGCCGGTGGACGTGGACCTGTTGTGGAAGGCGTACCTGCGACGTTTCGACCAGGAGCACTTCCACCGCTTCGCCAAGGTCCACCTGGGTCTGGCGCGCGCCCGGGTGCTCTCGGCGCAGGCCGCGGACCGGTGGGCGGCCCTGGTGATCGCCGGCTACGCCCAGTTGCGCGCCGCCGCGCCGCTGGTGGCCGACCAGCCCAGGGCCTGGCAGAAGAAGACCGCCGCGGGGCGGATGCCGACACCGTGCCGGGTGCGGGCCGGGTTTCGCCGCCTGCGCGGGCAGTTGGGCAGCCCGGCCGGTGCGGCGAAATCCGTCCGGCCCGGACGCGGGCGGCCCCCGGGGCGTCGCAACAAGCCGAAACCCCTCCGGCCGGTCTACAACAAATCGGATATAGCGCTCATGGCAAGCCGGGCACGCACCGCCGCACCGCCATGACACCCCGGCTATAGCAATGCGCTACAACACCGTCAACCGCCAGGAGTCGATCCCCGCGACCTCAAATCTCAAGTTAAGAGCACTGCTTTGCCCGGTCTTGACCCGGCGATGGGCCCTGTATTACAGGGTTCTTCGATACTTGGGCGGTTCGCGACACCCGCTGCGCGGCTGATCAGCGCGGCGGGTAGGTCGGCAGCAGATGCAGGACGGCGGCCCGTGGCTCGGCGTGGACCGGACGCTGCGGAGCGCTCGCCGTGGGCGCGGCGGGAGGATCGGTGGTCACGCCGTCCGTCGATACGGACGGCGCGGACGGCAGCGCGGTCACCGTGCCGGTCACCACCGCGCCGCGCTCCGTGCGCAGCCTGCGCCCCGTGTGCCGGGCGCGCAGCCCCAACTCGGCCCACACGGTGTATTCATCGCCGCCTTCCTCGCGCTGGGAGCCCCAGCGGTCGGCGAGCCGGTCCACGATCTCCAGGCCGCGGCCCGCCTGCGCGGACACCGACATCGAGTACGGCTTGGTGGACGGCCGGGTGGTCCCGCCGCCGTCCGTCACCTCGATCCGCAGCAGCCCGTCTCCGCTCAGCTCCCAGGAGACCCGGATGGTGCCCGAATTCAGCGCGCGGGCGTGCCGTAGTGAGTTGGTCACGAATTCGGAGAGTATGAGTACCGCGTCGTCCACCAGCGAACCGAGCACGTCACGCTCGTACAGAGCCGAGGCCAGCTGGGCTCGCGCCTGCCTGACGCTCACCGAGGAGTGCGGCAGGTGGCCGGTGTACGAGGCAGGCGACACCCGCGCCACAGGCATGATCACCCCCACCGACCCCTCTCACAGCTCCCGGGTGCCCGGACCAGGTTCCAGACGGCACCATGGGATCGATGCCCCCGGCCGCAGGAGGGGAAACGACCTGTTCCGGTTCGCAACGGCGCGTGCACGCCGTACTCGCGCCGCGCGCGCCCCGCCGGGCTCCGGCTCGCGACCGCCCGCCGGGAAACCGCGCTGGCCATGACGGGGTTCCCGGTTTGACCACGCTGTGCGCCCAATGCCCCGGCTTTACCGAGATTTGAGGCATCCGGCGGTGCAAGCCAGGAAATCGTGTCAAGACGCGACCATCGGAGCGTGTCCGGACGGGCACTTAGCGCGCACGACCACAGCGCTTGCCGGGCGCTCCCTCAGCTAGCACACAGCTAGCGCCAGCTAGCTCCGGCTACTTGCCCTCTGCGTCGATCAAAGCACGCACCTCTCGTGGCCGGTTCGTGATGACCGCGTCGACGCCGAGTTTCAGGCACAGTGCGACGTCGCGCGGATCATCGACGGTCCACACGTGCACGCTGCGCCCCGCGCGGTGCAGCCGTTGTACGTACTCCGGGCGCAGCCGCAGGATCTCGATCGCCGGCCCACCGATCGGCACTCCGCGCGGCAGCGAGCCGTCGCGCAGAAGGTACGAGAACGGCTCCATCAAGAAGACCGTGTCCAACCTCGGCGCGAGTCGGTGGATCCGTCGCACCGCGAGCCGGGAGAAGCTCATCACCCGCACCGGCGAACTCTCCCCCACGGGCGGGTGCGCCCAACCGAACTGGTCGAGCAGTTCCACCAGCTTCCGCTCCACCAGTCCGGCGTACCGGGTCGGGTGTTTCACCTCGATGGCGATTTCGACCCGGCGCGGCTGCTCCGCGACCAGTTCCAGCAGTCGGCGCAGCGTGAGCACCCGATTGCGGTCGAGGTCCGGCGCTTCGGCGTCCTTCGAACCGTGCCAAGACCCGAAGTCCAGTTCTTGCAGTCGTGACAGCTCCAAGGTGGAGACGAGGCCACGGCCATCGGACGTCCGATCCACGCGCCGATCGTGCACGCACACCAGGTGACCGTCGAGCGTGAGCCTGACATCGCACTCCAACGCGTCTGCTCCCACGGACAGCGCAGTGCGGTAAGCCGTAAGCGTGTGCTCGGGTGCCTCGGCGGAGGCTCCGCGATGCGCTACCACCTGGGGGCGCCGATGCTCGGTCATCACGATCCCATCGTGTCAGCAAGCGCCGCGTCTCTGGTGGTCAACACCAGACAGCGATAGGAAGGACCGGTGAACACCCCCGCAGAGGCCGGCGGTGTCACGGTGCGCGAGACACATCGTGCACATACTCACCGCAGATGGGAGCACAGCACCGATGAGCGAAGCGTCCGGATGGACCGGCCCGCAGTTCCTCGTCGTCACGTCCAATGACGTGCCCGGCTATCGGATCGACCAGGTGTTCGGCGAGGTGTTCGGACTGACCGTCCGATCCCGCAACGTGTTCAGCCAGATGGGCGCCGGCCTGAAGTCGATGTTCGGCGGCGAGTTGCGCGGTATGACCAAAGTTCTGGTGGAGAGCCGCAACGAGGTGATGGGGCGGATGATCGCCGAGGCTCAGGCGCGCGGTGCGAACGCGATCACGGCGATGCGCTTCGACACCTCGGAGATGGGCGACGTGTGGACTGAGATCTGCGCCTACGGCACCGCGGTGCGCATCTCTCCGCTGGGCTGACCGCGGCGCCGACCGGCCCGCACCGGTCGGCACCGGTCGGCACCGGGATTCTCCACAGGCGGAGGGCGTGGGATTCGAACCCACGGTGACTCGCGTCACTCCGGTTTTCAAGACCGGTGCATTAGGCCGCTATGCAAGCCCTCCTCGCGGCCGCACTCCGCGTTCCCGGGATTGCTTCGCCGCGGCGCTAAGTCTCTCATGAGCGCGGCGTCTCTTATGAGCGCAGGGTTCCCCGCGCTGAGCTGTGTGAGCAGTGCAGGCCGGGTCGTGCGCGCCCGGTTGGTCCGTGTCGGCGGCTGAGCAGCGTCCGCTTACTTCTTCGCCGAACCGGCGCACAAGACGAACGCCGCCGCACCCCTCGGGTACTCGACGAAGGCTCGGGTGGTGCCGTTCACCGCGTCGCACCGATTCGAGTCGTCGCCGGAGAACTTGGCAAGCACCTGCAGAGCGCCGGTGCTCCCGCAGGAGACATGCACGAGTTCGCCGGCTCTGGGGCTCGTCACGCAGTCACCGACCGCGGCGTAGTGGCCGCGGCCCTCGTTGACCCAGTAGAGGTAACCGGCGGCAAGGAGCGCCCCTGCGACGATCCCCCAGACGACCTTGCGCGACATGCGATCGAGCCTACCGGCCCGGGCGCATGTCGCGCAGAAGGCTTACCTCGCGGGGCTTACGCCCGCTCCAACGGAGTCAACGGCAAGCCGCGCTCAGCGGTCGACTTCGCCGCGGATGAACTTCTCCACCGCGTCACGCGCTTCGTCGTCGAAGTACTGCACCGGCGGGGACTTCATGAAGTACGAGGACGCCGACAGGATCGGTCCGCCGATGCCCCGGTCCATGGCGATCTTCGCGCAGCGCAGCGCGTCGATGATCACACCGGCCGAGTTCGGCGAGTCCCAGACCTCCAGCTTGTACTCGAGGTTCAGCGGCACGTCGCCGAACGCGCGGCCCTCCAGACGCACGTACGCCCACTTGCGGTCGTCCAGCCAGGACACGTAGTCGGAAGGGCCGATGTGAACGTTGCCCTTGCCGATGTCGTGCGAGAGCTGCGAGGTGACCGCCTGGGTCTTTGAGATCTTCTTCGACTCCAGCCGCTCGCGCTCAAGCATGTTCATGAAGTCCATGTTGCCGCCGACGTTCAGCTGCATCGTGCGGTCGAGCGCCACGCCGCGGTCCTCGAACAGCTTCGCCAGCACCCGGTGCGTGATGGTCGCGCCGACCTGCGACTTGATGTCGTCTCCGACGATCGGGACACCCGCTTCGGTGAACTTGTCCGCCCACTCCTTGGTGCCCGCGATGAACACCGGCAGCGCGTTGACGAAGGCCACCTTCGCGTCGATCGCGCACTGGGCGTAGAACTTCGCGGCCTGCTCGGATCCGACCGGCAGGTAGCACACCAACACGTCGGCCCGCGTGTCCTTCAGCACCTTGACGACGTCCACCGGCTCTTCCGGCGACACGTCGATGGTCTGCTGGTAGTACTTGCCCAGACCGTCCAGGGTGTGGCCACGCTGCACGATCACGCCGGTGGGGGCCACGTCGGCGATCTTGATCGTGTTGTTCTCCGAGGCGTTGATGGCGTGCGCGAGATCCTGGCCGACCTTCTTGGCGTCGACGTCCAAGGCGGCCACGAACTCGATGTCGTGCACGTGATAGTCACCGAACTGGACATGCATCAGGCCGGGGACCCTGGTGCCCGGGTCGGCGTCCTTGTAGTACTCGACGCCCTGCACGAGAGAGGAGGCGCAGTTTCCCACGCCCACGATGGCTACGCGAACCGAACCCATGCGGTGTTGCTCCTTCTGAATAGTCGATCTTCGGTGGGCGGGGTTGTTCGCGCCCTGGATCGTGGGACTGGCGTGCCGGCGGCCCGCCTCGGGACGGTCAACCGGCCGGGGGGCCCAACTGCGGGCCCACCTGCTGGTCGTGCTCGGTCTTGATCAGCTCGTTGAGCCAACGCACTTCGCGCTCCACCGATTCGAGCCCGTGCCGCTGCGCCTCCAGGGTGTAGCGGTCCAGCCGCTCCCTGGTGCGGATCACCGACTGGCGGAACAGGTCGAGGCGCTCCTCAAGCCGGGAGCGGCGGCCCTCAAGGATCCGCAGCCGGACGGCGGCGTCCGTGCGGCCGAAGAAGGCGAAGTGCACGCCGAAGTTCTCGTCCTCCCAGGCCGAGGGACCCGCGTCGGACAGCAGCTGCTTGAAGCGCTCCTCGCCCTCCGGGGTCAGCCTGTAGACGATCTTCGATCGGCGCGGCGCGGCACCCTGTCCGGCGGCCGCGGCACCCTTCGCGGCGACGGACTTGGCCGCGACCCTGCGCGGTGCCGGGTCCGCGTCCGCGTCCTCTACGAGCCAGCCGTAAGCGACCAGTTCCTTGAGACAGGGGTAGAGCGAGCCGTAGGAGAACACGCGCAGCGAACCGAGCAGGACGTTGAGCCGCTTGCGCAGTTCGTATCCGTGCATCGGCGACTCGTGCAGCAAGCCGAGAACGGCGAACTCCAATACTCCGGAGCGCTTCGCCATCAGGCCTCCTGCCCGTCAGCGGCCCGATCCGCGCGAGGACCGGGTGTCCGCAGATCTTCCGTGCGCCGGACACACGGGGTACCTTGCGTGTCCGGGCGGTGAAGACCACTCTCATCGATGTATCGAACCGATACATCGCAACGATAGATCGGTCGCGGCACCCCTGACAAGTCCGCGGCTCGGCGTGTCCGCAAATATCGTCATTTCGGCCTCATTGCGGACATCTACCGCTAACAGTGGGAAAGTGATCGCCCGGCTTCAGGCGGCTTGAGGAGGCGGCGTACTCTGCTTGCCAATCGTGTCGTCAGCGACGCGGGGAACCACCCCCGGAAAGGCTGTCGTCCTTCCGGGGAAGGCGAGGCACCAGGCACAGGGAGCAGACGCGGCTTATGGGCGGAGATCACGAGTACGGGCGCGGCGACGCGCCTGGAGGCGGTTCGCGGTCCTACGGGGGCGGCAGACGCGGCTACGGCGCCGAATCGAACGAGCCGGACGGTCCGGACGACAGCGCAAACTCTGGTTATGAGGCACCGCCCGGCTATGTAGCCGGCGCAGGCTATGGACAGCCGGGCGGGTCCGGGCCGCGCGGATACGGAGACGCGGGCGGAGGCTCCCGCGGTTACGGGCAGGCCGGCGACGCCGGAGCCGACCGCGGTTCCGGGAGCGGCGCCCCGCGCGGCTACGGTCAGCCACCCGCAGATCCATATTCAGGCGGCCGTCGCAGCAGACAGGGCCCGATTCTGGGCGAGGTCGTCTACGGGGAGGGCGGCGCCGGCCAGGACGGTACCCGCCAGATGCCGAGCTTCCCCGACCAGCCTGCCCGCGGTACGGACGACGTCGTCGGCACGGCGCCTCGGCGCAGCCGGCTCGAAGAGCGCCGGGCCGCCCGCAGCGGCACCGACGCGCCGACCGAGTATGCCCCGGGCCAGGAGCGCTCGACTCGGTACGGTCCCAGCGCCATCGACGGACGCTCGACCCGCAACGGCGCCGGCCGCCGGACGGGCGAGCGCGGCCCAGCAGGGCGCCCGGGGGCAAGGCCGGTGACGAAGACCGGCTACCACCGGTACTTCGACTACCCGCGCACCGGCATGGACGGCTGGCGGCACTGGGTGCCGTCGATCAAACAGGTCTCCTCCTTCGTGCTGGCCGGCTTCTTCCTGATCATCGGACTGATCGCGTTCGAGTACGCGACGGTGCAGATCCCGACCGCGCAGTCGCTGGCGTCGACCGCGCAGGTCACCACCTTCACCTACGACGACGGCACCTCGACGTTCGCGAAGTTCGGCGACACGAACCGGCGCGACGTGAACATAAGCCAGATCCCGATGGTGATGCAGAACGCGATCATCGCCGCCGAGGACAAGACCTTCCGCACCAACCCCGGCATCTCGTACACCG
Organism: Actinocrinis puniceicyclus; assembly: GCF_018283645.1. Classification (GTDB taxonomy): domain Bacteria; phylum Actinomycetota; class Actinomycetes; order Streptomycetales; family Catenulisporaceae; genus Actinocrinis; species Actinocrinis puniceicyclus. The sequence goes on along the minus strand of NZ_JAGSXH010000060.1, from coordinate 30,872 downwards.
GCATGATCCGCTCGTTCCTCAACGACGTGGAGGGCAAGCCGCTGCAGGGCGGTTCGACGCTGACCCAGCAGTTCGTGAAGAACGCCTACCTGACGCAGAGCCAGACCTTCAGCCGCAAGATCGACGAGATCTTCATAGCGCTGAAGATCGGGCACACCTGGACCAAGGACCGGGTGATGCAGGAGTACCTGAACACGGTGTTCTTCGGCCGCAACGCCTCCGGGGTCGAGGCCGCGTCCAAGGCCTGGCTCGGCAAGGACATCGCGCAGGTCAACGATCCCTCGGACGCCGCGCTGCTGGCCTCCCTGGTCAACCAGCCGACCAACTTCAGCAAGGGCTACGATCCGACCGAGGACACGGCGACCCAGACATACTGGCAGGGCCAGCTCAAAGCGCGCTGGTCCGCGGTACTGAAGAACATGTTCGACTACGGTCTGATCAAGCAGTCCGACCTCGATGCCGCCAAGTTCCCGACCATCGTGCCGCAGAGCAACAGTTCGGAGAGCATCGAGCAGCAGCAGATGAAGCAGGCGGTCGAGAACTGGATCGACACCTACGCGAGCACCAACCCGAACAGCGGCGTGCCGGACATGAACCAGATCGAGTCCAGCAACGGCGGCTACACCATCGTCACCACCTTCAACCAGAAGTACATGAATCTGGCGAAGCAGGCGGTACAGGATCGGCTGCTGTCCAAGCTGGACAGCAAGAACTGGTACGACCAGAACCTCTATCCGGCGCTCGCGGCGGTGGACCCGAGCACCGGAGACCTGATCGCCTTCTACGGCGGCACGGACCAGTTCAACTCGGCCACCCAACGCCAGGTGCAACCCGGTTCCACGTTCAAGGCGTTCACGCTGGCCACGGCGTTCCAGCAGAACTACTCGCCGGACAGCTACATCGACGGCAGTTCACCGTGGCCACAGAAGGGCAATGCGGCGGAAATGCAGGCGGCGGCGGGTGACCCGCCGGTGAAGAACGACGACGGCTCGCACGGCGTCGTCACGATCAACACGGCGACCTCCGAGTCGATCAACACCGCCTTCGTCCGCCTCGCCAACGAGGTCACGTACAAGGACGTCCTGCAGACGGCGAACGAACTCGGCGTCACCGAGAAGACCTCACGGGGCCTGCTGGCGAACGCGCGGCTCACGCTCGGCGTCGCGTCGGTAAGCCCGGCCCGGATGGCCTCCGCGTACAGCGCGTTCGCCAACAACGGTGCGCAGTACCCGCTGATGGAGGTCAAGGAGATCAAGAACGTCAGCACCGGATTCGACTGGAAGCCCGACGACAAGCCGAAGCAGGTTCTCGACCCGAACGTCGCCGAGACGGTCACACAGACGCTCACCCATGTGACGCACGATTCCGACGGCACCGCCTACGGCGCGACCAACCAGGCCGGTCTGCAGAACATCGCCGGCAAGACCGGTACCTCGACGATGGACATGGGCCCGCTCCAGAAGAACTATCCGGATATTTACAAGAAGACCCAGAACGGCTACTTCACCACGGCTGCGGTGTGGTTCAACGGATACACCTCGAAGCTGGAGACAGCGGTCGCGGTGTCCCGGTGGATCAACGAGAAGGATCCGCAGACCGGCAAGACCATCCAGGTGGCCGCGCCGGTGGACAACATCAACAACTCCGGCTTCGCCTACGGCGCCTCGGTCTCGCTGCCCATCTGGTCCGAGTTCATGAAGCTGATGCAGGGAACGAACTCCAAGTTCGCGGGAGACCCGCCGTTCCCGACGCCGAACACCGCGAACATGAAGATCATGAACAGCCCGGCGGCCAGCCCCTCGCCCTCGGCCAGCCCGACCACGGCGCGGCCGAGCCCGAGCGGCCCGACCGGCACGCCGAGCGCCGGCACCCCGAGTCCGAGCGCGACCGCCACCTGCTCTCCGGGCTTCCTGGGGCTCGGCGGCTGCACTGGTGGTGGTGGCGGCGGCGGCGGTGGCGGCGGTTCGTCACCGACACCGAGCGGAACGCTGCCGTCGACGTCACCGAAACCAACGCGCTCGAAGTAACTCCGGCGCCCACCCCAGCGCGTGGCCCCGCGATCCGAGGATCGCGGGGCCGCAGCCTTCCTCCGCCACACAGCACCTGCAGCCCGCCGTTACCGCTCGCGCGTGCGCTTTCACGACACGGACGGCACCGGTAACGCACCCGCGCGCAGATAAGACCGCGTCAGAGCCGCTCAATGCAATCGATCGCCCACGGACACGCCATGCCATCGCGCTTGCTCTTGAATCGCTCGCTATGGTTACGCGCATGACGGTCAGCACTGCCGAAGTCGACGAAGCTCCCGAGCCGCGCGCGACGCGCCCGACGACGCTCGTCGTCACAGCGCCGAGCTTGGACGATCCCGTGGCGAACCTTGGCGCCGACGGATTCGGCGGCGTGCTCGGCCGCCGCGCCCGGCTTCCGCGCGGCCGGGCGACGATGGCCTTCCTGCTGCTCCTGCTGACCCTGCTTTCCACAGCGGTCGGCATCGGCATGCGCGAGCCCTGCTTCAAGTCGTCGTGGACCGGCGGCGGCAATCAGCAGTACACGCACATGTGCTACACCGACATCCCGTTCATGTATCAAGGACGCGGCTTCTCACAGGGTCACGTCGCGTACTACTCGACCAACCCGAACGACTATCTCGAATACCCGGTCATCACCGGCGCTGCGATGGAGACGGCGGCGCTGCTGGCCCGGCACGTACCCGGCGACGCGAACAACCAGGGCCGCTGGTTCTACGTCTTCACCACCTGGTTCCTGCTCGCTTTCGCGGCGATCACGGTGGTGGCGCTGATCGGAGTGTCCGGGCCGCGCCCGTGGGACGCCATGATGTTCGCTGTCGCCCCGGGGCTGATGCTCAACGGCACGATCAACTGGGACCTGATCGCGGTGGGGCTGGCCGCCGTCGCGCTGCTGGCCTGGGCGCGCGGCAAGCCCGTGGTGGCCGGGATCTTCATCGGCCTGGGCACCGCGGCGAAGTTGTATCCGGCGCTGCTGCTGGTCGCCCTGGTACTGCTGTGCTGGCGCGCCGGGAAGATGAAGTCGTGGGCGCTGTGCCTCGCGGGGGCGGCCGGCTCCTGGCTCGCGGTGAACCTGCCGTTCATGATCGAGAACTGGCACTCGTGGACCTACTTCTACACGTTCAACGAGAACCGAGGCGCGGACTGGGGTTCGCTCTGGCTCTTCCTCGAATACAGCCCGCTGCACATGAGCTTCAAGCCGAACCAGATCAACACGCTGTTCGCGGTGTTGCTCGCGGTATCGTGCGTCGGTATCGGGCTGATCGCCTGGCTGGCCCGGCACCGTCCACGGGTCGCGCAGATCGCGTTCCTCACCGCGGCCGCGTTCATCCTGTTCAACAAGGTCTATTCGCCGCAGTACGTGCTTTGGCTCATCCCGCTCGCCGTGCTGGCTCGGCCGCGCTGGCGCGACTTCCTGATCTGGCAGGCGTGTGAGGTGCTGTACTACGGGGCGATCTGGATGTACCTGGTCACCCTGAACACGCCGGAGCGGGGCCTGCCTCAAGGCGGCTACGACACCGCGATCGCGATCCACATCGGCGGCACGCTGTTCTTCGTGGTGCAGGTGATCCGCGACATCTTCGACACCCGGCGCGATCCGGTTCGGGCCGGCGGATTCGACGACCCGGGCGGCGGCGTGCTTGACCAGGCGCCGGACGTATACGGATTCCGCGACTTGTTGGAGGTCGCCGCGGTTCCCTCGCAGTCACGTCCCGCTGAGACGGCCGCAGCCGGCGAAAGCGGCGACGAGGAGGGCGAAGCGGGGACCGGTGCGCTCGGCACCGCGCGGACCGGAGCAGGGCACAGCGACGAGGCCGCTACCGGTTCCGGCGCCGATGCCGACGCGCAGCAGCCGGACACAGCCTCCTGACGCTGTGCCTTCCGCGCCGCACGATCGGTGCCGGCCTCGAAGTCACCGCATGACGACCTGGTCGAAATGCGTCGAGGTGTGCCTCAAGTCGGCGCACAACTCGCTACCCGGCTCCGGAGGCTCTACCTGCCGCGGCAGGTAGAGCATGGAAACCAGCATGTGCGGCGGTTCGGCGAACCACTGCTTGCGGCCCTTCCAGGTGAACGGCGAGCGGGTCCGGTTGGCCGCCGCGAGCCCGGAACGCAGCAGTTCCTTGGCCCGCGGCAGCAATCCGCGCAGCGTGCGCGGCGCTTCGAGCCCGACGCCCTGCACGGTCCCGCCGCTGACCACCACCACCCAGCCGTCCTGTCGCGACCGATTCTGCCGGTAGCCGATCCGGTCGCCGCGCTGCACGGGAAAGGCGTCCAGCACGGTCGCCCTGGCCTCGACGGCGTCCGGCGCGCCCAGCCACAACTGAGTGCCGATCCGCGGCCGGAACCGGGTGCCCGGGCACGCACGCTCCAGTGCGGCGATCTCGGCGCGGCTCAAATGGCTGACGTATATCGTCTCCACCCGGAACCCGGCCTGGCCCAGTGCGCGCACCCAGACTCTGGTCTCGTCCGCGGGATCGGTCGACGCCGGCCGGTCCAGCGGAAGGTGCAGCGAGAAGCCGTCGACCTGCTGGCCGCCGAGCGCCTGTGCGGCCAGGGCCAGATCCTGCCGGGCGAGCCCCTGGCGCAACAGGGAACTGCGGCAGTCGATGATCATCCGCTGTCCGGCGAGTTTGCGCACCGCGTCCACCGTGGTTGCCGTGCGCACGATACGACTGTCGTTGAATGCCGGCTCCGCACCCTCCAAGTGCGGTTCGAGGATGATCACATCTCCGGCGAAGCAACCGAGCACCGCGGTCGCCTCCTGCGCTGTTCCCACCGCCAACTGGTCCACGCCGAGGCCGGCGGCGGCACGCGCGAGCACCGGCACCGTGAACCCGTAGCCGTTCCCTTTGGCCACCGGGACCAGATCCGGCTCGGTCTCGAGCATGCACATCTGGTGATGTCGCCAGGCTCCGCGATCGACGTACAGCGTGAGAGGCATCTCAACGCCGCGCCAGATAGAGCTGGAAGGCCCGGTACAGCACGGGGTTGACCGGGAAATCCCACTCGCCGAGGTACTCGACCGCCTCACCACCCAGCCCGACCTTGAATCGCAGCAGGCCGTGCAGATGGTGCGCGGGATCCAGCGTGCTGGCGATGCCCCGCAGGTCGTAGACGCTCACGCCGTCTGTGAGACAGTCCTCGATCATGCGCCACTGCAACGCGTTCGACGGGCGGTGCTCGCGCCCGGCGTCCGCGGAAGCTCCGTAGCTGTACCAGGCGTACGTTCCGACGCGCACCATGGTCGCTGCGGCCAGGGCCGTGTCACCGCGCCGAGCGACGTACAGGCGGATGCGTTCGGGCTCCTCCGCGTTCAGGGCGCCGAACATGCGCTGGAAGTACTCCAGGGGCCGGGGAATGAACCGGTCTCGCTCGGCGGTCTGGAGGTAGAGGCGGTGAAACTCTGGCAGATCGGCCTCGCGGGCGCGCTCCACCCGCACACCGGCCCGCTCGGCCAGTCGGATGTTGCGCCGCCACTGCTGGCTGAACGCGGCGCTGACCTCGTGCCGGTCGCGGCCGAGCAGCGGCAGGCGGAAGAGGTAGCGCGGCTGGAAGTCGGCGAAACCATCCCCATCACGTTCAGTGCGCCGCCAACCGAGTGAACGCAGCCGATGCGACAGCTCGTCGGCGCGCGAGTCCGCGCCGTCCGCCGGGACCTCGCCGAGCCGTCGGCACCGGCCCGAGGCCATCGCCCGTTTGACGGTCGCGCAGGACCAGGTGCGCGCCACGACCTTCGGCCCGAGTTTGACCGCGAACGCGCCACGCCGGCGCAACTCGCCGACCAGCGGCCCGAGCCATTGCTCCAGGCCGAGCCCGGTCCGCTCGCCGAACCAGTCGATCACCGGCCCCTCGGGCAGGTAGGCCAGGCAGCGTCGTACCCGAGGCAGCCATCGGTAGAGCACCAGGCCGGCACCTACCAGGTCGCCGCCGCGGAACCAGCCGAGCGACTCGGCGTCCCAACCGCTCTTGACGGCTCCCCATGAGGGGCACTGCAGGAAGGAGACCGCCGACCCGGCGTCGTGGGCGAATGTCGCCGCGCCGCGCACGAACTTCAGGTGCTCGTCGCGGTCGAGAGGTCGAATGACCAACTCGTCAGTCGCTTTACGTGATGATCCGCTCGCGTAGAGTAGTGCCACGCCGAAGCAGGTTACTCCGGGTCAGCCAGCCTTTCCCGGATCCAGGCGATATCCGCGGCTTGGGCCGCCGCGTCGCCGGGCGTCTCGCAGACGAAGTCGGCGCCCACGGCGGCGGCCGCGCGCACGGCGACGGCCAGGTCGTCCAGGTCGATCGCACCGTTCCCGAAGTTGGCGTGCCGGTCACGGCCCGAGTCCAGGCCGCCCTGCGAGTCGTTGGCATGGACCAGGTCGATCCGCCCGGTGACATCGACGATCTTGCCGACGACGGTGTCCAGGGGTTCACCGCCTGCGAACGCGTGGCAGGTGTCCAGGCAGAAGCCGACATCGTGCCCGTCGACCGCGTCCCACAGCCGGGCGATCGACTCCAGTCGCCGGGCCATCGCGTGATCGCCGCCCGCCGTGTTCTCGATCAGCAGCCGGCAGGAGAACTCCAACCCCTCGACCGCCTTGCGCCAGTTGTCGAAACCGACCGCCGGTTCGTCGTTCTTCGTGGTGTGCCCGCCGTGCACGACGACGCCGAGCGCCCCGACCTCGGCCGCGGCGTCGAGGGTCTGCTGAAGCAGCTTCCGGCTGGGAATCCGGATCCGGTTGTTCGGCGAGGCGACGTTGATCACGTACGGCGCGTGCACATATAGCGCGAGCCCCGCGTCCTTCACCGTCCGCTTCAGCGCCGCTGGCCCGTCCGGGTACAGCGTCGCCGGTTTTGTCCAGCTCTGCGGGTCGCCCAGCAGGATCTGCATGGCCTCGGCGCCGCGCGCGGCCGCGGCGCCGAGCGGGTCGGCGGGGTCGACGGTGCAGCCGACGCGCGGCCGCGGGCTCTTGTTCACCATGAGGGCAACCGTACTGCCGGCCGCGGACACCCGCCGCTGTCAGTGGGCGTCAGTAAAGTCCACCGTGAGCGAGTCCGAACAGCAGGCCGATCCCGGAAAGGACGACCCCGGTGATGTTCACGAAACGCTCGGCGGTGGTCGCCGAGATCATCTGCGCCCACAGTCCGGCACCCAGGCCGGCCAGGCCGGCCCAGGATCCGAGCAGGTGCATGGAGGGGAAGAAGGCGCACACCGCGGCGACGATGCCGAGCAGCGCGGTCAGGGCGCTGCCGGTGTTCTCCAGGGGGTGCCGGGCGCCGTCGGTGTTGAGCGTGAACGGAAGCTGGTGCCGGTGGGACTGTTCAGGAGAGATCGTGCGTGCCATCGGTGACTCCTTTCCTCCGTGGTGCGGCTCCAGGCGAGCGGAAGCGGCGCATCCCAGCGCGCTGGGTGAGGGGCCACCCGCTCCACTGTCACCATCGACGCGTTCCCGGTCGATTTCAAGGGACCAATGGCATCCGGCTAGACTTGCCCGAACCCGGTCTGTGCACGCACCTGAGCACAGCCCGACGCATCGCCCTCCTGCCGCGGAAAGTCCGCGGCCGCCTTGAGTCCATAGGAGGTGGGTTTCCGCATGCGTCATTACGAAGTCATGGTCATCCTCGACCCGGACCTCGAAGAGCGTCAGATCGCTCCGTCGGTGGATAACTTCCTGAACGTGATCCGCAGCAACGGCGGCACGGTCGAGAAGACCGACATCTGGGGCCGTCGTCGGCTCGCCTACGAGATCAAGAAGGGCGGCAGGAAGGTGTCGGAAGGCATCTACGCCGTCATCAACCTGAACGCCGAGCCCTCAGTGGTGAAGGAGTTCGACCGCCAGCTCAACCTGAACGAGGGTGTGCTGCGGACCAAGGTCATCCGACCCGACCAGCGGTAGGTGTTCCGGCACCGAGCTGCGCCGGGCCCGTGTCACCGTCGGGGCGGTGCGCCCCACCAGACCGCTAGCCCGAAAGGCGAGTAGAACCCCATGGCAGGCGAGACCGTCATCACCGTCGTCGGGAACCTGACCGACGACCCGGAACTGCGCTTCACCCCGAGCGGCGCGGCGGTGGCCAGCTTCACCGTCGCCTCGACCCCGCGCACCTTCGACCGCGCCACCAACGAGTGGAAGGACGGCGACGCGCTGTTCCTGCGCTGCTCGATCTGGCGGCAGGCCGCGGAGAACGTGGCCGAGAGCCTGACAAAAGGCATGCGCGTGGTCGTGCAGGGCCGGCTGCGGCAGCGCTCTTACGAGACCCGCGAGGGTGAGAAGCGCACCGTGGTCGAACTGGACGTCGAGGAGGTCGGCCCGTCGCTCAAGTACGCGACGGCGAAGGTCACCAAGGCGTCCCGGGGTGGCGGCGGCGGTTTCGGCGGCGGCGGCGGCGAGTCGCGCGGCGGCTGGAGCGGCGGCCAGGGCGGTCCCGGCGGCCAGGGCGGCCAGGGCGGCGGTGCCCCCCAGTCCGGAGGCTCCGCACCGCAGGACGACCCATGGGCTACCGGCGGCTCCGGCGGCGGCTGGGGCGGCGGCTACTCGGACGAGCCCCCCTTCTAAATCTGATCTTCGTAGGAAAAGCGAGTAATCATGGCTAAGCCCCCAGTGCGCAAGCCCAAGAAGAAGGTCTGCGCCTTTTGCAAGGACAAGGTCACGTCCGTCGACTACAAGGACACGAACCTGCTGCGTAAGTACATCTCCGATCGCGGCAAGATCCGTGCCCGGCGCGTGACCGGCAACTGCACCCAGCACCAGCGCGATGTCGCCACGGCCGTGAAGAACAGCCGCGAGATGGCGCTGCTGCCCTACACCAGCACCGCACGCTGAGGAAGGGCGGACGAATCATGAAGCTCATCCTCACCCACGAGGTCTCGAACCTCGGTTCGCCCGGCGACGTCGTCGAGGTCAAGGACGGCTACGGCCGTAACTACCTGCTGCCGCGCGGCTTCGCGATCGCTTGGAGCAAGGGCGCCGAGAAGCAGATCGAGACCATCCGCAAGGCCCGCAAGGCCCGCGAGGTGCGCGACCTGGGCCACGCCCAGGAGATCAAGAACGAGCTCGAGGCGCTGAACGTGCGCCTGTCGAGCCGGGCCGGCAACTCGGGCCGGCTGTTCGGCGCGGTCACCGTCGCCGACATCGCCACGGCGGTGTCGAAGGCGGGCGGCCCGGCGCTGGACAAGCGCAGCATCGAGATCCCCACTCCGATCAAGACGGTCGGCAGCCACAAGGTCTCGGTCCGGCTGCACCCCGAGGTGGCGGCCTCGATCGGACTGACGATCGTCGCGGCCTGAGCCCCGGCTCGACAACGCGCGTTCAAGTCCCGGCCGGGTACCGACATCGTGTCGGGTGCCGCCCCTCCACGGAGAGGCGGCACCCGGCTTTTTTCTATCCACAGACGGTGGACGAACGTTAGCCGGCGGCTGCGCACCTCACCGAGCGGTCGGCTCGGCCGCGGCGATCTGTCCACATCGGTTGTCCACCGCATACGCACAGGAAGACCGGCGGTTTTCAACAGGAACGACGCAGTTATCCCCAGGTTATCCACAAGCCCTGTGGACGTGTCGCTCGCCAGCCGACCGGCCTCGCCCGTACGGTAGACAACCCGCGAACCGAGCCGAGGAGGCGAGCCACCTGTGTCCGCCTTCAACGGCCCGGACGGCGTCCCCGAACCCCCCGACGACGGCCTGGGCGATCCCGGTCCGCCGACGGGTTATGGTGGCGCTCGCTCGTCATATGACCGGACGCCGCCTCAGGATCTGGCGGCCGAGCAAGGCGTCCTCGGCGGCATGCTGCTGTCGAAGGACGCTATCGCGGACGTCATCGACGTCGTCAAGGGCCGGGACTTCTACAAGCCGGCACACGAGCTGATCTTCGACTCGATCCTCGACCTCTACGGGCGGGGCGAACCCGCCGACGCCGTCACCGTCTCCGCTGAGCTGACCAAGCGCGGCGAGCTGACCCGGGTCGGCGGTGCGCCGTACCTGCACACGCTGATGTCCTCGGTGCCCACCGCGGCCAACGCGGGGTATTACGCGGTGATCGTGCGCGAGCGCGCGATCCTGCGCCGCCTGGTCGAGGCGGGGACCCGGATCACGCAGATGGGCTACGCGACCGACGGCGCGGACCTCGACGAGATCGTCAATCGCGCGCAGGCCGAGATCTACGGCGTCACCGAGCAGCGCGCCGGAGAGGATTACGCCCCGCTGGCGGACATCATGGAGGGCGCGCTCGACGAGATCGAGTCGATCTCCAACCGCTCGGGCCAGATGACCGGCGTCCCAACCGGCTTCACCGATCTCGACCAGCTGACCAACGGCCTGCACCCGGGCCAGATGATCATCATCGCGGCGCGTCCGGCCATCGGTAAGGCGCTGGCGCTCGACACACCGCTGCCGACGCCGACCGGCTGGACCACGATGGGCGTCGTTCAGGTCGGCGACTGGCTGCTGGGCGCGGACGGCCGCCCCACTCGTGTGGTCGCGGCGACCGATGCCATGACTGACCGCCCGTGCTACGAGGTCGAGTTCTCCGACGGCACCGTCCTGGTCGCCGATGCACTGCATCAGTGGCCGACGCAGACACAGACGTCTGCGTGCGTGAAGACGACCAGGCAGCTCGCTGACACCCTGCGCCGCGATCTTCCCGGAAGCCGGCCGGACCACGCTGTCGCCGTCGCGGCCGCGGCGAAACTGCCCGGGCGGGATCTTCCGTTGTCGCCGTACGCGCTCGGCGTCTGGCTGGGGCGCAGCCGGGCGGGCGCCGCATCGGGCGCCGCACGCATCGACATCGACGACCCACAGATCGTCGAGCAGCTCGCGGCCGAAGGTTTCGCGGCCGCCACGGATGGGACGCTCGCCGCGGTTGCGGAGCGTTGGTGCGAGGCCTGCGCGGGCTCATCAGTTGAGCTGACGCGCTGTCAGACGTGCCGTCCCGGCGAGGCCGGCACGGTGCCGGAGCTCTTGCGCAGCATGGGCGTTCTCGGCGACAAGCACATCCCCGGCGAGTATCTTCGAGCCTCTGAGTCGCAGCGCCGCGATCTGCTCGCCGGCCTGCTCGACACCGAGGGCGAGGTCGATGAGACCGGCGCTGTCCACATCTCGGCGACCCATCCGAGGTTCGCGCGCGACATCTGGGAACTGGTGCTGAGCCTCGGCTACAAGTCCACGATGACGACCTGGCCCGGCGCCGAGCGCGACCATGGCGGTTCGGCCACGCACACCGTCGCCTTCACGCCTTCCGAGAAGGTCTTTCGAGTGCCCCGGAAGGTTGTGCGCCAAAGCGGACGGGACGATCCGAGCACGGGCCTGCGATACATCACGGACGTGCGAGCGATCGCTTCCGTCCCGGTGCGATGCGTGCAGGTCGACAACGACGACCACCTGTATCTGGCGGGCCCGACCTGGATTCCGACGCACAACTCGACGCTGGGCCTGGACCTGGCTCGATCCTGCTCGATCCGCAACGGCCTGACCAGTGTGATCTTCAGTCTCGAAATGGGCCGCAACGAGATCACCATGCGCCTGCTGTCCGCGGAGGCCCGGGTGGCCCTGCACCACATGCGTTCCGGCACGATGACCGACGAGGACTGGGCGCGCCTGGCCCGCAGGATGGGCGAGGTGTCGGCCGCTCCGCTGTTCATCGACGACTCGCCCAACATGTCGATGATGGAGATCCGGGCCAAGTGCCGCCGTCTCAAACAGCGTCACGACCTGCGCCTTGTGATCGTCGACTACCTGCAGTTGATGTCCACCGGGGGTTCACGCCGCCCGGAGAGCCGCCAGCAGGAGGTCTCCGAGATGTCGCGTGCGCTCAAGCTGCTGGCCAAGGAACTCGAACTGCCGGTCATCGCGATCGCGCAGCTCAACCGTGGTCCCGAGCAGCGCACCGACAAGCGCCCCATGATGTCCGACCTGCGCGAGTCCGGCTCCCTTGAGCAGGACGCCGACGTCGTCATCCTGCTGCACCGCGAGGACGCCTACGAGCGTGAGTCGCCCCGCGCCGGCGAGGCCGACCTGATCGTGGCCAAGCACCGTAACGGACCCACCTCCACGATCACGGTCGCGTTCCAGGGCCACTACTCCCGCTTCGTGGACATGGCTCAGAGTTGACCCCGGCTTTAGTGTAGGGTCCGCAATCCGGTGTCAGAATCCGCGACTCCATGTCAGCCGGATAGCAGTTTTGGCATATCCCGCGGACATCCTAGTCAGGGGCCTCACTCGATCGGGTGAGGCCCGGGCCGTTCTTGGTGTCCTCCGCGTCGTGGCGCGGGATCGTGGCCCGTCGTCGTTGAGCGAAGCCATGATGCGAGGCGGGATGTCTGGTCGGATAGCAATGTCGAGTGCCTTCATACGCGCCAAGGACCCATGTGGTTCGGAAGCAGTCGCGTGTGAGTTCAGTGCCGCGCCGTTGGACGCGCTACTTGCGGCCGGGCCGTGGCGGACGTTTCGCTGGCACTTCGGGCAGCGGCACTATTCAGGGGCGTACTGGTCGGCGACCGAGCAGGCGCATGTGATCTTCGAGTCCCGGCTGGAGTTAGCGCGGCTTCTATTCGCGGACTTTGATCGGAAGGTCTCCCGGATCGTTGCGCAGCCGTTCTTGATGACGGCCGAGGTCGATGGTGCCGTGCGCCGCCATGTCCCCGACTTCCTTCTGATGACGGGGTCTGGGCCCCTGGTCGTGGACGTGAAGCCCGCATCAAAGCTGGCCAAGGAAGACGTGGCGTTCGCGCTCGGCTGGGCGAGAGGCATCGTCGACGACCACGGTTGGCGCTATGAGGTGTGGAGCGAGCCTCCGCCGATACGGCTGAAAAATCTACGGTTCCTGGCCGGCTACCGCAGGTCCGCGCTCTTCGATCCCGCGCTTTTGAAGTGGGTGCGCTCGGGTGTCGTGACCGGGATGGCCCTGGAAGATGCGTTCGAAGCGACTGAGCAGGCTGATACAAGACTGGTGCGCTCGGCCGTGCTGCATCTGCTGTGGACTGGGCGCTTGACCACTGATCTCGATCGCGTGCTCTCACGCGGAAGCATTGTGCGGAGAGCGTCGTGAGCCGAGGGGCAACGCGGCTCGAGGTGGGCACCCGCTTGGTCCACGACGGCGAGATGGTCGAGGTCGTGGAGTTCGCGGCGCGCCAGATCGGAACCGACGTGGTGCTGCGCAGTGCTCGTGGGCAGTACCTGCGGGTTTCGGTCAAGGAACTGCTGTTCTCCGAGCGTGTGCGGATCGTGGCTGACGGTCCGGGGCCATCCGGTGACGGCGCGGACGAGTTGGCCTCGGCGACGCTCTCGCTCCTCGAAGAGATCGACTCCAAGAAGCGGGACTGGCTGGTTGAGCGGGCGGAGCACGCGCGGGAGGTGTGCACGGGGTACAAGTCCGGCTCCGCCGAACTGGCCAGGGAAGGTGAACCTCGCCCGGGGTACGATCCCTCGCTCCCACAGATGGCGCGCTATGAGGCGAAGGCAGCCGAGTTGGGGGTGCACTGGCGCACGGTGTACCGGTGGGTCGTCGCGACGAGGCGGTTGGGTGAGGCAGGCCTTGCCGGATCCATCCGTGTGCCGACAGTCCTCGACCGGTGTGATGTCCGATGGGTGGAGGTGATGGCCGAGATCCTCAAGGAGTACACGGGCCAGTCCAAGCCGATGCGCAAGACGGTGCTCGAGCAAGCCGAGGCCAGGGTCGTCGCCCGGTTCGGGGAAGGGGCAGTGGAGGTTCCGGGCCGGACGAAGGCCTATGACGCGCTGACCGAGTTGGAGAGGCAGCATCCCACGTTCCGGCTGAGCACTAAGCACAACCGGGACATCGCGGCCCGGCCCCGCGGCGTGTTCGGGCGGCTGCGCCCGACGAGGCCAGGCGAGTACGTGTTGATGGACACCACCCGGCTCGATGTGTACGCCTTGGATCCGGCGACCCTGCGGTGGATCAACTGCGAATTGACCGTGGCCATGGACTGGTACACCCGGTGCATCGTCGGGGCGCGTCTGACCCCCGTGTCCACGAAGGCCGTGGACGCGGCCGCGGTCCTCTTCCAGGCCTACCGGCCGCTGCCGGTCCTGCCGCACTGGCCGGCCGAAGCGGTCTGGCCCGAGCACGGCATCCCCCGCACGGTGGTGCTGGATCCGTCCGCAATCGACGGGCCGATGGCGAAGGCCGCTGGTCCCGCGCTGGCACCCGAGGCCATCGTCATCGACCACGGGAAGATCTACGTCTCTGAGCACATGCGCAGCGTGTGCGCCCGGATGGGCATCTCCATCCAGCCGGTGCGGCTGCGGACGGGCCGGGACAAGGGCCCGATCGAGCGGTTTTTCAGAACCTTGAGAGAGGATCTGCTGCACAGGCTGCCCGGCTACAAGGGCCAGGACCTGTTCGCCCGCGGCGAACATCCGGAACGCGAAGCCTTCTACTACATCGACGAACTATTCGACCGGATTCGCCAATGGGTCGCGGCCACCTACCATCGCAGGCCGCACTCGAGTCTCGGAGACCCAGGCATCAAGGGCCTGCGCATGAGTCCGGCGCAGATGTTCGAGCACGGCGTCGCACGCGCTGGGTACATCGAGGTGCCGCGCGACCCGTACCTCGCGCTGGAGTTCCTCGAGACGCAGTGGCGCACCATCCAGCCTTACGGAGTGGAGATCGACGGGCGGCGCTACAACGGCGAGGGGCTCTACCGCGATGGGCGCCCAAGCCCGTATCTGAACGGGAAGTGGCCAATCCAGGTCAACCCGGACGACGTCGACCACGCCTACTTCCGGGACCTGGACCGCAAATGGCATCAGTTGGACTGGGAGCACGCGGCCGAGCGTGACTTCCCGCTCAGCGAGGACGCACTCGAGTTCGGTAGGAAGCTGGCGGCCGAACGGTTTGAGCACCCGAGCGATGCCCTCGCGGTCAAGGTCCTGCTTGAGCGCTGGAACCTCGGACAGGGGATGACACTGGCCGAGCGTCGCATGGCACTACGAGCAGCCCGGGACCAGGCGGCGTTCGCCATCGCGCTTGATGAGCCCGCGCGCCGACGAGCGTTGTCGGCGCCGCAGCAGGACCTATACGGCGACGATGACGAGGCTGATTTCGAAGAGGACGAGGGCGGTTCGGAACTCGAGCCCGAGGACTTGGACGAGGACGCCTTCTACGCCGAAGCGCTGGAGGACCTGTGAGCAGGCCGAAACCCGATACCGCAGTGCCGGAGGATCCGGCGTGGAAGTCCCTACGCCTCGATGAGCTGACCTTGACCAGGAAGGAGGGGTTCGCGGCGTTCGCCGAGGCGCCGGACTATCCACGCCCGCCCGACATGACGATGGTCGAACTCAAGGCCTTGGGGCCAGCAGCGAAAGAAGAGCACGATCTCGCACGTCGCAGGTTCTTGGCCAACCTACGACCGATCAAAACGGTGCAGGCCGATGGGCTCATAGCGGATCTAACTGACGTCCTCGAAGCCGGGCTGGACCAGCCGAACTGGGAGGCCAAGGGCATGGCTGCGGTTGACGCGTTCCCTGGCTTGGGCAAGACCACCGTCGGTCTCTCCTTCGCCAAGCGCGTGCACAACGACCTGATCCGCCAGCACGGCCGGTTTACCGCCGCGGGTCACGAGCGGTGGCCGGTGATCCGGGTCGGCATGATGGGCGACACAACGGTCAAGGACTTCAACTGGGCGATGCTGGAGTTCTTCGCCCATTCCGGGCGCAACAGCGGGACCGCGAACTCGTTCCTTTCCCGGGCCCTGGACTGCGCCGTCTCCTGCGAATCAAGGCTCTTGCTAGTAGATGATCTGCAGTTCCTGCGGTTCCGCTCGATACGCGGGACCGAGCTGGCCAACCAGTTCAAGACGATCGCCAACGAGTTCCCCTTGATGATCCTGTTCATCGGCTACGACCTGCGCAAAAAGGGCCTGTACGAGGACCCGCAGCTCGAGCGCCGGATCACCCCGCTCGAACTGGCCCCGTTCACGATCAAAAACGAAGCCGGGCGCATGCAGTGGCGCAGCTTCCTGCTCTCCCTGGAACAGCGCGTGGTGCTGGCTGACAAGTACCCGGGCATGCTGGCCGACGACCTGTCCGACCACCTCTACGCGCGCTGCAGCGGCCACATCGGCTCCCTGATGACGCTGGTCAAGCGGGCCTGTCTGCGGGCCATCCGCACCGGCGAAGAGCGCCTGACGCCCGACCTTCTCACCCACGTCAAACCCGACAGGGCCGCGCGGGAGCAGCAGGCGCAATGGGAGGAGTTGCTAGCGAGCGGCATGAAGACCAGCAGGCCGAGGAACCACAGAAAGCAGGGCTGACGGCTGTGGTCCGCACCTTCCCGATCCGCATCGCACCGCTGCCCGGAGAGGCGCTTGACTCCTGGTTGGAGGCGCTGACTCACCGCATGCAGGTCCGCTACGGCGACGTGCTGCAGGATCTCGACCTGTCGGCGCGCACGAAGCATAAGAGCCGCAATCCGGACGTGCCCAATGACTGGACTATCGCGTTGCGTGAGCACGAAGCGGCGGGGATTGCCCACGCGACCGGCACGGATCAGAGCGTTCTTCACCGCATGACGCTGATGCGTTTTCAAGGCCGGGCGTTGCTGATCGACTCGGAGACGCGGCAGGTGAACAGAAAGCGCCTATGGGGACGGGGTAGCGGCTCTCGCTATTGTCCGGACTGCCTCGCGGACAGCGGCGGCCGATGGCAGCTGACCTGGCGCCTGGGATGGTCATTCGCCTGCCTGCGACACGGCCGCCTGCTGGCAGACCTGTGTCCGAAGTGCATGAGGACACCGCGTCAGATGATGTTTTCACGCGACGGTTTGCCCATACCGGGACGATGCGGGAGCTGGCCATCAAAACGCGCGGAGCCCACCTCCGGATGCGGCCATGAGCTAAGCACGACCCGCACGCTCCGCCTCGCTGAGGACCACCCCGCGCTCACGGCGCAAAGACTTGTGCTTGAGACCATCGACGCCGACCGGGCCGTATTCGGGCTCTACGGACGACTTCCCCAGCCTGCCAGCGTCGCTCTCTCCGAAGTGCGGGCCGTTGCCGGCAGAGTGCTCGCCAACATCACGGCTCCGAAGCTGTCGGCGTGGGTTCCCCTGGACATCCTGGACGCTGACGCCGCTTCACACGATTCCGGGGGTGACCCCCAGCGCAAGACCTTGATCCGCCCTGGGTTCATGGCCCCGCCGACCGCATCAA
Source organism: Actinocrinis puniceicyclus (assembly GCF_018283645.1). Classification (GTDB taxonomy): domain Bacteria; phylum Actinomycetota; class Actinomycetes; order Streptomycetales; family Catenulisporaceae; genus Actinocrinis; species Actinocrinis puniceicyclus. Next base: position 13,692 of record NZ_JAGSXH010000060.1, on the reverse strand, counting down.
CCACCGCGATCGCAATCACCGCAGCGCTGCGGATCCTCGGCACCAAATCGCGGTCCGCAGCGGCCAGAGCGATGCGAGAATTGATCGATTCATGCCGCGAAGGCGCCGAGAAGGCCACCGTCACCACGATCGTCACGTGGGGCCGGGGCACCGGCCCGGTCTTGCGATCGATACAGCTCGCCGCACTCGGTCCGACCCTGCGCCCTGGCGATCAGCTCCGGATGCGCACCTCTGCCTTCCCCGCGCGAGAAAGGGCCGACGAGCTGCAGCTCAACAGCCGCGCCCGCGCACTGCCCAGCGTCTTTTGGACAGCGTGGCAGGTGCGACTGAGCCCACCCGGGGTCTACTCCCGTGTCCTCGCACCGGCCTGGGCCGCGGCAACGCTGCTCGTCGGCAGCGGGCTGACCATGAACGCCGCCGCAGCAATGCTCGGCTCGGTCACCGACCTTCCGACCGTGTCCCGCTTGCTGCAGCTGCTGCAAGAGCGGCAGGGCTGGGACGCAGCGACGGTCGCCCTGGACCGCCTGGCCGACTTCCTCGATGAATCTGATATAGCGATCGACTACGAACGGCGCCGTCGACTGGACTACCGCGACCTACTCCCCAGTACCCAGTGGACCGGTCTGTGTCGCACCATCGGCTACCCCGCCGGAGGTGAGTTGCGGGCCCGCGTTGCACGATGCGTCCTGTTCCACCGCATCAGCGCCCTGCCCATCGACGCAGCCCCAGGCTTCCCCGCCACCGAGCAGACACCATTTCGCTCCGAGTGCGAACGGTTCATCGAAGTACGGCCGGCGGAAATCGCCGATGCGCTCGACGCGGTCGCGCGCGAGTTCCTCGCCACCCAGGGCGCAGAAGACGAACCCGTCGTCTGGAATCCACCGATCGCCCTGCTCGACGGCATCGACCTTCCCGGAACCGACCCCGCAGACATCGACATCGCTCACCTCCACAAGCTTGTCCAGGGACGTCGCTACCCCGCACGATTCGCCGCCGACGCCCTCGGCAGCAGAATCGAGACGATCCGCGACGTTCTCACCGAACACCCGGCCCCCATGGCGCCCAAGACCGCTACCCAGGCGCGTGCCACCGGGCAACGCATGCGGGTCGCCCGCCAACTGCTCCCAGAGCACGAGCTCAGACGCCGCTATCTCGACGAGTACCAATCGGCCCAGTCCATCGGAAACGCCTACGGGATCACACGCGCGATGGTCGCACGACTGGCCGGCGAGTACGGCATCCCGATGCGCACCGTCCACCACCGACGCTACGACGACATCGACCGGGAATGGCTCGTCGAGCAGTACGTCGAGCTGCGCCGAACACCGGGCGAGATCGCCCGGGAGAAGGGCACGAGCATTTCCGTCATTCTCGACAGGGCTCATGCCTACGGCATTCCGATGCGTCCTCCAGGAGGAGGAAGCCACGCGGCGCACCTTCGTAAACCTTCTGACCAAAACGCTGACCAGGGCGCCGCGAGCCCGTAGCCCATGCGTCCATCGCAAGGGTCCTCAACGAGCACCAGGTCACTCGACGACACGGGCAGCGAACATGGCCTTGAACTGATCCGCCCCCTAAAGATTGCCGCGGCACAGATCCAGCTCCTGACGCTTCGTAGCGCTGCGTCACAGGCCGAGCAGGAAGCTTAGGCCGAGGCCACAAAGATCACCCGCGTTGGCTTTCCCGGCGCCACGACAGGCGGGCGAGAACCACAATGATCGGCTCAAGGTTCGCGCCGAGCTGAACAGGTCTCGCGGCTGTAGCCCCACTCCAGCGCGCCGATGCGAGGAATCCACTAGTGCGAGAAATGTACCAATGCGAGAAAAATTGACATGCGAGAGATTTCTATGCTTGACTCTGTGTCAGTAACCGGGTCAACGCAGAGAGGTAATCCATTGACAACGAAGGCCGTTCTGGCGAAGAAGTCCCCAGGCAAACAGCGCAGTAAGGTGCCTCCGCAGTACGTGGTACCACCGCAGGACGACCGGCCCGTGTATCACGAGAAGATCGCCGTGGGCCTCCTGGAGATCGACCCGTCCCTGGATGCGCAGCGCATGTACCAGCGCTCTTGGGCCAATAAGTTGGCAAGCATCTGGAACCCTGCGGTCCTGCTGGCCGCGATCGTGTCCAAGCGTGAGGACGGCCGGTACTACTTGCTAGATGGCCAGCACTCCACGAGGGTGGCTGCGGAGAAGCACGGACCGAATTTCACCCGTCACTGCATGGTCTATGAGGGCTTGACTCGCTCCGAGGAAGCCGCGCTGTTCCTGGCTGCCAACCGCGACCGAAAGGCAGTCCGCCCAGTCGACAACTACCGGGTGGCGCTGACCGCCAAGGACAAATTGGTGACCCGAATCGACGACGAGGTGCTGTCCTGCGGTCTGACAGTAACCGGGAGCACTTCGGCCAACCAGATTGGCGCTGTCCAGGCCGTCATGGCGGTTGGCGCTAAGCGCGAAGGGCTACTTCCTAAAGTCCTGAACACTCTTGCCGACGCTTGGACAAAGGACCGGACCACCTGGGACAACATGGCTATCCGGGCCGTGGGGATGGTCATCGATACCAACTGGGACACAGTCCAGCTCGACCGCCTAAGCAGGACCCTCCAGAAGGCGCCCGTGGGTCATTGGAAGATGCACGCAGTTCGGATGACCACTTCAGGCGGCGGCTCGAACTCCCGCAGCCTCCCTTTGGCCGAGAACATCGTCACCGCGTACAACTCAGGTCTGCGCGACCGGAAGAAGATGCTCGTATCCCCAGCCCGTGCCACCGAGGTCGCCGAAGAGTACGAGTAGGCAGGTCCCTAATCCTCACGGCGCTGTTCAGGCCCACTGGATTGCCCGTGACCCTCGCGGACGATCCGTCCCGTGACCGGCTCCTCGACTTCCTGTCCGGCTATCCCACGCTGCAAGGCTCGCAGCCGCGGAGCAGTTCGCCCCCGCCCGCTCCGCCAGTCGAATACCGTTTCACGAACTCGGTACTCGAGACGAGCTTTCTGATGAACGTCCCGATCCCGGCCCCGACGTGTCCACGGTGGAACAGCGCTGCGCTACCCGCTACCGAGGCGACTGGTGGGTGCTGCCCGCTGTATCCGGGATGGACCGGCCGCTGCACCCGCTGCTGGCTTGGTGGATCGTGACGCTCGCACTCTCGTCGCTCGCTCGCTACGAACCGGAAGCCTGGGCCGGCATGGTCGACGTTGATCAAGCTGGATCACCGGCCGTCGCCATCGAGCATCTCCTCGATACCGCGCTCGACGCCGTTCCACAGATGCTCGTCAACGCCATCGCTGCGTAGCACGGGTAGTAAAACCCTCTACAAGGCAGACTATTGCTTCTTCTAACATGTCGCATTACACTTTCAAGCATGTCTGAAGCGTTTCGCTGGCGAGAGCAACCGTTCTGCTCCGCAGAAGAGCTGGCCGAGATGGAGTCCATCGGCCATCCGCTCAACCGTGCCGCCGAACAGCCATTCTTCCTCGAGGGCGAGCCCGGCGACTTCGCCCTGCTGATCAAAAAGGGCTTTGTCAAGGTTGTGCAGGGCGAGCCCGGCCGGATTGTCGATGTTCGGGGACCCGGCGCGATCGTCGGCGAGATCGGCGTGATCACAGAGGAACCGCGATCGGCGGGCATCATCGCTCTCAACGACGTCAGTGCCGTGTTCCTACCTAAAGGCCCATGGACGAAGTTCCTCCTCGCCCATCCACACATCATCTTGGACTTGTGGGCTGCAACAGCGATCCGGACCCGCCGGGCGAACACCAAGCGCACCGAATCGGAACTCGCTATTGGACAGCAGCTCGCCAAGGCTCTCATCGAACTAGTCGACTATGGCGTCGGCGAGAGACTCGATGAGGACAGCGCGCTGCTGCGGATGAGCCAGGAGGAGATGTCTGCCCTAGTAGGCGCGAACAAGCTCGAGTCGGTCAAGAAAGTCATCCGGCTGCTCAAGGCATCGGGCATCGTCGATACCGGTCGACAGGCGATCACCATCCGCAAGCTGTCAGCGCTGCGCAACATCGCCGATGGCCTCATGACGGTCGGCTGACCGGCCGGGTCATGCAGATGACAACGCCGCTGCCGCAGTTTGGAGTCGGGGGCCCGTCATGATCTACGTCGAAGTCGGGGGCACGTGCGTTTCGCTCATCGTCGCGTTGGCACGGGTGCTGGCTATCTGGATCAAGGAGCGGGCCTTCACGGACCGACTCCGGAGCATGCTCAAAGATTCCACTCCGGAGCAGCGGCCGGAGCTCGCCATCGCCCTCGGCAAGGCGCAGAAGCATCTCGACGGCAAGCGCAGCCCTGCATCCGACGGAACATCCGCGCTGAAGACCGCTCCGGAGGCTTAAAGTGTCTAAACTGGCGCATCACGCCCGCCTGCGTGAGCATCCACTCATCCACAACCTACTTGTCATCGTCGACAAGCTCGGCCTAGACCTGGGCGACATGGTGATCTTTGGCAGCGGCCCTCTACTGGCAAAGGGGCTTCGGCCGAAAATCTGGGACTTGGACATTGTGGCCCGCAACGAGACCTGGCGCCTGGCCGAACAACATGGCGTCCCCTCCATCGGCGAGGTCAACGGCGCCCGCATCTCCCAATTCTGCGACGGCCGCATCCAGTTCTCCGCCGGGTGGGTGTCGGACGAGTGGAACGCGACTGAGCTGATTGACCGAGCAGAGATCATCCAGGGACTCCCGTTCGCCCAGCTCGCCGACGTCCTTGCCTACAAGGAACAACTCGGTCGGCCGAAAGACCAGCGGGACATCCGCAGACTGCGGAAGGTTGGCGTGGTGCCGACCACAGCGGCAGCTGGTCATCAGGCGAGGAGCGGCGTCTCCAGATGTCGGCCGGAGGACTGGGGCCGAGGTAGCCGAAACCTACGGGACTCCAGCCAGCTCTTGACTGTGGCCTCATCATTCCCGCTGCTGACCTTGGTGCCTGTGGGAGTCAACTACCAACCGGACGACTCCTCGCGGCGTTGTCCCTCGTCCGGCGTTTCGGGTAGTCGGGTGGCCTGACGAGCTTGTACGTGGTGGGCGGTAATACATCGAGGAGGGGCTCGCACTGCACGAGCAGGCGTTCGCCGACAGCGAATGGGCGCTGATCGGAGTGCCCCGGTTGTCGGTGTGGTTCGCCAAGATGGTCCGGTGATCATTCATCGACCGGGCAACTACTGGCAACCGAGATCAATGCGCCGTGTCCACACCACCACCCATCAGCAGGGACTGCTTGGCCTTCCTCGCATCAACCGATTTGGAAGAGGACAGTCATGACCGGCGCTGCCGCAGATGTTGAGCAGAAGGTCACGGCTTACGCGGAGACGTTCCTCTGGTCCTACGCCGCCACCGTCGCGACGAACTTCGGCGCCGTCGCACGCGAGCTTGAGTCTTTCGGCAAACGGTCACGCTTGTTTCCACTCTATGGGCGCCGGATCGGGCAGGACACGAGCTTGGTGCTGCTGAGCAGCGACTTCGACTTCTACCTCTTCTTCATCGACGAACCCAGTGGCAAATTCAAACTGTGGCAGCAGGTGGACGCGAGTGACGGCTTCGACCAGGACTGGACCCTGAGCACGCCAGGCGACATGCGTGCACGAAAGGTTCGGGAACTCCTCGGCCTGGCCGAGGAAAACGTTCTCGGGCTGGTCAACGTGCCGGGCACCAACTTCGTCGCCGACACCGCGCAGACCATGCTTAGGGACGCACCGCTGCACGGCAGCGGCCGCGCGAACCACGACGGACGCATTGCACAGGAGCAACTGCCCGCGCTGCGCGCGACGTTCGAGGGGACGCAGGTACGCGCCGGATACCGTGACGCGTACCGATCCCTGCTGGCGTGGACTGAGAGCCCGCAGACACGCGGAATCGCGTTCGAGAAGCTGTGGCGCGATGTACTGGGGCACCACGGGTGGCACCCAAAGAAGATCACCATCGCGGGCGAGGACGACGATTTCACCGCGATCCGCAACGGTGTGCACATCCTGGGCGAGGTGCGCTGGTACGCCAAGCCCATGACCGGCGGAAAGGCACGCGAGTTCCTCGCGAAACTCGACCCACGCCCGGCGACGATCGGCCTGTTCGTCTCCCACTCCGGATTCGACGACGGAGCCCGCGCCGTATTCCGGCGAGCGGTCAACTCCAAGACCGTCGTGCTCTTCGGTAAGCCCGAGATCGACGAGATTCTGCTGGCAGAGGCCGATCCGGGCGGCCTCTTCGACGAGAGGTTACGCGAAGTGTACGACTACCTATTCGAGGCACCCCCTTTGTGATCGCCGGCTCGACGAAGGTGAGCCAGCTGGCGCGGTAGGGGGAAATGACACGACCCACGGAACGATCAAGGTGACAAGGACTGCGGAACCGGGAGAACAACCAGCTCAAGAGCTCGGCATGTGACACTGGAACGCGGATCCTACATTTAGGGTCTCAAGTGTGGCGATATTTTCTCAAGATCAATGATATCTGAATGATAGAAATATCGCTGCCTTGAGACGGCCAGGTCAGAGCTTTCACTCGATCGTGTGATGCCTCGGGATACCTGCCTTCCCCCGATGGCCGCAGTGGGACTGTGGCCAGTACGCAGCGGAGCGTGGATCTGGGGGCTGCCATGGTGGACGGGTTTGTGCCGCAGTCGGTGACGGTGAGTTCTCGGTACGAGGGCGACAAGGTCATCGAAGATCAGGCTTGGGAGGACGCGTCGGATGACGTGCTCGCGTCCGCGGTGCCCTGGCGGACGTTTCGGTGGTACATGGGACAGAAGCACTATTCGGGTACTTACTGGTCTGCGACGATGCAGGATCACGTCATCTACGAGTCCCGGCTGGAGCTCTCGCGGCTCCTGCTGGCGGACTTCGATCCCACGGTCAGGCACATCGTCGCCCAGCCTTTCCTGCTGCGGGCTGAGGTCGGGGGCCGCCGGGCGAGGAAGCATATCCCTGACTACTTGTTGTTGACCGGCAGCGGCCCCGTTGTGGTCGATGTGAAGCCGACGCAGCACTTGGCCAAACCGGAGGTCGACTTCACCTTCCGGTGGACGCGGTACGCGGTCGAGCAGCGCGGCTGGCGGTACGAGGTGTGGAGCGAGCCGCCCGTCGTGTACCTGGAGAATGTTCGGTTCCTGGCGGGTTATCGCCGACAATGGCTCTTCGATCCGGGGCTTCTGGACGCGTTGAAGACCAGCGGATTGGCTGGGCTCACGATTGCCGAGGCCGCGCGGGCGCTACCCGATCACGCTGAACCGATGGTGCGCGCGGCGGTCCTTCATCTTCTGTGGTCAGGGGTCATCAAAGTCGACCTGGACCGCCCGCTGGGCACGGTGCCGATCTCGAAGGTGGCAGCCCGGTGACAGGCGCGGCCGTACGGGTGGGGGTGGGCACCCGGTTTCAGTTCGACGGGGACGTAGTCAGTGTTGTCGAGTTCGCGGCGACGACGGCGGGGAACGAGGTCGTGCTCAGGGACGGTCGAGACCGGCTGATGCGGATCGCGTTGCGCGAGCTGCTGTTCTCTGATCGCGCCAGTGTGATCCCGGAAGGTCCGGGACCGCAGTCCGATGATGACCAGCTCGCGTTTGCTGTGCTCGGGCAACTCGACGAGCCGGCCCGCAAGAGGTTGCTCGAACGCGCCGAGCATGTGCGGGAGGTGCTGACGGGATACCGCAGCGGCAGTGCGCAGCTCGCGCGGGAAGGTGAGCCGCGGCCGCAGTTCGATCCTTCGCTGCCGCTGGGCGAACGCTATGCGGCGAAGGCGGCGGAACTGGGAGTCACCCATCTGAGCGTTAGGCGCTGGGCCGCCGCTTTTCGGGAGAACGGAGAGTCTGGCCTGGCTGGGAAACGGCCGACGGGTCGGCGGGAGCTTCCCGACGTTGACCAGCGGTGGGTGGAAGCCGCACTCGAGATCATGGTCGAACACACCGACGAGTCGAAACCCTCACGTACCCTGGTGATCGAGCGCGCCAACGCGCGGGTGGTCTCCAGGTTCGGGGCGGGAGTAGTCCGCCAACCCAGCCGCGCCACTGCGTTTCGAGTCCTGGTGGTACTGGAGCTCCGACACCCGACCTTCCGACTGAGCACGAAGCGCAATCGGGACATCGCCAGCCGGCCCGAGGGCGTCTACGGCAAGCTGCGCCCGACCCGGCCAGGCGAATACCTGCTGATGGACACCACGCGGTTGGACGTGTTCGCGTTCGACCCGTTCACGCTGCGGTGGGTGCAGGCCGAGTTGAGCGTCGCCATGGACTGGTACACCCGCTGCATCACCGGGATCCGTCTGACCCCGGTTTCCACGAAGTCGGCCGATGTCAGTGCCGTGCTCTATCAGGCGTTCCGGCCGCGCCCAGCCGGGAAAGACTGGCCATCGTACGCGGTGTGGCCAGAGCACGGTCTTCCCCGCACGCTGCTGGTCGATGTGCAGGCGGTCGAAGGACCCGGCTTCGCCACGCCGCCGCTCGCACCAGAGACCGTCGTGATCGACCACGGCAAGGTCTACGTCTCCGAGCACTTGACCAGTGTGTGCCGTCGGATGGGGATATCGATCCAGCCAGCCCGGCTGCGCACGGGCCGGGACAAGGGGCCGATCGAGCGCTTTTTCAGAACCCTGCGGGAAGATCTGCTCCAGGCGCTTCCCGGGTATAAGGGACCGGACATCTTCTCGCGTGGTGAGAACGTCGAGGACGAGGCGTTCTTCTACCTGGACGAGTTAGAGGAAAAGATCCGACGATGGGTCGCGACGGTATATCACCACCGGCCGCACAGCAGTCTGATCGACCCCGGTGTGCCTGGCCTGCGGATGTCCCCGGCGAAGATGTTCGAGCATGGAGTCGCGCGGGCTGGCTACATCGAGGTGCCGAGAGACCCGTACTTGGGCTTCGAGTTCCTCAAGACCAAGTGGCGCACGATCCAGCACTACGGCGTCGAGCTCAAAGGCCGGCGCTACAACGGGCCGGGAATCAACCCGTACCGCAACGAAGAGAGCGCCTACGAGGGCAAAGACACGGTGCGGGGGCACTGGCCGTTCCAGGTGGACCCCGACGACATCTCCAAGATCTACTTCCGAGATCCCGACCAGCGCCGCTGGCACGTGCTGACATGGGAGCACGCCGCGTCATTGGACATGGCGCTGAGCGAGGACGCCTTGGCGTTCGCCCGGAAGCTGGCCGCATCGAAATACACCTATCCGGATGATCGGCTCGCGCTCGCCGACCTGCTCGAACGCTGGAATCTCGGGCTGGGCACGACGCCAGCCGAACGCCGCATAGCCCTGCGTCTGTCCCGCGAACAGGCAGGCATCGTCCTGCCAGACCTCGAAGAAGAGACCGCAGCCTCCCCGGAACCCACGGGACGGCGGCGTGGTGCGGCGCAGAGCGTTGCGACTGCGGAGCCGGCGGCCGAGGAGGGCGATGACGACGAGGTCGACCTCGAGGAACTGGCCGAGGACTTCTACGCCGACGCGCTGGACGACGTGTGAGCGAGCAGGCTGAGCCGACTGCCGGGAAGGAAGACAGCGACCCGGCGAACCTGTCGCTGGCGCGCAAGGAGGGCTGGGCGCGGGCCGTCTTCGCGCCACGACGCGAGCAGCCGCAATGGCTCAGTAGGACGCAGATGAAGAAGATGGCGGACGACATCCTGGCGGCCTACAACGTGGCGCGGCGTGTATGGCATGCGAACCTCGGCCCGATTCGGACGCCGCAGCTCGACGAGGTGCACGAGGACATGTGGGACATCGTGGACAGCAATCAACAGGACGGGGAGAAGGCCAAGGGCGGGATTGCCCTCGACGCTCTCGCGGGCCTGGGCAAGACGACCACGGCGCTCGCGTTCGCTATGGCATTTCACCGGAGGGAGATCGCCGAGAAGGGGGAGCTTACCCGTGCCGGCCAGGAGCGGCATCCGGTGTGCCGGATCAGCCTGAACGGGAACACCGGCATGCGGGATCTCAACCGCGCTCTGATGGAGTTCTTCGCCCACCCCGGCTCCCGTCGCGGGACCGCTGCGGACTTCCAGCACCGGGCTTTGGACAGCGCACTGTCCTGCGAATGCAGACTGCTCGTTCTGGACGAGTTGCACTTTCTCAAAAGGAGCAAGACCAATCGCGCCGAGGTGTCGAATCAACTCAAGACGATCGCGAACGACTTCCCGGTGACCTTGGTCGTGATCGGCATAGATCTCGCCTCCCTGGGCCTGCTCGGCGACATCGGCTCCGGCAACCCGGCCCTGGACCAGACCGCGCGCCGCACCACCTTGCTGACCATGAAGCCGTTCACAGTCAAGACAGCGCAGGGCCGCAGACAATGGCGCAACATGCTGCTGGCGATCGAGAAGCGCGTGGTGTTGGCGGACACGTTCCCCGGAATGATCGCCGATGAGCTGTCGGACTACCTGTTCGCCCGCACCACCGGCCACATCGGCTCGCTCATGACGCTGATCAACCGCGGCTGCCAGCGGGCGATCCGCACTGGCGCGGAGCGTCTGGACCGCGAACTGATGGACAGAGTCAAGAACGACGCAGGCGCCGAAAAGGCCCGTAAGGAGTTGGAGGCCGCGTTGGAAACCGGGCGGATGACGACCCGGATCGCCCCGGGCCGGGCACGCAAACAGTGACCGGGCTGCGGACGCTGCCGATCCGCGTGGCCCCGGCGCCGGGCGAGGCGCTGGACTCGTGGCTCGAAGCCCTGGCCGCGCGCTTGGCCACCCCGCTCGGAGATGTGTTGCGCGCTCTTGGTCTCCCGGCGCAGGCTCGCGATGAGGAGCGTGCGCGGGGCCTGCCCGCGGACTGGACGATCGTGCTGAGCCGCGAGGAGGCAGGTGCCGTCGCCTACGTCACGGGCACCCGTGCCGATCAGCTGGGGCGCATGACGCTCGCCCACTACGATCAACGCGCCCTGCGCTTGGACGTTGCCAAGCGCGAAGTCAACCGGCGGGCTCTGTGGGGGCGTGGCTCCGGTTCCCGGTTCTGCGCTGCGTGCCTGGCCGAGAGCGGCGGCCGGTGGATGTTGACGTGGCGGCTGGGCTGGTCGTTCGCCTGCCTCGCCCACTGCCGTCTGCTTGCGGACGCCTGCCCGTGCTGCGGTCGGGTGCAGCGCCGGCGCCCGTACTCGGGCAACCGGGTTCCCCAACCCGGCCATTGCAGCACCCCGCCGCCCCGGCGCAAGGGGCACGCGTTTCCGGGCGGCTGCGACTTCGACCTGACCCAAGCTCGGTCACCGGTCCTGCCCGCCGACCATCCGGTCCTGCGGGCACAGCGGCGGCTGCTGGCCGTCATCGAGTCCGGCACGGCGGACTTCGGCGCCTACCGCGCCCACCCGCAACCGGCCCCGGCTGCGCTGACAGATATCAGGGCCTTGGCCGGGCGGGTGCTTGCCGACGTCGCTTCGGACGACCTGTCGTCCCTGGCGCCCGGCGACGTAGTTGACGCGCACCTCGCCTTGCGCCGGGACCAGGCCCGCGCGCAGGGCCGCCCGGGCTTCATGGCCCCGCCGCATGCCGCGAGCACCGCCGTGGCGGCCGTCGCCGCCCTTGGGATCCTCGAGCACGACACGGTCCAGCATGCCGCCCATGCCATGCGCGCCCTGATACAGATGATCAGAGAGAAGCAGTGGCAGGTCAGCGCCACCAGCATCGACAGCTGGGGACGCGGGATCAGCCCGGTGCTGAAGGCGGTACATCTGGCGGCCCTCGGTCCCTCGATGCGGCCCGGCGAGCAGCTTCGCCACCGCACCGTTTCCGCCCTGCCGACCCGCCCGGCCGGAGAAACGGCCCGGTCATCACGGCGAGCCCGCAAGATCCCCGGATCGCTCTGGCCGGCATGGGCCGTGCGGCTAAGCCCGCCCGGCGGCGCCTACCCCCAGACCCTCGCGCCAGTGCTGTCCGGAATGCTCCTGCTGGTCGGCGCCAGGATCGAGCTTGCCCAGGCCGCTGACCTGCTGGGCTCGGCCACCGACGGTCCGACGCTCTCACGGATCATGCAACTGCTGCGCGACGACCCGCACTGGACCGCGATCCACACCGGGCTGGACCAGTTGGCCGAGTACCTGGACGCTCACGACGTGCCGATCGACTACCGGCGCCGCCGTGCGCTCGACTACGCCGGCCTTCTGCCCACCGGACAATGGCGCGAGCTGTGCCGCAGCATTTCAATGCCGCCCGGGCTGGGACGCAGGCGGCAGGTCGCGCAGTGCTTGCTGTTCCAGCGCATCAGCGGCCTGCCCTACGCAGCCATGCCGGACGCCGCGGTGAAGCCGGCCGACTTCAAAGCCCAGGTCGCCCGGTTCGCGATCGTCCGTACACCCGAACTGGCCGCCGCCCTGGACGACGCGGCCCGCGACTTCCTCGCCCGCCAGAAGGTACGCGGCGAACCTGTCGCCTGGCAGCCGCCCATCGACCTGCTCGACGGTCTTGACTTTCCCGGACCCGACCCGGAGCGCATCGACATCCCGCACCTACACCGGCTCGTGCGCGCCGCGGGACGCCCGCAGCGCAGTGCAGCGCAGATCCTGGGCACCACTGCCGACGCGGTCCAGTTCGCCTTGGAGGAGCATCCCGCGCCCGCCGCGGCACTCACGGCCTCCCAGTCCCGGGCGACCGGCCGGATCCGCCATGAAGTGCGCAGTCTCCTTCCCGCGGACGAATTCAGCCGCCTGTACCGGGACCAGCGCCAATCGCTGCGGCAGATCGCTCGACTGGTCGGATGCTCGCGCCAAACCCTCGCCCGGCTCGCCGGGGAGTACGGAATCGTCCTGCGTGAGGGTCCTCAGGATTACAAGCGGCGAGGCACCGTCGGACGGGAGTGGCTCTACGAGCAATACGTCATCCGGTGCCGTACCTTGCCGGACCTCGCCCGGGAGAAGGGTATGAGCACCTCCAACATGGCCAGATGGGCGCGAACCCATGACATCCCGTTGCGGGCCCGCGGCGGCGCCAGCCACGCCGCCGCTCTCGTGCGGCTCTCCGCAGAGGTGTGAGCCGAGCCCCACCGAGCTCGTATCCGACGCAGCAGTGGTTGCACGAAAATATCAAGATCATGGCTTGGGCAATCAGGCGGCACACTCCGCGGGCGTTCGGGCTCTCACCTGATGACGTGCCCGGTAGGGTGGCCTCCTGACGAGTCGTCAAGCCACGATTGGGCGGGCCATCCTCCGCATCCGGAGGCGACGAACAATGCGCTGAAGATTTTTCGTGGTGCTTGTCGTCGGATAGCCGCCTCGGTGCTCTGTACGGGTGACAGCTTCCCTTCGCCCACAAGGAACCCACCCACCATGAGCCCCCTGTTGATCGCGTCGCTGGCCTACGGAGCCGCGGAAGCCCGCCACTGGCTGCGCGATCTGTCCCGCGGCTGCCTGGCCGCCCGGGTCATCGGCGAACTGCACCGGGTCGGCGGCGGCCACGTCATCGAGCGACGCCGCGGCTGTGAGATCCAGGTGACCGTGCACGCCCGTAACGCCCCGCGCAGCCGCTGCGGTACCGGGCGCGGCCCTGGCCGGACCGCCGCCGTCGGCCAGCACGCGGGCCGGCGACGCGGCGCTCCATGCGGCCGAGCGGGGACTCGACACCCGTGATCGCACTCGCCATGGAGGCCTGTTGAGCGTCAGTCTGTGTGAGGTTCCCGCGGGTCGGTGCCGACGTCCGGGCTGGTGATGGTCTGTGTGGGGGTCCTGGGTTTGCTTTCCGGCGGTCCGCGGCGTGACGGTGAGGATGTCCGTTTC
>NZ_JAGSXH010000005.1 GCF_018283645.1 Actinocrinis puniceicyclus | reverse complement strand
CCCCTCGAACGTGCGCCCACCCTCCGCGCCGCGGGACCGCAAGCCCGCGCTCGCGGCCCTCGGACTGCTGCTGGTGCTGCTCGGAGCGCTCGCCTCGGTCTACCTCCAGCAGCGCGCCGGCGACCGGGTCGGCGTCGTCGAGGTCACCAAGCGGGTGCCGCAGGGCCAGGCCATCGGCTCGGACGCGATCAGCGAAGTGATGGTCGCCGTCGACTCGCACATCAGCTACGTCACCTGGTCGCAGGCCCAGGCCGGCGCGCTGCGCGGCTACACCGCCCGCACCGACCTGCTGCCCGGCACCCTGCTGGTCGGGCAGATGCTCACCACCGCGGTGCCGCTGGCGCCGGGGCAGGAAGTGATCGGCCTCTCGCTCAAAGACGGCCAGTACCCGGCCGGCATCGAGGTGGGGGACACGGTGAGCGCCTACTACGTCACGAACAAGAACGACGACAAGAACGGGCAGCAGTACCTCACCGACGGCTCCACCACGCCGCCGATCGTGGCCAACGTGCGCGTGTACGACGTCGCGGCCGCGAGCAACTCCGCCACTCTCGACGTCTCGCTCGTGCTCAGCCAGCAGAACGCGAACGCCGTGACGCAGGCGGCCTCCGGCGGCAACCTCGTGCTCGTCCTCGACAAGCACACCCAGTAGCCAGGTCGCTGTCATGGCACTGATCGTCGTCGCAGGCGACAAGGGCGCACCCGGGGTCACCACCACCGCGGTGGCCCTGGCGGCTTCCTGGCCGCGCCGCGCCCTGCTCGCCGAATGCGACCCGCACGGAGGCGACCTGGTCTACCGGCTGGGCGCGGACCACGGCGGCCCGCTCGACCCCAACCGCGGCCTGCTGTCCATCGCCATCGCCGCCCGCCGCGGCTTCGAGGCGGCCGCGCTGCCCCAGCACGTGCAGCGCATCACCGGCGGACTCGAAGTGCTGATCGGACTCGGCACCGCGGAACAGGCCGCGGCGGTGTCAGGGCACTGGCCGCAACTCGGCCGCTGCTTCGACCACTACGCCGCGATCCCGGGCGGCGCGGACGTGATCGCGGACTGCGGACGAGTCGGCCCCGATTCGCCGACCCTGGAACTGATGCCGTACGCCGCGCTGGTGCTGCTCGTCGCGCGCGCCGACGCCGAACAGGTCGCCCACGTGCGCGACCGTGTCAATGGCCTGTCGAACCGGCTGCACGGAAATCAGGGCTCGTCCGCCTCGGTGGCCAGGCCGCCGATCGGCGTCGTGCTGATCGCCCCGCCGAAGGACGCGCGCAGGGTGGCGGCGCAGGTAGGCGAGCTGCTTTCGGTCACCGCGGGCGGCGGCGAGGTGCTGGGCGTCATCGCGCAGGACCCGGACGCGGCCGCGGCGCTGGGCGGCCGCGGCCGGGCGCGCGTCGACAAGTCGCTGCTCATCCGCTCGGCCCGGGACGTGGCGCTTTCCGTGACCCGGCGCTACGGCCTGACCGCGGTTGCGCCCGCGGGGCAGCCGCACCAGGCGGTGGGGGCCTGATGGACCACGGGCTCGTCAAGCGGCTGCGCCAGGAGGTCGGCGACCGGATCGCCGAGCAGCGCCGGCTCGACCAGCTCTCCGGCCTGGCGCCGATGACCGGCGAGGACGAGCGGCAGTACGCGCGCGCCGTGATCGGGCAGGTACTGGAGGAGCACGCGCGCGGCGAGGTGACCGCAGGACGCACCCCGCCGGACGCCGTGGAGGAGGAGGCGCTGGCCGCCGGCATCCACGCCGCGCTGTTCGGCGTCGGGCGGCTCCAGCCGCTGCTGGACGACCCGCAGATCGAGAACATCGACATCAACGGCTGCGACCGGGTCTTCCTCTCGTACGCGGACGGCCGCGAGGTCATGGGGGAGCCGGTCGCCGAGAGCGACGACGAACTGATCGACCTGGTCCAGGTGCTCGGCGCGTACTCGGGACTGTCCTCGCGCCCGTTCGACTCGGCCAACCCGCAGCTGGACCTGCGGCTGCCGGACGGCTCGAGGCTGTCCGCGGTCATGGACGTCACGCGGCGCCCGGCCGTCTCGATCCGCCGCGCCCGGCTGGGCAAGGTCTTCCTGTCCGACCTGGTCGGCAACGGCACGCTGGCGCCGGAGCTCGGCTCGTTCCTCGCGGCCGCGGTCAACGCCCGCAAGAACCTGATGATCGCGGGCTCCACCAACGCCGGCAAGACCACGCTGCTGCGCGCCCTGGCCAACGAGATCCCGGCGCACGAGCGCCTGATCACAGTCGAACGGGCGCTGGAACTCGGTCTCGATCAGTTCCCTGAGCTGCACCCGAACGCGGTGGCCTTCGAGGAGCGGCTGGCGAACTCCGAGGGCCTGGGCGCGATCACGATGGCGGAACTGGTACGCCGCTCGCTGCGCATGAACCCGTCGCGGGTCATCGTCGGCGAGGTGCTCGGCGACGAGATCGTCACGATGCTCAACGCGATGTCCCAGGGCAACGACGGTTCGCTCTCCACGATCCACGCCAACTCCTCGCTGGAGGTCTTCAACCGCATCGCGACCTACGCGCTGCAGGCGCAGGAGCGGCTTCCGGTGGAGGCCTCGCACATGCTGATCGCGGGCGCGATCGACTTCGTGGTCTTCATCGAGAAGCGCAACGACTACGCGCGCGGCGGCACGCTGCGCCGCTTCGTCTCCTCGGTGCGCGAGGTCAACGGCGTGGACGGCAGGGTGCTGTCCTCCGAGGTGTTCGCCGCCGGCCTGGACGGGCGCGCGGTGGCGCACTCGCCGGTCTCCTGTCTCGACGAGCTGGTCGCGCACGGCTACGTGCCCAGCGGACTGTGGCGGTGACGTGGTGAAGAGATGGTGACGCGGTGAATCCGGGCGAGCTGTTCACGCAGAACACCGCGCTGGCGGTGCTGATCGGCGTCGCGACCGGGCTCGGGCTCGCGCTGCTGGTCGCCGGCCTGGTGGGCTGGCCGCGCCGGCCCAGGGACGCCAGGTCGGCGTCCGAGACGGACCGGTTGCGCAGGCTCGGCCGGCGCTCGGTGATCGCGCTCGCGGTCGGCCTGGTCGTGGGCCTGGCCAGCCAGTGGCCGGCGCTCGGGCTCGGCGCGGTGGTGCTGGTGTTCTTCTGGAACGCGCTGTTCGGCGGCGCGGCGTCGGAGAAGCTGGCGATGCGCCGGGTCGAGGCGCTGGCGATGTGGACCGAGTCGCTGCGTGACACGATCGCGGGCGCGGTCGGCCTCGAACAGGCGATCCCGGCCTCCGCACGCGGCGCGGACCCGGTGCTCCGCGAGAATCTCAATGCCCTGCTTGACCGGCTACGCGGCCGCATGCCGCTGGCCGAAGCCCTGCAGTTTCTCGCCGACGACCTGGACGACCCGTCGGCGGATCTGGTGATCGCGGCGCTGATCCTCAACTCGAAGCTGCGCGGTCCCGGTCTGCGCGAGGTGCTCGGCGCGCTGGCCAAATCAGCGCGCGAAGAGGTCGACATGCGCCAGCGGGTGATCGCGCAGCGCGCCGGGACGCGTCGCTCGGTGCAGATCATCGTGGGCGTCGTCGTGGCGTTCGTGCTCGGCATGGCGCTGTTCAACCGGAATTTCGTCGAGCCCTACGGCTCGCCGGTCGGCCAGTTGATGCTGACCGTGGTGCTGGCGCTGTTCGGCCTCGGATTCATGTGGCTGCGCCGGCTGGCCAAGGTGGAGTCCCCCGGCCGCTTCCTGCTGCGGCACGCCACGGGCGAGCAGCCGCCCGAGGCGGGCCGGGCGCACGGCCGGCCGGGCGCGGCGGACCCCTCCGGTACGCTGCGGGCCGGAGGCCGCTGATGTTGACCGATGTGATGGTCGGCGCGCTGTTCGGGTTAGGGCTCTTCATCCTCGTCAGGGCCCTGGTACCGTCGCGGCCCGGGGCGACCGCGCAGGTGGCCCAGATCGACGCGTTGCGTGCCCGCGGCCAGTTCGGCGCGCCGGCCCCCGGCGGCGATTCGCTGCGAGAGCGCATCGGCTGGCGCATCGCGCGCTTCTACGCGAGCCAGGGCTGGCAGCAACGCTCGATCCGCGCCGACCTGGCTCTGCTGGAGCGCTCCTGGCAGCAGTTCCTGGTGACCAAGGTGGGACTCGGCGCTCTCGGCTTCGTCTTCGGGCCCTTCTTCTTCGCCCTGCTGTGGCTGGTCGGCCTGCACCTGACGCCGATCATCCCGGTGTGGCTCGCGCTGGCCGTCGGCGGGCTCTGCTTCGTCCTGCCCGATGTCGAGGTGCGCCGCGACGCCACGGCCAAGCGCGAGGACTTCCGCCGGGTCATCGCCGCGTACCTGGACCTGGTCTCGATGAACCTGGCCGGGGGGCGCGGCCTGCCCGAGGCGCTGACGTCCGCGGCCGAGGTCAGCGACGGCTGGGCACTGCGCCGGGTGCGCGACTGCCTGACCGACGCGCGCCTGGCCGGGGTGCCGCAGTGGAGCGCGCTGGGCGAGCTGGGCACCGAGATCGGAATCAAGGAACTGACGGATCTGGGGGCCGCGCTGAACCTGGTCGCCGACGACGGCGCCAAGGTGCGCGCCTCGCTCGCGTCCCGCGCCGAGACGATGCGCAGGCGGGAACTGGCCGAGATGGAGGGCAAGGCTGGTGCGCGCTCGCAGTCGATGCTCGTGGCGCAGATGCTGCTGTGCGCCGGATTCCTGATCTTCATTCTGTACCCGGCCACGGTCCGCATCTTCCAGATGCGCTGACCCTGGCACAACCGAAGGAGGGAACTGCGATGGGCAGACTGTTCGGCGGCGACGCAGCGCTGCAATACGCGTGGGTGAGCCTGCGCGCCCGGATCGCGCGGGTCCGCTCCGGCGAGTTGGAGCGGGGCGCCTCGGCGGTGGAGTGGGTGGTGATCTCGATGATCGTGGTCACCATCGTGGCGGTGGTCGGCTACGTCATCTCGACCGCGCTGAAGAACAAGGCGAATGCCGTGAGCACCTGCATCGGCGGCGCCGACGGCACGACGAACGGCTGCGGCGGTGGCGGTGGGGCCGGCGGGGGAGCTGGTGGCGCCGGGTGAGGTGCCGATGAGGCGGCCGGGTGGCGCGGCACGGCGTCGCGCCGGGAGTGAGCGCGGCGTCTCGGCGATCGAGTTCGTGCTGCTCACCCCGGTGCTGTTCTTCCTGCTGTTCGCCACGGTGCAGTTCGCGCTCTATTTCTTCGCCCGGCATGTCGCGATCGCCGCGGCGCAGGAGGGCGACCGCGTGGCGCGCGAGGAGCGGGCGAACCCGAACGAGGACTGGTCCGGCGACGCGGTGGCCAAGGCGAACGGCTGGGTCGACCAGTTGGCCTCGGGCCTGGTGGGCGACTCTCGGGTGCAGCCGCCCGGCGAGTCGGGAACGCCGGGCACGGCCACCTGGACCGTGTCCGTCACCGTCACCGCGACCGTGCATTCGCTGTGGGGCGACATGAGCGTGACCGAGACGAGCGCAGGTCCGGTGGAGCAGTTCGTTCAGGACCCGACCAACTGAATGGCCTGACATGAGACGAAACGGGCGAGGGGAGCGATGAAGCGAGTGCGGCGGGACCGCGACGGCGAGGGCGAGCACGGCATGTCCGCCCTCGAAGTCGTGCTGCTCGCGCCGCTCGTGATCGGGTTCATCATGGTGCTGGTCTGCTTCGGGGTGCTGGTGAACGCGCGTGGCAACGCGCAGGGCGCCGCGCGGGACGCGGCCCGGGCGGGCTCGCTCCAGCGCGACCACGACGCCGCGCTCGCCGCCGCGACGCAGGCGGCGGCGTCCGACCTCGGCGGCGTCTGCTCCGGCGGATCGCACGTGGACGAGGTGGATCCGGTCAGCGAGCTCTCGTCCCGGTCGTTCGTCAGCGGAGGGCTGTACACGATCCAGGTCACGTGCACGGTGTCGCTCTCCGGCCTCGACTGGTTCGACCTCGGCGACCAGACGATCACCGCTTACTCGACCGCGCCGCTCGACACGTATCGCAGGGCGGGATGATGCGGGCGCGGAGAGTCTGGATCAGGAAGTTGATCGCGCGCCGGCCGCTCGGCGAGCGCGGGTCGTTCACCTTCGCGATCGTCTTCTGGGCGCTGGTGACGATGATGCTCGCCGGGCTGGTCGTGGACGGTGGTCTGGCACTGACCGAACGGCAGCGCGCGGGGGACATCGCCGAGCAGGCGGCCAGGGCCGGCGCGGACGATCTGAACCCTGACCTGCTGCGCATCGGCACGTATAAGCTCGTTGATGGCGCCTGCGGCCGCGCCACGGCCGTCGCCGCAGCCTCGGGTGTCGATGCGAATCTGGTCACCTGCGGTCCGATCGGCTCGGTCACTTTGCCGAACGGGCTGGTCGTGCCCACCATTACCGTAACGATCCAGATTCACTACACGCCGATCCTGATCGGCATTGTCTACTCAGGGAACTTCATCGCTAACGCGTCCGCCACCGCCCATCCCCAGCCGGGGCCCTGAGCCGGAAAGCGAGGAACGTCATGAGTCCGCCGACGAACGCCCCTGTCCGGCCCGTGCCGGATGCCGGTGGGCCGCACCCTGTGGGCTGGAACCCGCAGCCGCAGCGGCTCAAGCACCGCCGCACCGCTGGCGACGTGCTCAAGGGTGTCGGCGCACTGCTGGCACTGCTGATCCTGCTCGGCGCCATCCCGGCGGCGCTGGTGTGGTTCATCGGCTGGCCGCTGCCGCACCACCTGCCGTCGGCGCAGATGTTCAACCGGCCGATCACGCCGCAACTGCTGCTCAAGGCGCTCGCGGTGATCGTGTGGCTGGCTTGGGCGCAGTTCGTCGCGTGCGTCCTGGTCGAACTCGTGGCCGCGGCCCGCGGGGTCGGCATGCCGGCGCGCGTGCCTGGCGCGGGCCCGAGCCAGTTCCTCGCCCGGCAGCTGATCGCGGCACTGCTGATGATCACGGCCTCGGCCGCGTCCTTCGTGCCGAACCTGGCGCACCTGGGCGCGGATCCCGGGCCCGCGGCGGCGAATCCGAGCACAGCGACCGCCGGCCGGCTGCCCGCGGCGCAGCCGCATCAGCATCCGGCGATGGCTGCGGCGGCGCACGGCCCGGACGCGGCGGGCCCGGCGGCCGTCGCGCACAGCGCCGCGAATCTTCCCGCGGTACGCGGGGAATCGGGGATGCGCGCCGCGGGTGATTCGCTTTCGGCGGCGTCGCTCGGTGCCAGCAAGCTGTATCGAGTCCAGCCGCCGCACGGCCGTCACCACGACACGTTGTGGGAGATCGCGCAGCGGCATCTCGGGGACGGCCGCAGGTACAAGGAGATCTTCGAGCTCAACAAGGAGCGGGTGCAGCCGGACGGCTCCCGGCTCACCCACGCGGCGCTGATCCGGCCCGGCTGGATCCTGATGATGCCGCCCGACGCGACCGGCGGTGACCTCGTCGCCGAGCCCGCGCCGATCGGGCCCGGCAACCTCAGCCCGGTCCAACCCGGTGGAATCCAGGTGCAGCCGAGTGCCGGCCAGTCAGCGGGCGCGCAGGGCACGGTTTTGCAGGGCGTGCAGGGCGTGCAGCAAGCTGACTCGCAGACCGCTGATTTCCAGACCGGCTCCGCGGCTCAGCTCCCAGCACCAGCCGCGCCATCGCAGACGTCTAACGCTGTGGGCAATGGCAATGGCAATGGCAATCCGACTGCCGGTGCCACCGCCAGTGCCAGCCGCGCGGGTGACGGCAGCCGAATCGCTCCTTCGGCGCTCACGCCGGTTCCGGCCACGCCGCCGCCCCCGATCGCCGCGGCCGCGCCGAGCGCGCCGGACACCTCCTCGGCCACGCATCACCAGGCGCCTCCGGCAGCCACGCATCACCAGGCGCCTCCGGCAGCCACGGACCGCCAGGCGCCTGCGGCCGTCGATCAGTCCGCAGACGAGCTTGTGAAGATCGCGAGCGCCGCCGCCGCGGCCGCCGCCGACCTGAGCCACACCGCTGCATCCGCAGTGCCGCCCGCGGCTGCGCCCGCAGTGCCGGCGACCGCGTCCCCGGCTCCCGGCACGGCCTGCGCGCAACAGCCGGCCGAGCGGCAGGCAGCGCCCGCTGCGCCGGCCCAAGCCGTCCCGGCGACCCCCGCCGCACTCAATGCCGCAGCACCCAGTGCAGCCCCGCCCAGTGCAGCACCACCCAACGCCGCCGTCCCGCTTCCGCAGGCGCCCACGCGGGCGCAGATCGCCCCTCCGCGCCCGGCCGCCACCGGAGCCGCACTCGTACGTCAGGGCACGGTCGTCGCAGGCACTGGAACTGGCACTGGAACTGGCACTGGAACCGGCACTGGCACTGGAACCGGCACTGGCACCGGCACCGGCAACGCGGCCACCGGCCGGCCGTCACACCGCGGCGCGCACTCCCCGGAGGAAAGCCAGCCGCCCTCCACCGAGGACCGGGTGCTCTACGGGCTGGCCGCCGCGCCGCTGCTCGCCGCCGGACTGCTCAAGGCGCTCGGCAGGCACCGCCGCCGCCAACTGTTCAACCGGGTCTTCGGCCGTCGCCCGGTCACCGCTGCCGGAGACGCCGCGGTCGCCGAGGAATCCATCCGCGTCGGCGCGAACGAAGTAGAGGTCTGGTTCCTCGACCTGGCGCTGCGCGGCCTGTCCGCGGGACTCGCCGAACGCGGCCGCAGCGTCCCGGGGGCGTACGCGGTACGGCTGCGCGGCGAAGGCATCGAGCTTCTGCTGAACAAGCCGGTGGACCCGGACGACCCCGAGGCACAGCCGCCCGCGCCCTGGTTCACCGCCGCCGACGGCCGCTCCTGGAACTTCCCGCGCCCCGGCATCGTCGACGTCGACGCACAGGCCGCGCACCGCCGCTTTGCCCCCTACCCGGGCCTGGTCTCGATCGGCGCCCTCGCCGCGCCCGGTGAGCGGGGCCGTGACCGGCTGATGCTCGACCTCGAAGAAGCCCGCGGCCTGATCGGTCTGGACGGCGCGCCCGAGGTGCGCCGCGCCGTGCTGGCCGCCCTCGCCGTGGAACTCGCCACCAACTCCTGGTCCGACCGGATGACCGTGACCCTCGTCGGATTCCCCGGCGACCTGACCGCGCTCGCGCCGGCCCGGGTCCGGCACGTGCGCACCCTCGACGAAATCCTGCCCAGCCTGGAGATCGAGGCGGCGGAGCGGGCAAAGGCCCTGGCCGCCGCCGGGCTCGGGTCGGTGCTCGACGGACGCTGCCGGGCCAGCCAGGCCAGCTCCTTCCCCCCGCACTTCGTCCTGGTCTCCGAGGAACCGCACGCGGCGATCCTGGCCCGGCTCGGCGCCGTGGCCACCACCGCCGCGCGCGTCGGCCTCGGTTTCCTGGTCGCCGGCGAACCCGCCGGCGCGACATGGCAGCTGACCGTCGGCTCGGACGGACGGATCACCGCGCCGCAGCTCGGAATCGAGGCGCAGGCCCAGTTGCTGCCCGAGGAGCAGTACGCCGCCGTACTCGGGCTCTTCCGCACGGTCTGCGACATCGAGGGCAGCGAACTGCCGCAAGGGCCGGTCCACCAGTCCGTCGGTTACGGCGGTCCGCTGCCCGACGAGCCACCCGCCGTCTACGCCGCGCTGCTCGGGCCGGTCGAGGTCACCGGCGCCGGCCGGATCGAACCCGAGCGAACCGCGCTGCTGCACGAGGCCCTGGTCTTCCTGCTGCACCACCGCGACGGCGTGCACCCGCGGGTTCTCGCGGCCGCGCTGTGGCCGCGCGGCGCCACCGCGGACGTCGCCGAAGCCACCTTCGTGCGGCTCGCCGGCTGGCTCGGCGACGATCCGCACGGGCGGCCGAACCTTTCCACCGACGCGGACGGCCGGCTACGCCTCGGTCCTTATGTGTGGTCCGACTGGGACGCCTTCGTCTCACTCCAGTCGCGAGCGCTGTACGACGCGTCGGTGGGTGATCAACAGCAGCGCGACCAGTTGCTCAAGGCGGCTCTCGATCTGGTTCGCGGCCCGTATCTCGCGGAACGCGAGCCGAACCGCTACGGGTGGCTCGCGTACGAGGTCGCCGAGGCACAGGTGCCCGCGGTGATCGCGGACACCGCGCTCCGGCTCGCCGAGTCGCGCATCGCATCCGGCCGCGCCGAGGAAGCGATCGACGCGATCAAGGCGGGCATGCTCGGCAGTCCCGACGATGAGGAGCTCTGGCGCGGCTTGCTGCGTGCGACGGCCGCGACCGAGGACACCGAGCGGCTGCGCGGCGCGATCGAAGGGCTTTACAAGCGCACCTGGTACGTCCACGGCGTGCAGGGGCTGCATCCTCGCACCGAGGCGCTCGTGAACGAGCTGATGCCTGATTGGCGGGACGCGCTCGCGGCCTGAGCGGAGCGCTTCACCGCGCGTCCGGCGCTGCACGCGCTTCAGGGTGCGGCCTCCCGCCGAAGGCCACGCTTGGCGGCGCACCCACGTCAAGCCCCGAAACAAGGTCGAACGCCCTTATCAGGCTGAAGGACGGCTGGCCGCGCATCGGCTATCGTGCGAACTATGGTCGGTCGGACAGCGGTGGTGACGGATTCGACCGCGTGCCTGGCGCCGGAGCGTGCAGCGGCCGCAGGGATCACGGTTGTACCGCTTCAGGTGGTCGTAGGTACCGAGTCGTACACAGAGGGCACGCCCCAGGCGCGCGCCGCGCTCATGGACGCGCTGCGCAGGCGCCAGCCCGCCACGACCTCCCGCCCCTCGCCCGAGCAGTTCGCGGCGCAATACCGCGAGCTGGCCGAAGCCGGTGCGACCGGCATCGTGTCCGTGCACCTTTCCGCGGAGCTCTCGGCCACGCACGAGTCCGCGGTTCTCGCCGCAGCCCGCTCGCCGATCCCGGTCGAGGTCGTCGACTCGCGCTCGGTCGGCATGGGTCTCGGCTATGCGGCGCTGGCCGCGGCGCAGGCCGCCGCGCAGGGCGAATCCCCGGCCGCGTGCGCCGCGGCCGCCGCCAAACGCGCGACGATGACATCAGCGTTCTTCTACGTGGACACGCTCGATTACCTGCGACGCGGCGGCCGGATCGGATCGGCGCGCGCGTTCGTCGGCTCGGCCCTCGCGGTCAAGCCGCTCCTGCACCTCGTCGACGGCCACGTGGAGCCGCTGGAGAAAGTACGCACCGCCGCGCGCGCGATCGCCCGGCTTGAGCAGGTCGTACTGGAGCGGGCGGGCCAGGACGCGGTAGACGTGGCGGTACATCACCTCGGCTCGGTCCCGCGCGCGGAACTACTGGCGGAGCGGCTGCGCGCGCAACTGCCGTGCCTGTCAGGAGCCGCGCGGGGCTCCCGGCCGGATGCTTTCGGCTCGTTCGCCATGGCCGGGGGAACGAGTATCGCCGACTTGCCGTCATCCGCGGTCGCGCTCGTCGAGCGAACCGGGGAGCTGACGGTCTCGGAGGTCGGCGCGGTACTCGGCGCGCACGCTGGTCCCGGGCTGCTGGGCGTGATCGTCTCGCCGCGCCTTCCCTAGTCTTCGGGCCATTCCCGCGCTGCTCTCCTGAGCCGCTGCGCCTCACCCGCCCGGCGGGACCGGGTCGCCGGTGCCGGTGGTGCGTGCTCGACTGTGGTTAGCCAGCGGCGGCCGCGACGGGAGGTGCACTGTGACGATCGCCGGAGGACTCGGTCTGATCATCCTCGGTGCGATCCTGCGGTACGCCGTGACCTGGCGAGCGAACTGGATCGACATCGACAAGCTCGGTGCGATCCTGATCTTCGGCGGCGCGGTCGGCCTGGCCGCGGGCCTAGCGGTCCAGTACACGCGTCGCCGCGGCCGAACCCGCAAAGGTATCTAAACTAAAAGCACGGATACAAAGGCGGCGACCAGCGCTCCTCGGGCTTGAACCGTCGTCGGCGCAGACGCGATATGTCTTGACTTTTCGAAGTCGAGCTATATCGTGTCCGTCGACGGATTCATTTCGCGTTGGCCCGGGAGGGTAGCGATGCACGCTGCGCTGAATCTGGCGGTGGATGCCAGAGAGCTGGTCAAGACCTACAAGGGCGGCGTCGAGGCGGTGCGCGGGATCAGCCTGCGCATCCCGGCCGGCTCCGTCTTCGGCCTGCTCGGCCCGAACGGGGCGGGCAAGTCGACCGTCGTCAAGATGCTCACCACGCTGTCCGCGCCCACGTCCGGGACCGCGACCGTCGCAGGGCACGACATCGTGCGCGAACCGAACGCGGTGCGCCGGGCGATCGGCTGCGTCGCCCAGGAATCAGGGGTCGACGTGCAGGCCACCGGCCGGGAGAACCTGATGCTCCAGGGCCGCATCTACGGGCTGCGCGGCCGCGAGCTGAACCTCCAGACCATCGAGCTGCTCGACCGCTTCACGCTCACCGAGGCCGCCGACCGCCTGGTCAAGACCTACTCGGGCGGCATGAAACGCAAGCTCGACGTGGCGATGGGCCTGATCCACCAGCCGCAGGTGCTCTTCCTCGACGAGCCGACCACCGGCCTGGACCCCGAGGCGCGCGCCGAAATGTGGGAGCAGCTCAGGGAACTGGCATGGGATCGCGGCCTGACCATCCTGCTGACCACGCACTACCTGGAAGAGGCCGACCAGCTCGCGCAACGGCTCGCCATCGTCGACAGGGGCCGGATCGTCATCGAAGGCAGCCCGGACGAGTTGAAGGCGGAGTTGCACGGCGACGCGGTCACGCTCGAACTGGCCGCGGACGCGGACGCCGAGCGCGGCCGGGACCTGCTCGGCTCGATGACCGTGGTCGAACAGGTCGCGCTGGACGGACGGGTGCTGCGTGCGCGCGCGGCCGACGGGGCCAGCGCCGTGCCCGGCCTGCTCGGCGCGCTCGACGCCGCCGGCGTCACCGTCGCCGCGGTCACGGTCGCCCGGCCCTCGCTCGACGACGTGTACCTGCGGCACACCGGCCGGTCCTTCTCCGAGGCCGAGGAAGAGGCGGGCCGCGCGAAGCGCCAGGACCGTTCCGCCGTGGCCGCGTAACCAGTCGCTCGCATCATCGACGCAAGGGAGGAACAGTGCTCGCGCTCACCCACACGTGGTACATGACGCAGCGTCACTTCAGAGCTTTCGTCCGCCAGCCCATGTACGTGGCCTTCACCCTCGTGCAGCCGGTGATCTGGCTCTTCCTGTTCGGCCAGCTGTTCAAGCGGGTGACCGAACTGCCCGGCTTCGGCGAGGGCGTCAACTACGTCACCTACCTGGCGCCCGCGATCGTGGTCATGTCCGCGCTGTTCGGCTCCGGCTGGGGCGGCATGAGCATCCTCGAAGACCTCAACCGCGGCGTGATCGACCGCTTCCTGGTCTCACCGGTCAGCCGCGGTTCGCTGATCGCCGGGCGCCTGATCGTCCAAGGCGTCGCAACGATCATCCAGGCGGTCATCATCCTGCTGCTCGGCGCGCTGGCCGGAGCCGACTACCGGCAGGCGGTGCTCGGCGCGCTGGTGCTCCTGGTGGCGGCGAACCTGCTGGCCACGGCGATCGGCTCGCTCTCCTACGGCCTCGCCCTGGTCGCCCGCAAGGAGGAGTCGATCATCGCGGTCTCCAACTTCGTGCTGCTGCCCCTGCAGTTCCTCTCCACCGGCTTCATGGCCGCCGCGCTGATCCCGGGCTGGATCCGCTCGGTCGCCGCGTACAACCCGGTCAACTGGACGCTCACCGCCGGCCGCGGCGCGCTGATGCCGAACCCCGACTGGGGCTCGATCGGCGCCCACCTCGGCTACCTCGCGCTGTTCGTCATCGCCTGCGGGCTGCTCTCCACCCGGGCCTTCAGGTCGTACCAGCGCTCGATCTGATCGGCGCGGACCCGGTCGTGGACACTTGACGCATACCCCCAGTCGGGTTATGAAGTAGCTATAACCCTTCACTAACCCCATGAGGGAGGTATGGTGCCCAAGATCAATGTCTACGTCCCGGACGAGCTGGCCGAGGCGGTGAAGGAAGCCGGCATCCCGGTCTCGGCCGTGTGCCAGCGGGCGCTCGAGACCGCGGTGCGCAGGGTCACCGCGATCCGGGAGGCGGTGCTCACCCCGTCGACGGGACTCGAAGAGCGATCCGACCGGCTGACCCACTTCACCCAGCGCTCCCGGACCGTACTCAAGCTGGCCGCCCAAGAGGCACGCGACCGGTCCGCGGCCGAGGTGGGCACCGGGCACCTGTTGCACGGTCTGCTCGCCGAAGGCGGCAACCTCGCGCTTCAGGTGCTCGGCGCCATGGAAATCGATCCGGAGCAGATCCGGCGGGAAATCGACCGGTCTCGGGCCGACGCGCCCGCGGCAAGCGCGGCGGGCCCTGGCGAGGCCGGGACGTCCGCCGAGCAAACCGCGGCGCCCGCCGTCGACGGACTGCGCTTCGGCAGCCAAGCGGCGGCAGCGCTCGAACTCGCGGTCACCGAGGCGACCTCGCTCGGCCACAACTACGTGGGCTGCGAGCACCTGCTGCTCGGGCTGGTCGCGGAACCGGACGGCGAGGGCGGGCGCATCCTGCGCGGCCTCGGCGCCGAGCTGCGGTTGACCCGGCGCGCCGTCGGCGCGGCGATCGCAGGGTACGTCCACCTGCGCGCGCAGCAGGGGCAGAACACCGCGCCCGCGACCGCACCCGAGCTCGCGGACCCGATGACCAAACTGTCCGCACTGATCGACCAGCAGCTCAAGCCGGTCGTCCAGCGGCTCGAACGGATCGAGAACAACATGCGTCTCGGCGACGGCTGAGCCACACACGGCGCTGCAGCGGGTCCACGTGCCTGCTGACATGCACATTCCTGCTTGCGGGAGCACCCGGTTCCGGAGTCCCGGGAGAGTTATCCACAGATTTCCGGAACCGGGTGTTGTGCGGCGAGCGGCTCCGTAACGTCGGAAGCGAAGATCACGACCGTGATCCCCGCATCCTGAGGAGCCGTCATGTCAGGCAGCGAACGCCCTGGATTCACGCACTACGAGTTCGACGGGACCGCCCGCGCCGTCGGCGTCGAACCCGCCGCCGCGCCGGTGCGCAGGCCCGGTCGATTGGACCAGCTCGCACAGCGGATCAACGATCGATTACCGGTCACGCTGCGCGGCCGCTGGCGGCTCGACTGGCGCTCCGGCACGGCACTGGCCGCGGCCGTCGCCCTCGCCGCCGTCGTGTTCGGCGGCTGGACCCTTTTTCGCGCCCGATCGCAGGCGGTCGCCCGCCCGCAGTTGTTCGCCGCAGGGCACAAGGCACACCGATCGGCCGCCGCCTGGGAACGCACCGGCGCCGCGCGTCCGGACCCGGGGCTCGACCCGCCCGGAACCGATACCACGGGCACCGAAGCCGCGGGCGTTGATTCGGGCATTGATCCGGGTTCTGGATACGCGGGTTCGGCCGTGCCGCTCGACACCGCGGGCCCGCTGCCGGCGGCCGCGGGTTATCCGGGGTCCGCGGCGATTGGGACGGTAGTCGTCGACGTCGAGGGAAAGGTGGCCCGTCCCGGAGTCTTCCACCTGCCCGCCGGTTCGCGGGTGATGGACGCGCTAAGAGCAGCGGGCGGCGCGTTGCCGGGCACGGACCTCGCGCCGCTGAACCAGGCGCGGATCCTCAACGACGGAGAGCAGGTGCTCGTCGGCGCGGCCCCGGGCCTCGAAGGCGCCGCCGGTCTTCCCCCGGCGAGCGCCCGTGCAGGCGGACGCGGCAAGGCGCCGCTGACCGGACCGGTGCACCTCAACACCGCAACCGCGCAGCAACTGGAGCAGTTGCCCGGGGTCGGGCCCGCGCTGGCACAGCGGATCCTGGACTACCGCGCCGAGCACGGCCCGTTCACCTCCATCGCCGAACTGCGGCAGGTGCACGGGCTCGGCCCGAGCAAGCTCGCAGCGTTACGCCGGTGGGTGACACCGTGAGACGGCGCGGCGGTCCCGCCGACGTCAGGCTGCTGCCGGCGGTGATCGCCGGCTGGGCGGCGACCTGGCTCGGCCTGTCGCTGCCGCCCGGGTTCACCGCCGCGGCAGGCAGTGCGGTCGGCCTCGGCGGCGTGGCCGGACTCATCCGAGCAAAGCGCCGGCTGGTGGCGCATCCCACGCAGCCGGAACCGTGGTCCTCCGCGCTGTGCGCGCTGCTGCTCGTCGGGGCCGGACTAGCGCTGTCAGCCGCCTTACACGTCGCGGCCGGCTCCAGCGGACCGGTGCCGCACCTGGCGGCGCAGTCAGCCTTCGTCGGTACGACGCTCACGGTCACCGGCGACCCGCGCAGGGTCGCCACCCGGCGCCCGCCCGACCAGCTCTCGGGACGTAACGGCCTGCACGGCTCCGCGGGTTCCTCCGCGCTGGTGCTGATCCCGGTACGCATTACCCTGATCGTCCCGGAGCGCGGAGCGTCAGACCAGCCCGCCTACCGCGTCGGCACCGCAGCCACCGTGCTCGCCCTGCCCCGCTCCCAGGCCGACCTCGACGCCTGGCTCGCCCTGCTGCCCTCACAGCACCTGTCGGTCTTCGGGCGGCTCGAGCCCCCGCGCGGTGGCACCCGCGATGCGGCGCTTCTCGTCGCGCACGCGGCGCCCAAGCTGATCGGCGGCCCCTCTCCGGTGCAGCGGCTGGCCGGCCGGCTGCGGGCGGACCTGCGCGAAGCGGCCGCCGACCTGCCCGCCGAGGAGGCCGGGATGTTGCCCGCGCTGACCGTCGGCGACATCAGCCGCGAGCCGACCGAGCCAGCCGAGGCGCTCAAACGCACCGGGCTGACCTACCTGACGGTCGTCAGCGGCGAGAACCTGGTGTTCGCCATGGCGGCGCTGCTGCCCGTGGCACGCTGGGCCGGACTGCGCGGCCGGGCGGTCACGGCGGCCGGAGCCGTGTTCGTGGTCGGATTCACCGTGCTCGCCCGGCCCGGCCCGCCGATGGTGCGCGCCACGGTCACCTCGCTGCTCGGCTGCTTCGCCGCGCTGTCCGGCCGCCGCTTCCGCGCCCTGGCCGCCATGGCGGGCGCCGTGCTGGTCCTGCTCCTGGTCGACCCCTGGCTCGCCCGGAGCTACGGTTTCGCGCTGTCCGTCGCGGCGACCGCGGGTCTGCTCGTGGCGGCGCCCGGCTGGTGCGACCGCCTGCTCGACCGCGGCCTGCCGCTCTGGGCGGCGGCGCCGGCGGCCGCGACCGCAGCCGCGGAGTTGTTCTGCGAGCCGCTGCTGGTCACCTTCTCCGGCTCGCTGCCGCTGATCGCCGTGCCCGCCAACGTGCTGGCCGTGCCGGCCGCGCCCGTGGCCACGGTACTGGGCATCGGCGCCATGGCCGCGGACGCGCTCTCCCCGGCACTCGGACACGCGGTCGCCTGGGTCGCCCAATGGCCGGTGCGGTGGATCTGCCTCGTCGCGCGGACCGGCTCGGCGGTACCCGGCGCGGCGATCGGCTGGCCGCGCGGCCTCGGCGGCTGCGGCCTGCTGCTGGCCTGCTACGCCCTGGCGTGGCGGCTACTCGCACGCACTCGCCGCCCGGCCGGGGCCGGTGGCGGTTCGACGCCACATGCCCGGAGCAGTCTAGACAAGATCGGCTTGGTGTAGATATGACTGGGGATCGTCGCCGAGGGAGGGGCGAGCAACCGGACCGGAGCGCCGGAGGGGAGCGCTCGCGTCCAGGCTCGGTGGCTACCACGCATCGGCGCAGACTGCTCCGGTTGGGCGTGCTGACCCTCATCGGTGTGCTGATCACGGGAGCCGTGGCCGTGGTGCGGCTGGCCGTGGCGCCCGCGTGGCCGCCGCGCGACTGGGCCATGGTCGTGTGCGACGTCGGCCAGGGCGATGCGCTTCTGCTGCACACCGGACCCTCGACCGCGATCGCCGTGGACACCGGGCCACAGCCCGAGCGCGAGGACGCCTGCCTGCGCCGTTTCGGCATCACGCGCCTCGCTCTGGTCGTGCTCACCCACTTTCACGAGGACCACATCGGCGGCCTGGCCGGCCTGCTCGCCGGGCGGGCGGTCGGCGCGATCGAGACGACGCTCGTCGAGGATCCGGCCGCCGGAGCCAGGCGGGTGCGCGACGAGGCGGCCGCGGCGGGCGTCCCGGTGCGCCAGGTGCGGCCGTTCGAACGCGGCAGCCTCGGCAGGGTCGCGTGGCACGCGCTGTGGCCGGATCCGCGGGAACTGCCCGCGGTCGAGGCTCCGGCCGCGGACCA
Organism: Actinocrinis puniceicyclus; assembly: GCF_018283645.1. Lineage (GTDB taxonomy): Bacteria > Actinomycetota > Actinomycetes > Streptomycetales > Catenulisporaceae > Actinocrinis > Actinocrinis puniceicyclus. The sequence continues at coordinate 99,141 of NZ_JAGSXH010000005.1, read as the reverse complement.
GGACGAGCGCAGCGGAGAGGGTTCCGGCCCGAACAACTCCTCGATCGTGCTGGCCGTGTCCGTCGCCGCGGACCCGGCAGGCTCGGCCGCGCCGCTGACCGCGTTGCTGACCGGCGACATCGAGACTCCGGTCCAGCAACTGCTGCTGACCGGAAGCCACCGCGGCGACCTGCGCGCCGAGGTGCTCAAGGTGCCACACCACGGCTCGGCGAATCAGGCCGTAGGTTTCGACGCGGCGGTCGGCGCGAGCGTCGCGGTGGTCTCGGTGGGGCGCGGAAACCCGTACGGGCACCCGTCAGCGCGTGCGCTGCGCTTCGCTGGAGCCGACGGAGCGCGGGTATACCGCACCGACCAGGACGGCGACGTGGTCATCGGCGAGGTGCCGAACAGCGGCCAGATCGCGGTCACGGCTCAGCACGGCGACGGCGTGCCCGGCGACCTGGCCGGCGCGTCCGGCGACGCGCGGCCGGGCGACGCGCCGCACGGTCGCCGCAGCCACCGCCATGCGCGCGAATACAGCGGCAGCTACGGCCATAGCCACGATCAGCAGTTCGGGCGCACCGCCTCCGGTCGCGATGACCAGGGGCCGGCGTCCGACCGAGACCGTAGGATCGGTAACCATGCAGCCCCCAGTCGCGAAGACCATTGCGCACCAGCGTGTCCATCACGGCGACACCGTGGACGATCCCTACTTCTGGCTCGCCGACAAGGAGAACAAGGAGGTCATCGCGTACCTCGAGGCCGAGAACGCGTACACCGAGCAGCGCCTGGCCGGGCTGGCCGGGCTGCGCGAGCGGATCTTCCAGGAGATCAAGGGCCGCACCCAGGAGACAGACCTGTCGGTGCCCGGCCGCAAGGGCGACTGGTGGTACTACGCCCGGACCGAGGAGGGCAAGCAGTACGCCATCCATTGCCGGCTGCGCGCAGCCGGGGACACCCCGCCGCTGCTGCCCGCGGACGGTTCGGCGCTGCCGGGCGAGCAGGTCCTGCTGGACGGCAACGAACTGGCCGAGGGCCACGGCTTCTTCAGCCTGGGCACCTTCGACGTCTCCCCGGACGGGCGGCGCCTGGCGTACTCGGTGGACTTCGCGGGCGACGAGCGCTTCACCCTGCGGATCAAGGACCTGGAGTCCGGGCGGCTTCTGCCCGACGAGATCCCGGGCACCTCCTACGGCACCGCCTGGTCCCGCGACGGGTCCACGCTGTTCTACCTGACCGTCGACGAGGCGTGGCGGCCTTACCGGGTGCATCGGCACGCGGTGGGCGCGCCGGTCGAGCAGGACGTGCTCATCTACGAGGAGAGCGACGAGCGCTTCTGGGTGGGCGTCGGACTGACCCGCAGCGAGCGTTACCTGCTGATCTCGGTCGGTTCCAAGGTCACCAGCGAGCTGCACCTCCTGGACGCGGACGACCCGGCCGGGCAGTTCCGGCTCGTCGTCGCCCGGCAGAACGGGGTCGAGTACTCGGTCGACCACTGGGCGCACCCCGGCGACCGCTCCAAGGACCTGCTGATCGTGCTGCACAACCGGGACGGCAAGAGCAACTTCGAGCTGGCCACCGCCTCGGTGCACGCTCCGGACGAGTGGACCGCGCTGATCCCGCACCGCCAGGACACCCGGCTGCTGGAGGCCGAGGCATTCGCGGGCCACCTGGCGGTGGAGTACCGCCGCGACGGGCTCACCGGGCTGGCCATCCACCCCGTCGCCGACGGTCGGCCGTCCGCGCAGGGCACGCCCATCGCGTTCGACGAGCCGGTGTACACCGTCGGGATCGGTGAGAACCCCGAGTTCGAGACCAGCCGGCTGCGGCTCGGATACACCTCGATGGTCACGCCCTCGACCGTCTACGACTACGACATCGCCACCGGCGCACTGCACCTGCTCAAGCGACAGCCGGTGCTCGGCGGCTATGAGCCGGCCGACTACGAGCAGCACCGGGTGTGGGCCACCGCGGAGGACGGCACGCGCGTGCCGATCTCGGTGGTGCACCGCAAGGGTGTCGAACGTGACGGCAGCGCGCCCGCGCTGCTCTACGGTTACGGCTCCTACGAGATTTCGCGCGACCCGTACTTCTCGGCTGCCCGCCTCTCGTTGCTCGACCGCGGATTCGTGTACGCCATCGCGCACGTACGCGGCGGCGGCGAGATGGGCCGCTCCTGGTACGAGGACGGCAAACTGCTGGCCAAGCGCAACACCTTCACCGACTTCGTCGCCTGCGCCCGGTCTCTGGCGCGGGAAGGCTGGACCGGCGTGGACCGGCTGGTCGCGCGCGGCGGTTCGGCCGGCGGGCTGCTGGTCGGCGCGGTGGCGAACCTGGCGCCCGAGGCGTTCCGCGGAATCGTGGCGGAGGTGCCGTTCGTCGACCCGCTCAACACGATCCTCGATCCGACGCTGCCGCTGACCGTGATCGAGTGGGAGGAGTGGGGCAATCCGCTGGAATCGGCGCAGGTCTACCGGTACATGAAGGGCTACAGCCCCTACGAGAACGTGGAGGCGAAACAGTACCCTTCAATCCTCGCCACCACGAGCCTCAACGACACGCGGGTCTACTACCACGAGCCGGCCAAGTGGATAGCGCGGCTGCGCGCCACCGCGACCGGCGGCGACTTCCTGCTCAAAACCGAGATGGAGGCGGGCCATGCCGGCCGCTCCGGGCGCTACGACGCGTGGCGGGAAGAGGCGCTGACGCTGGCCTGGGTCATCGCGACCGCCACCGGTTCGCCGGCCGGCGAGGCCGCCGGCGCGGACCGCGCCGCGGCGCAGGGCTGAACGCGATGGCCGGATCCAGGGCGGCCGGCGGCGCCGCGCCCGCGCCACTGACCCTGGTCAGCGGGCCGGAGGAACTGCTCGCCGACCGGGCCGTGGCCGAGGTGGTCGCCGCGGCCCGGGCGGCCGACCCCTCCGTCGAGATCTGCGATCTGGCGCCCGGCGCGCTGCAACCGGGCGGGCTGGCCGAACTGGTCTCGCCGTCCCTGTTCGGCGAGGCCAAGGTCGTGGTACTGCGCGCGATCCAGGACCTCGGCGCGGACCAGGCCGAGGAGGTCAAGCGGTACCTGGCCGACCCGGCCGAGCAGATCGTGCTGGTGCTGACGCACCCGGGCGGTGTGAAAGGCAAGGCGCTGCTCGACGCGGTCCGCAAGCACAAGCCGGTCGTGGTGGACTGCCCGAAGCTGACCAAGCCGGCCGAACGGATCACGTTCCTGCGCGCCGAGTTCCGCCGGCAGCGGCGCGCGATCAGCGAGGAGGCCGCGCAGGCGGTGGCGGACGCGGTCGGTTCCGACCTGCGCGAGCTCGCCGCGGCGGCCGATCAGCTGATCGCCGACACCGAGGGCACGGTCGACGAGGCCGTGGTCGCCCGCTATTACAGCGGAAAGGCGGAGGTCTCCGGCTTCGCCGTGGCGGATCTGGCGGTGGAGGGCCGGCTCGGCGAGGCGCTGGAACAGCTGCGCTTCGCGCTGGACACCGGCGTCGCCTCGGTGCTGATTACCAGCGCGCTGGCCACCGGGGTGCGGCAGATCGGAAAGGTGGCCGCCGCCGGACCCAACGCGCGCGACCTCGGCATGCCGCCCTGGCGGGTGGACAAGATCCGCAGGCAGGCCCGGGGATGGACCCCGGACGGCTTGAGCGTCGCCCTGCGCGCCGTGGCCACGGCCGACGCGGCGGTGAAGGGAGCGGCGGCGGATCCGGCTTACGCGCTGGAGAAATGCGTCGTGGCGATCGCCGGCGCCCGCAGCGCGCAGCGTTGACGGCATTCTCGCGGGTCCGCTTCCCGCGCGAACCCGGCGGGCGATGATCAGCCGAAGCAGCGGCCCGGCCGGATTCACGTGAATCCGACCGGGCCGCGACGTGCTGGCCTGGATCAGGCAGCCATGTCGTTGACCTTCTTCGCCAGCGCGGACTTCTTGTTCGCGGCCTGGTTGGCGTGGATGACGCCCTTGGAGACCGCCTTGTCCAGCTGGCGGGAGGCCGCTCGGGTGAGCTCCTGGGCCTTGGCCTGGTCGCCGGCCTCGACCGCCTCGCGGGCCTTGCGGATCGCCGTCTTGAGTGACGACTTGATCGACTGGTTGCGCTGACGCGCCTTCTCGTTGGTCTTGATCCGCTTGATCTGGGACTTGATGTTCGCCACGAAAGCCTCTTCGGTGTCCTGGTGGTGGTTACAGCGCGGCGGACCCCGGTTTCGGTTCCGGCGGTCGCGCGGCGTCTTGGAGGTGTGACCACCGGCGGGCCTCAACGGCCCGCGCGTCCCAGGGGGACGCTGTGCAACGCCGCGCTGCTGCGGACCTTTGTCGTGAACGCGGTCCGCAGGCCACGCGACTGGCCACTTTAGCAGCCGTCGCGCGCTGCCCCGAAACCGCGCTCAATCGGTCAGGAGATTGACGCAGTGCGCCGCGCCGATGCCGAACCGGACCATTCAGGCGCCTTCCGGCGATCGGGACGAGCGGCCGGGCGGGAGATCACCGCTTCGCGGCGCTCCAGCATGGCACGGCCCTCATGCCGTCCGCTGGCACTTCGCCGGGACGCCGTCGCTGCGCGGGCCGCGTCCGTGGGACCATGGAGCCGGTTCCCACCAGTCGAATGGAATTACTTCGTTGCCCTCGCTTCCGCCCAACGTGCCGCAGCCGTCCCGCACGGACCCCGCGCTGATCCGGAACTTCTGCATCATCGCGCACATCGACCATGGCAAATCCACCTTGGCCGACCGCATGTTGCAGCTGACGGGCGTGGTCGACGAGCGGCAGATGCGCGCGCAGTACCTCGACCGGATGGACATCGAGCGCGAGCGCGGCATCACCATCAAGTCGCAGGCGGTCCGGCTGCCCTGGCGGGTGGGAAGCACGACGCACATCCTCAACCTGATCGACACGCCCGGGCACGTGGACTTCACCTACGAGGTCTCCCGCTCGCTGGCCGCTTGTGAGGGCGCGATCCTGCTGGTGGACGCGGCGCAGGGAATCGAGGCGCAGACCCTGGCGAACCTGTACATGGCGCTTGAGAACGATCTGACGATCATCCCGGTGCTCAACAAGATCGACCTGCCCGCCGCGCAGCCGGAGAAGTACGCCGCGGAGCTCGCGCGCCTGATCGGCTGCGCACCCGAGGAGGTGCTGAAGGTCTCCGGCAAGACCGGGCAGGGCGTGCCCGAACTGCTGGACCACGTGGTGCGCACGATCCCGGCCCCGGTCGGCGATCCCGGCACCAAGGCCCGCGCGATGATCTTCGACTCGGTCTACGACTCCTACCGCGGCGTGGTCACCTACGTCCGTGTCGTCGACGGTCACCTGTCCAAGCGTGAACGCATCCTGATGATGTCGACCGGCGCGACGCACGAACTGCTGGAGATCGGCGTCATCTCGCCCGAGCCGACGCCCGCCGACGGCCTCGGCGCCGGCGAGGTGGGTTATCTGATCACCGGCGTCAAGGACGTGCGCCAGTCCAAGGTCGGCGACACGATCACCGCCCAGAACAAGGGCGCCACCACCGCGCTGGGCGGCTACAAGGAGCCCAAGCCGATGGTGTTCTCCGGGCTCTACCCGATCGACGGCTCGGACTACCCGGACCTGCGCGAAGCGCTGGACAAGCTGCGCCTCAACGACGCCGCGCTGGTCTACGAGCCGGAGACCTCGGCCGCGCTGGGCTTCGGCTTCCGCGTCGGGTTCCTCGGCCTGCTGCACCTGGAGATCATCCGGGAGCGGCTGGAGCGCGAGTTCAATCTGGACCTGATCGCCACCGCGCCGAACGTGGTGTACCGCGTCGTGATGGAGAACGGCCAGGAGTACACGGTCACCAACCCGAGCGAGTTCCCCTCGGACGGCAAGATCGCCGAGGTGTACGAGCCGATGGTGCGCGCGACCGTGCTGTCCCCCTCCGACTACATCGGCGCGATCATGGAACTGTGCCAGTCCCGGCGCGGCAACCTGCTCGGCATGGACTACCTGTCCGAGGACCGGGTCGAGTTGCGCTACACGCTGCCGCTCGGCGAGATCATCTTCGACTTCTTCGACGCGCTCAAGTCCAAGACCCGCGGCTACGCCTCGCTCGACTACGAGGCGACCGGCGAGCAGCAGGCCGAACTGGTGAAGGTGGACATCCTGCTGCACGGCGAGAAGGTGGACGCGTTCTCCTCGATCGTGCACAAGGACCGGGCCTACAACTACGGCGTGAAGATGGCCGAGCGGCTCAAGGAGCTGATCCCGCGTCAGCAGTTCGAGGTGCCGATCCAGGCCGCGATCGGCGCCCGCGTGATCGCCCGCGAGACGGTGCGCGCGATGCGCAAGGACGTGCTCGCCAAGTGCTACGGCGGCGACATCACCCGCAAGCGCAAGCTGCTGGAGAAGCAGAAGGAGGGCAAGAAGCGGATGAAGATGGTCGGCCGCGTCGAGGTGCCCCAGGAAGCCTTCATCGCCGCGCTGTCCACCGACTCCGACGCGCCGACCGACGCCAAGAAGAAGTAGATCCGGTCGAGGGCGGACAATAGCCTCATGCCTTCAGCCGCACCCGACGGAATCCCGGTTCCCGGCGACGGCGCCCTGCCCGCGGCGTCGGCCGCCGCGTTCGGCGAGCGGTCGTTCGGCTTCTACGTGCACGTGCCGTACTGCGCGACGCGCTGCGGTTACTGCGATTTCAACACCTACACGGCGAAGGAGCTCGGCGGCGGCGCGTCCCAGGCGTCTTACGCACAGAACGCGATCGCGGAGATCCGGATGGCGCGGCGGGTGCTCGGGGACCGCTACGTGCCGGTGGAGACGGTGTTCTTCGGCGGCGGCACGCCGACGCTGCTGCCCGCGCGCGAGCTCAAGGCGATCCTCAAGGCGATCCGCGACGAGTTCGGGCTCGACGCGGCGGCCGAGATCACCACGGAGGCGAACCCGGAGTCGGTGGACGAGAAGTACCTGGTGGAACTCGCCGAGGGCGGTTTCAACCGGATCTCCTTCGGCATGCAGTCGGCGCGCAGGCACGTGCTCGAGGTCCTGGAGCGCGGGCATACGAGCGGCCGGCCGGAGCAGTGCGTGCGCTGGGCCTACGACGCGGGATTCGAGCAGGTCAACCTGGACTTGATCTACGGCACGCCGGGCGAGACCGACGACGACTGGCGCGCTTCGCTGGAGGCGGTCATCGCCGTCTATCCGGACCACGTCTCCGCCTACTCCCTCATCGTCGAGGAGGGAACGCGCCTCGCGGCCCGGATAAGGCGCGGCGAGCTGCCTGACATCGACGAGGACGTACACGCCGACCGCTACACGATCGCGGACGAGTTGCTGACCGCGGCGGGCTACAGCTGGTACGAGGTTTCCAACTGGGCGGTGTCCGAGGACGCGCGTTGTCGCCACAACCTGCTGTATTGGAGCGGCGCCGACTGGTGGGGCATCGGGCCCGGCGCGCACAGCCACGTGTCAGGTACGCGCTGGTGGAACGTCAAGCACCCGGCGGCCTACGCGCAGCGCGTCGCCGAGGGCCGCTCGCCGGGGCACGCCCGGGAGCTGTTGAACGCGGCGGACCGGCGGGTCGAGCGGATCCTGCTGGAACTGCGGCTCAGCGACGGCCTCGACCTCGCGCTGCTTTCCCGGCAGGGCCGCGCTGCCGCCGGCCGCGCGATGCAGCAGCGGCTGCTGGAACCCCTGCCGTTCGCGGACGGCCACGCGGTGCTGACGCTGCGCGGCCGGCTGCTCGCGGACGCCCTGGTGCGCGACTTCACCGACTGAGCCGCCGCGCAGCGCGAACGCCGCGGCATTCCCCGCCTTTCCGCTGACTAGTCGATCTCGGCGCTGCCCTCGCGGTAGATCCTGGCGGAGGCGATCCTGCCGTCGCGCAGCCGGTAGAACCCCGCGATCCGGAACGAGTGCGGGCCGTCCGAAGCGGTCAGTGTCTCGGTCAGTTCGCAGGCGACCCGGTCGTTCGCGGTGATGACTTGCACCACCACGAGGGTGGGCCGCAGGCCGGCGATGGCGGCGGCGAAGAGCTCAGTCAGCTCGGCGCGCCCGCGCACGATGGTGGTGCCGGTGACCCAGACCGCGTCCTCGGTGAAGCCTGAGATCAACGCCTCGACGTCGCCAGCGTTGAAAGCCGCGATGTGCCGCCCGATCACCTCGGCGGGATCCTTGCCCGTCACGGCGCGGTGACGAAGTCGATCAGCGCCTCGACCCTGCCGAGCAGAGTAGGCTCCAGGTCCTTGTAGGAGGTCACCGCGCCGAGGATGCGGGGCCACGCCCGCCGCGGGTCGAGCGGCCAGGACGGGTCCTTGCGGCGCAGGCGCTCGCAGACCCCTCGTTTCCACTCCTCGGTGCGAGGCACCCTCGGCCACGCCTCGAAGCCGAGCACGGCAGGTTTCACGGCCTGCCAGATGTCCACGTAAGGGTGGCCGAGCACCAGAACGCTCTCTTCGCGGCCCTCCTGCGCCTCGCGCGCGATCCGGGTCTCCTTCGAGCCGGCGACCATGTGGTCCACCAGCACGCCGAGCCGCCGGCCGGCACCGGGCCGGAACTCCTCGATGATGCCCGGCAGGAAGTCCACGCCGTCGAGCAGCTCGACCACGACGCCTTCGACGCGCAGATCGTCGCCCCAGACCCGTTCGACCAGTTCCGCGTCATGCTTGCCCTCGACGTAGATGCGGCCCTCGCGCGCCACCCGCGCCCGCAACCCGGCCACCGCCCGGGAACCGGACGCCGTGCGCTCCTGGCCCGCCTGCCCGGCCTTCGGCCGGGGCCGCACCAACACGACCGGCTCGCCGTCCACCAGGAAACCCGGGCCGAGCGGGAAGACCCGGTGCTTGCGGAAACGGTCCTCCAACGTGACGGTGAACCCGCCGGGCGTCTTCTCGACCCGCACCACCGCGCCGCAGAAGCCGGTGGTCACCTCCTCGACCACCAGCTCGGCCGCCGCCTCGACCTGTGGAAGCGCGGTGCGTGCGGGCGCAGACAGATCGTGCGGCCCGTAATGCCGGGCCCGCGGGTCACGGCCGCCGGGACCGAATCCTGGGTTCACCCGGTCGAGGCTAGCGTGCGGCCGGCCCCGGGCGGCAGATCGGCAGCCCCTGCTTGAAGACTGAGCCCGGTGCCGCGCCGTACACTGTACTAGCCGCCATTGGCACTCGCGGTCATTGAGTGCCAGGAGCGCTCGGTGATCAGGCCGCTACAGGAGCGGGAGGTGGTGGACGTGCGCGAGGAGCCCAGGCCGGGCGAGACATGGCCGGGCGATTCCAGGGGCGAGGACGCTCGACTGGACCGCAGGCGCCTGGAAGTGCTGCGCGCGATCGTGCAGGACTACGTCTCCACCCAGGAGCCGGTCGGCTCGAAGGCCCTGGTGGAACGGCACAACCTGGGAGTCTCTCCGGCGACCATACGCAACGACATGGCCGCGCTGGAGGAGGACGGCTACATCCACCAGCCCCACACCAGCGCCGGCCGCGTGCCCACGGACAAGGGATACCGCCTGTTCGTGGACCGCCTCTCCAGCGTCAAGCCGCTCTCTTCCGCGGAACGCAACGCGATCCACGCCTTCCTCGGCGGCGCCGTCGACCTGGACGACGTGGTCTACCGGACGGTGCGGCTGCTCGCGCAGATCACACGGCAGGTCGCGGTCGTGCAATACCCGTCGCTGTCGCGCTCCGCGGTGCGGCACGTCGAACTGGTCGCGATCACGCCGAGCCGTGTCATGCTGGTGCTGATCACCGACACCGGCCGGGTCGAGCAGCGCTTCGTGGAGACGATCCCGCTGGGCGAGTCGACCCTGGCCGACCTGCGCGCCCGGCTCAACGCGCTGATCGTCGGGCACCGGCTGGCCGACGTACCGGGCCGGGTGGAGGACTTCGCGGAGCAGTTCGTGCACGAGGACCGCCCGGCCGTGGACGCGCTGGTCGCCGCGCTGCTGGAGGTCATCGTGGAGCAGCGCGAGGAGCGGGTCGTGCTCGGCGGCACCGCCAACCTCGCCCGGTTCCGCCAGGACTTCCCCGACACCATCGGTCCGGTGCTCGAAGCGCTGGAGGAGCAGATGGTGCTGCTCAAGCTGCTCGGCGAGACGACCGGGCCGTCCACGCTCACGGTGCGTATCGGGCATGAGACAGGGTATGAGGGTCTTTCGTCCACCTCCGTCGTCACCAGCGGTTATGGCCGCGACGGTGACACGGTCGCGCAACTCGGGGTGCTCGGCCCGACGCGGATGGATTATCCGGGCACTATGGGGGCGGTGTCGGCCGTTGCACGTTACGTGGGGAGGATCCTTGATCAGGCGTAGCCTGATCGGCCGCTTCGCGTCACGACGCTCGTCCCCGGCGTTCAGCGGTCAAGGAAACTGGTAAACAGAGCACTACAACAGGCACAGACGCATAACGCAGGCAGTGTCCGATCCGGCTGGAGTTTACACACGTGGCGACCGACTACTACGCGGTCCTGGGGGTACGGCGTGACGCCACCCAGGAGGAGATCAAGAAGGCGTACCGCCGTCTCGCCCGCGAACTGCATCCGGACGTCAACCCGGATCCAGAGACCCAGGAGCGGTTCAAGGAGATCGGACTGGCGTACGAGGTCCTCTCCGACGCGCAGAAGCGCCAGGTCTACGACCTGGGCGGCGACCCGACCCGCGCCTCCGCCTCGCCGGGCGGGCCGGGCGGCTTCGGCGCCGGGTTCGCGTTCAGCGACATCATGGACGCGTTCTTCGGCGGCGGGGCCTCGCGCGGGCCGCGCTCCCGGGTGCGCCGGGGCCAGGACGCGCTGATCCGGGTCGAGATAGACCTGAGCGAGGCGGCCTTCGGCGCGCAGCGCGACATCCAGGTCGACACGGCCGTGGTCTGCCCGACGTGCGCCGGCGACGGCGCGGCGCCGGGCACCTCGCCGGTCACCTGCGACATGTGCCGCGGGCGCGGCGAGGTCTCCCAGGTCACCCGGTCGTTCCTGGGCCAGGTGATGACCTCGCGGCCGTGCCCGCAGTGCCAGGGCTATGGCACGGTCGTGCCCACGCCCTGCGTCGAGTGCGCGGGCGACGGGCGGGTGCGTACTCGCAGGACCCTGACGGTGAAGATCCCGCCGGGCGTGGACAACGGCACCCGGATCCAGCTGGCCGGGGAGGGCGAGGTCGGGCCGGGCGCGGGCCCGGCCGGCGACCTGTACATCGAGATCGTCGAGGAGCCGCACCCGATCTTCCAGCGCCGCGGCGACGACCTGCACTGCACGGTCACCATGCCGATGACGGCGGCGTCGCTGGGCACGAAGATCCCGCTGGAGACCCTGGACGGCTCGGTGGACCTGGACATCCGGCCCGGAACCCAGTCCGGTCAGGCGATCACCCTGCGTGCCCGCGGCATCCAGCACCTGCGCGGCACGAGCCGGGGAGACCTGGTGGTGCACGTGGAGGTGCAGACTCCGAAGAACCTCGACGCGGAGCAGGAGGAGCTGATGCGCAAGCTCGCCCGGCTGCGTGGCGAGGAACGTCCCTCGGGCACCTTCGCCCCGGGCAAGCAGGGCCTGTTCTCCCGGCTCAAGGACGCGATCAACAACGGCTGACCGCGAGAAACCGGACGACGAGCGGATCGCGAGCTCTCGATGACGACTGTTCCCGTGTTCCGCGTCGAGACGGCCAGACTGTCCGGCGCGGCGATCCGGCTCGACGGCCCGGAGGGGCGCCACGCCGCGCTGGTGCGCAGGCTGCGCCCCGGCGAGCGGGTCGATCTGACCGACGGCGCCGGACGGCTGGCCGAGTGCGTGGTGCGCGCGGCCGGTGGACCCGGTGATCCGGCACTCGACCTGGAAGTGCTGGAGCAGCGCAGCCTGCCCGGTCCCCAGCCGCGCATCACCGTCGTGCAGGCACTGGCGAAGGGGGAGCGCGGCGAGCTGGCGGTCGAGCTGATGACCGAGCTCGGCGTGGATGTGATCGTGCCGTGGCCGGCGTCCCGTTCGATCGTGCAGTGGCGCGCCGAGCGGGGCGAGAAGGCGCTGGCCAAGTGGCGCTCGACCGCCGCGGAGGCGGGCAAGCAGTCCCGCCGGGTCTGGTGGCCCGAGGTGACTGAACCGGCGAGCACCGCGCGGGTGGTCGAGCTGCTGGCCGGCGCGAGCCTGGCGGCCGTGCTGCACGAAGACGCGCGATCCTCTCTGGCCGATCTCGAGCCCACCCGGACGGGCGACATCGTACTGGTCGTCGGGCCCGAGGGCGGGATCTCCCCGGATGAGCTGCGCGTCTTCGGCGAGGCGGGCGCGGCTGCCTACCGCATGGGGCCGACCGTTCTACGCACCTCGACGGCCGGGGCCGCCGCCGTCGCAGTGCTGCTCGCGCGCAGCGGCCGCTGGTCGGCGCAGAACCAGTCAGCACAGCACCAGTCAGCACAGCACCAGTTAACACAGAACCAGCCGGCATAGGAGTCGGCGTAGACCACTGGTCGGCGCGCACTACCAGCAGTGCTCGCGGGTGAGGGTGTCCGTCTCGGTGTCGGTGAAGAAGATGTGCACCAGGCCCTGCGTGCAGGCCCCGGCAGGCGGCACGTACGGCGCCGACCAGAAGCCCCGGTCGCCCGCGGCCGCGACGAAGCTGCGCGCGCCGTTGATCGCGTCGTGGGCGGCGTCGAAGACCGCCAAACCCACGCCGTAGCGCTGCTTGAGCTCCCGGAACTGGAGCCATGGGTATGCGTAGGCGTACACGCTGTGGCAGGTGGGCGAGTAGAACTGCTTCACCGAGAACGCGATCAGGCCGTGCCGGCGCGCATAGGACGTCGCACCGACTTGGCGCGCATCCGGGCACGGGATCGGGACCAGCGCGGCAGCCTCGGGAGCGGCCGTCGAGGCGGACCGGCTCCCCGGCGCCGCGGCGGTCGGCCCGGCCATCGCGGCCGGCGCCGCGGCGAGCGTGAGGATGAGCGCGGCGGTGACGACAACGTGCGCTGCGAAGCGATTCATGGGCGGGTGGCTTTCCCTGGGCGCGGGGACCGGATCCGATGCCCGCTTGCGATCATGGTGGCGATCCGGAAACGGTACACACCGTCCGGCGCACTAAAGCCTCTAAGATCAGTGCGACCGTACGGAATCGACTCGTTCGCACGAATCGCGATCACCGAAATGAGCGAATCGAGCTCCGCCGCGACAGTTTCTGAGGGTGGTATGAAAAGCGTGGAAGCGGCCTACGACGACAGCTGCCTGTTCTGCCGGATCGTGGCGGGGCAGATCTCCGCGACAGTGGTGCGCGACAGCGCCGACTTCCTGGCGTTCCGCGACATCGCGCCGCAGGCGCCGACCCACGTGCTGGTGATCCCGAAGCGGCACGGCTACCGCGACGTCGCGCAACTGGCCGCCGAGAATCCGGACCTGGCCGCGCGGCTGCTCGCCGAGGGCGCCGAGGTGGCCCGCCAGGAGGGGCTGGCGGACAACGAGATCCGGCCCGGCTACCGTTTCGTGTTCAACACCGGCGACGCCGCGGGACAGACGGTCTACCACGTTCATCTGCACGTTCTCGGCGGCGACGCACTCGGGCACTTCGGCCGCGCGGGCCTTGGCTGAGCGGGCCGGCGGCCGGCCGGGAAATAATGGGCAGTGAACCAGACGTTCGTGCTCGATACGATGGTTAGCGTCCATCGTCGACGTCGAGTGAAGGAATGATTCGAAGGCCCCTGCGGCCAGCCTATGAGTGAGCAGCCGAACCGGTCACGTACCGCTTCCCCATCCCGCGCGCGCACCCGCAAGGGCGCACCCGCGACTGCCGCGCCCGCCTCGCCCTCCGCTGAGCCCGAGGCCGCCGCGACCCTCGCCCAGACGAAGATCACGATCCCGGCGGCGCATCCCATGGTGGCCGTGCTGGGCACCGGCGACAGCATCCTGCGCGTCATCGAGGAACAGTTGCCCGGTCTCGACCTGCACGCCCGCGGCAACGAGATCACCGCGTCCGGCCCGCGCGAGGACGTGGAGCTGGCCGAGCAGCTGTTCAGCGAGATGCTGCTGGTCCTGCGCACCGGCGCGCCGCTGACCGAGGACGCGGTGCAGCGCTCGATCGCGATCCTGCGCTCCGCCCGCAGCGGCGAGGCCGGCGAACGGCCCGCCGAGGTGCTGACCCAGAACATCCTGTCCAACCGGGGCCGCACCATCCGGCCGAAGACCGTGAACCAGAAGCGGTACGTCGACGCGATCGACAAGTACACGATCGTCTTCGGCATCGGCCCGGCCGGCACCGGCAAGACCTACCTCGCGATGGCCAAGGCCGTGCAGGCGCTCCAGGCCAAGGACGTCAACCGGATCATCCTGACCCGGCCCGCGGTCGAGGCGGGCGAGCGGCTCGGCTTCCTGCCCGGCACCCTGTACGAGAAGATCGACCCGTACCTGCGCCCGCTCTACGACGCGCTGCACGACATGATCGACCCGGACTCGATCCCGCGCCTGATGGCCGCCGGGACGATCGAGGTGGCTCCCCTCGCGTACATGCGTGGCAGGACGCTCAACGACGCGTTCATCATCCTGGACGAAGCGCAGAACACCTCCGCCGAGCAGATGAAGATGTTCCTGACCAGGCTCGGGTTCGGCTCCAAGGTGGTCGTCACCGGCGACGTCACGCAGGTTGACCTGCCCGGTGGCACCGACTCCGGGTTGCGCGTGGTCCAGGACATCCTGGAGGGCGTGGAAGACATCCACTTCTCCCGGCTGACCAGCACCGACGTGGTGCGTCACCGGCTGGTCGGCGAGATCGTGGACGCCTACGGGCGCTACGACGCGGCCCGGCAGGAGCGCGAGCAGGCGGGCATCGCTCCGATGAACCGGGCGCAGCGGCGCGCCGCACCGCGCACCCGCGCGGTGGGATGATTCCCGCCATGTCGATCGATATCAACAACGAGTCGGGTGTGGCCGTGGACGAGGCGGCCATCGTCGCGCTCGCCCGGCACGTGCTCGACCAGATGGGAATCCACCCGCTGGCCGAGCTGTCGATCCTGCTGGTCGACACCGCCGCGATGGAACAGCTGCACATCCAGTGGATGGACGAGCCGGGGCCGACCGACGTGCTGTCCTTCCCGATGGACGAGTTGCGCCCCTCGCGCGCCGAGGACGACAACGAGCCGTCCCCGGGGCTGCTCGGGGACGTGGTGCTGTGCCCGGAGGTGGCCGCCAAGCAGGGCGAGGCGGCCGGCCATTCGATGGCGGACGAACTGCATCTGCTCACCACGCACGGCATCCTGCACCTGCTCGGTTACGACCACGGCGAGCCGGACGAGAAGGCCGAGATGTTCGGACTCCAGCAGGAACTGCTGGACCGCTGGCGCAAACGCGGCGCCGACGAGCGGCGCGGGCGCTGAGCCGTGACCGCGACGATAGCGTGGCTCCTGGTCGGCGCGGCGGTCTCGGTGCTGGTCGCGGGGCTGGCCGCGGGCGTGGAGGCAGCACTCGCGCGCATCTCCCGGGTGCGCGCGGCGGAACTGCTCGACCGGGGTGAGCCGGGCGCGGCGCGACTGGTCAGGCTGACCGCGGACCCGGCCAGGTACGTCAACCTGGTGCTGCTGATCCGAGTGGTCGGCGAGATGGCCGCGGCGGTGATGGTCACCATGGTGTGCGCGCACCGCTGGGGCCTGACCTTCGGCACCGGGGCGCTGTCGGTCGCGATCATGGCCGTGGTCTCCTATGTCGCGATCGGCGTCACGCCGCGCACGCTGGGTCGTCAGCATGCGCCGCGGATCGCGGTGGCCGGGGCGGCCGTGCTGCTGCCGCTCGGGCGCATTCTCGGCCCGCTGCCGCAGGCGCTGATCGTGCTCGGCAACGCGCTGACTCCGGGTAAGGGCTTCCGGGAGGGGCCGTTCGCCACCGAGGCGGAGTTGCGCGCGCTGGTCGACATCGCGGAGCAGAACAGCGAGATCGAGGCCGCCGAGCGGCGCATGGTGCACTCCGTCTTCGAGCTCGGCGACACGCTGGTCAAGGAGGTCATGGTCCCGCGCACGGACATGCTGTTCATCGAGCGCGGCAAGACCCTGCGGCAGGCGTTGAGCCTGGCGCTGCGCAGCGGCTTCTCCCGGATTCCGGTGACCGGGCAGGACGCCGACGACGTGGTCGGCATCGTGTATCTCAAGGACCTGGTGCGCCGGATGCATGAGTCCGGCGAGGACGGCGACGCGATGGACGAGCCGGTGGAGAGTGTGATGCGGGCGCCCACCTACGTGCCCGACTCCAAGCACGCCGACGAACTGCTGCGGGACATGCAGGCGCAGCGCATCCACCTGGCGATCGTGATCGACGAGTACGGCGGCACGGCGGGGCTGGTCACCATCGAGGACATCCTGGAGGAGATCGTCGGAGAGATCGCCGACGAGTACGACCAGGGCAGGGCGCTGGTGGAATGGTTGGCCGAGCCGGGCGATCTGGACCGCGGGGCCCGGGTCTCGGCGCGGCTGGGCCTGGACGAGCTCGGCGAACTGTTCCACCGCGACCTGGAGGACGAGGACGTCGAGACGGTCGGCGGTCTGCTGGGCAAACGGCTCGGCAAGGTGCCGATTCCCGGAGCCACGGTCCGCATCGACGGATTGACCTTCACCGCCGAGTCCACCGAGGGGCGCCGCCGCAGGATCGGAACGGTCCTGGTACAGGCGGTTGCGCGCTCGCAGGACGAAGGTGCCGAGACGGCGTCCGGCGGCACCGGCGCGCGCGACACCGGCGAGCAGGGTGGACAGGGCGGGCAGGGCACTGATGCGCGATCGAAAGGTCAGCAGGACGAGGGGCCCCCGGCCGGCCAAGGCGTCGCAGCCTCCTGATCGCGGTGCCGCGCGTGCCCGTGTGCATCGGGCGATACGAACCGAGCTGTGCCGACGAACCGAGCCGACGAACCAGATACCGCCTGACGGGTACTGCCTGACAGGTACCGCCTTACTAGTCTGAGGATCCGATGACCGCCGAGCCGTCCGCCGCAGCCGCCGAACTCGACCCCGAGGATGCGAAGATCATCACGCTGGCCCGTTCCGCGCGTGCCCGCAACCGGGCCCCGGAAGGCGCGGCCGTGCGGGACGCCACCGGCCGCACGTACGTGGCTGTCACTGTGGCGCTGCCTTCGCTCAAGCTGTCCGCGCTTCAAGCGGCGGTGGCGACGGCGGTCGGTTCCGGCGCCGAGCGCCTTGAGGCCGCCGCGATCGTGTCCGAGTCGGGAACGCTGGCCGAGGCCGATCTCGCGCCGGCGCGGGACCTGAGCGTCGGCGCGGTGTTCCTGGCGGCCGCGGACGGCACGGTCGTCGCGCGGGCTTAGCGGGCTTGAGAAGGTGGCGTCGGAACATCCGTTTCGCCCGGTTACCGATCGACGGGCGTGTCGCGGAATCTCGACAGTTCTGCACGAAAGTGCCGAACCGAGCGCGGCAGCGGCCTGCGGCCGTGTGGGTTGTCGTACGGTGGCACGGTGAGCGGTGACGGTTCAGACCGGTACTACGGAGCCGGCGCACGGCGGCCGGAGTTCGACCCCGGACAGGCCACAGCGGACGGCCCGGCGCGCGATCCGCTGGGTCCGTCCGTCTCGACCTATGGGCGGGGCGGGAAAAGCGCGCGGCCGCCGAAGGCCGGGCGCGCGGGCGGGCGGCGGCGCCGCCGCGGCCGCACCGTCGTGCTCGTGCTGCTGGCGCTCCTGCTGGTCGTGCTCGGCAGCGCGGTCGGTACCTGGCTGTGGGCCTCGGCCAAGCTGACGAAGGTTGCCGCGCTGTCCGACTACGACGGCCGTCCGGCCCCGGGCGCGGGCACGAACTGGCTGGTCGTGGGTTCGGACAGTCGTTCGAACCTGACTGCGGCGCAGAAGAGCCAGCTACACGTGGGTTCGGACCAGGGCCAGCGCACCGACACGATCATGCTGCTGCACTACGGTTCCGGCGCCCCCGAGCTGATCTCGATCCCGCGGGACTCGTACGTCACGATCCCGGCCTACACGGACTCCTCCGGCAAGAGCCACGGCGCGAGCAGGAACAAGATCAACGCCGCTTACGACCTCGGCGGCGCGCCGCTGTTGGCCAAGACCGTGGAAACGGCCACCGGAGTGCGAGTGAACCACTACCTGGAGATCGGTTTCCTCGGCGTGGTGAACGTGGTCAACGCCGTCGGCGGCGTGAACCTGTGCCTGGACGCGCCGGTCAAGGACAGCCATTCGGGTGCGGACCTGCCGGCCGGCTGCCAGACCCTCGACGGCACCCAGTCGCTCGCGCTGATCCGCACCCGCTACTCGCTGGCCAACTCCGACATCAGCCGGATGGCGAACCAGCAGAAATTCGTGGCCGCGCTGGCCAAATCGGCGCTGCGGCCGGGCGTCGAGTTCAATCCGTTCACCCTGTACCCGTTCCTGGACTCGGCGCTCGGCTCGGTCGCGGTGGACAACGGTTCGGGCCTGTCCGACCTGGTGGGCATGGCCCGCAAGGTGCGCCCGATCACCGGCGGGAAGGGCGTGGTCGGCACCGTGCCGATCAAGAACGAGGGTTACCAGGTCTCGGGTATCGGCTCGACCGTGCTGTGGGATTCGACGAAGGCGAAGCGGTTGTTCGGCGCGGTGAACCAGGACGCCGCGATCCCTTCCGGACTGCTGAACACCATCGGTTAGGGCGCAGCGCTCAGCTCTAGCCATGCACTAGCCGCGGGACACTAGCCGCGGATCGCCGCGATCAGCGACACCACCGCGAGTGACGCCATGGCCAGCGCGGCGATCCGGGTGATCAGCCTGAGTGAGACGACGCGCAGCAGCGCCTGGCCGCCGAGGATCGCGAGCGCGGCGACCGTCCACAGCGCCACGAGCGCGCCGATGCCGACCTGCAGCCAGTCGTACTTCGCGGCAAGGTTCGCGGTGACGATCTGGGTCAGGTCGCCGAACTCCGCGACCGTGATCACGGTGAAACTGGTGAGGATCGCGCGCCGCGTGCCGTTGCCGTTTCCGCTGACGGGGCCGGCGGCCTCGGCGGCCTCCTGCGCCTCGCGCTGATCTTCCTCCTCCTGGTCGGCGTGCCGGTAGATCAGGACCGCGCCGAGCAGGAACAGCCCGGCCACGACGGCTTCCAGGACCCGGTGCGGCAACAGGGAAAGCAGCTTCCCGGCGGCCAGCGCGATGACGACCTGGACGGCGAACCCGCTGCTGGCGCCGAGGAACACGTCCCGGGCGCGGTACTTGGTCGCCAGCACGAGGCTGGCCAACGCGGTCTTGTCGGGCAGTTCGGCGAGGAAGACGACACCGAAGGTGGTCGCGATGACGGCCGCGTTCATGAAACGCAGTTCATCGGGGCGGGCCGGTTCGTGCGGCACCGTGACGGTAGGTTCACTGGTCGGGCTACCTCGCTCGGCGGGCTTTGTCCGCGACCAGTTTAGGCGGTTGACAGTGCCGGGCCCGCCGGGCCCCGATCAGTCGCCGTAGAAGGCGCGTTTGAACGCGATCATGCCGATGACGGTGCCTGCCACGACGAGGCCGACGATGACGCCGACCGGGAACGCGGCATGCTCCTGGCCCGCGAGGAACGCCGCGATCAGGCCGATGCCCAAGGCGGGCAGCACCGTCGAGCGGGTGAGGACGCGCGGACGTTCGGCGTCGTGCGTGGCGGGCTTGGTCGGCATGCGCCGAGCGTAAGGCAGCACCGGCTCGGCGGGAAGGGGCGGGGGCGCCTCACCCGGATGGCCGATCGCCCGTGAAATGACCATCGCCGCATCGGTGCGGCGATGCGGCGATGTCTATTCAATTCAGCGCTCCGGACCGGCTCGGCTCAGGGGCCGGGCGGTTCGGGGCCTGGGCTCCTGGGCGCGCGATGCGCTCCCCCGGAGTCCACCCTCGACTACGAGGGTGGCTGAGATCACGTTATTTGTCAACTCGCGCAACAAAACTCGTGAGAGCGGTTGCACAGCCCCTGTTCAACACGCCGGGTCGCCGGCTGCGGCAAGCCCGACGGGGTCGTCGCTTGCATTCTCAGCCGCATAAGCTACGTTAGCGTAACTTACGTGATCGTAGGTTGGCCCACGCGGTCGGCCGCGTTCGCGCCGACCACCATGCATCAGGAGCCAGCTGTGTCCCTGTCCACCGACTCGCGCACCGCCGCCGGCCAGGCGGACCAGACCGCGCTGCTCTACGAACTCGAACCCGTCGTCGAGGCCAACCTCAACCGGCACCTCTCCGTGGCCAAGGAGTGGTTCCCGCACGCCTACGTGCCCTGGAGCCAGGGGCGCGACTTCGACGGTCCGCTCGGCGGCGAGGCCTGGGAGCCGGGGCAGTCGAAGCTGGACGAGACCGCGCGCACCTCGCTCATCCTCAACCTGTTGACCGAGGACAACCTGCCCAGCTACCACCACGAGATCGCGCTGCTGTTCGGGCGCGACGGCGCGTGGGGCTCGTGGGTGCACCGCTGGACCGCGGAGGAGGGGCGGCACGGCACGGCGATCCGCGACTACCTGCTGACCACGCGCGCGGTCGACCCGGTCGCCCTGGAGCGCGCCCGGATGAACCACATGTCCACCGGCTATGTCTCCATGAACTCGCGCCAGCTGGTCAACTCGGTGGCGTACGTCTCGTTCCAGGAGCTGGCGACCCGGATCTCGCACCGCAACACCGGGAACTACAGCGGCGATCCGCTCTGCGAACAGCTGCTCGCCCGGGTCGCCGCCGACGAGAACCTGCACATGGTCTTCTACCGCAACCTGCTTTCCGCGGCCTTCGACGCGGCTCCGGACACGGTGATGGAGGCGGTACTGGATGTGGTCAAGCGTTTCGAGATGCCCGGCGCGACCGTCGAGAACTACACGCGCAAGTCGGTTCAGATCGCGCTGGCCGGGATCTACAACCTGCGCATCCACCACGACGAGGTGCTGATCCCGGTGCTGCGCCATGTCAGGGCGCTTGAGCGCACCGACCTCGGCCCGCGGGGCGAGCGCGCCCGCGAGGAGCTGTCCGGGGTGCTCGACGCTCTCGACGCCGCCGCGCGGCGTTTCGAGGAGAAGCGCGATGCGCGCCTGGCCCGCCGCGCTCAGGCGGGTGCGTGAACGGCGCGGCAGTTGAGCGGCGCGGTCAGGATTCCGGGATGACCGGCAGGCCGGCGGCGTCCAGCGGCCAGAACGGGTTGTGCGCCACCTCCCACAGGTGGCCGTCCGGATCGGCGAAGTAGCCGCTGTAGCCGCCCCAGAAGGTCTGCTGTCCCGGTTTCACCGGCGTCGCGCCCGCGGCGACCGCGGCGGCCAGCCCGCGGTCCACGGCCTGTGCGGACTCGACATTGATCGCGAGGGCGACGTGCCGGAACCCTTCCCCGTCCGCCGGGACGCCCGCGTCGTGGGCCAGATCGCGGTACGGGAAGAGCGAGAGCAGCGCGCCGCCCGTGCGCACGAAACTCACCCCGTCTCCCGCGTTCTCCACGAGCGGCCATCCCAGGGCTCGATAGAACGACGTCGCGCGGGCGAGGTCGGCCACCCCGAGGGTGACGAGGCTGACGCGGGCGGGCAGGGGGAGCGGAGTCGGCATGCCGCCGACTCTTCCAGACGGCACCGACATACCCGCGTCACACCATACTTTTCGGATGGGCCGTGGGTGTTCGGGCCGTGGGTGTGGCAGTGCCATGCGGCGGGCTTGTGCGGACCATGTCACGTGATCCGCTCATATCAGCATTCACCCGTTAGACCGTAGCGCGCGTGACCTGAGGCTTGCTGAGCCGTTTCGAGGGGAAGGCGGCGCCCTTTCCCGCCGCCTTCTCCTCGACTGATCACAAGAGGTTCTTCATGTACGACATGGCCAAGCGCAGCCTGGCTTTCACGGTCGCGACAGGCGGGCTGCTGCTGACCGGCACGGGTTACGCCCCGGCCGAAGCGGCTGTCGGTTTCGGTGCAGCCACGGACCCCGCGCCGGGCGCTTCGGCGAGCAGCACCGTGAGCGACTCGGGCGGCGTCCTGTCCGGCAACACTCTGCAGATTCCGGTCGATATCCCGGTGAACGTGTGCGGCAATCAGGTCGCCGGCATCGCGGTGGGTGACACGGTCGGCGGTGGTACTTGTGGTGCGGCCGGCGGTTCGGGTGGTGCGAGTGCGGCTGCGGCGAGCGATCATTCCGGTGGGGTTCTGTCCGGCAACACTCTGCAGATTCCGGTCTACATTCCGGTGAACGTGTGCGGCAATCAGGTCGCCGCAGTCGCGATGGGCGACCAGGTCGGCGGCAGCACCTGCGGCGGCGGCGCCGGCGGGGCGAGCGCCGTCGGCGCTTCGTCGAACTCGGGCGGAACCGCGTCGGGCAATCTGACGCAGCTGCCGATCTCCTTGCCGGTCTACGTGTGCGGCGACCAGGTCGACGCGGTCGGGATCGGAAACGGCGTCAACGGCTCCGTGTGTGATGACGCGCCGCCGGCCATCACCCCGGGCGGTACCCCGGCAGCGACGCCGAGCGGCACCCCGAGCGGCACCCCGGGCGGTACGCCATCCGCCTCGTCGAGCGCGTCGCCCGGCGACACGCCGAGCAGCTCGCCGTCGGGTTCGCCGTGCGGGGAATGTGGATCGCCGTCGAGTTCGCCGAGCGCTTCGCCATCGGGTTCGCCGTGCGGGTGCGGTTCGCCGTCGAGTTCGCCCAGCAGCCCCGCCTCGACCTCACCCAGCTACCCGCCGAGCAACTCGCAGAGCAACTCGCCGACCATGATGAAGCCGCCCGGCACCCCGACCATCCCGCCCGGTCAGCTGGCGAGCACCGGCACCGAGGAAGGACTGGCGCTGGCGGCGGCCGGTGCCGCGCTGCTCACGGGCCTCGGCCTGCGTACCGCATCGAGGCGAGGACGCCGCTCCCGCTGAGCGCGGACGGACTCGAACAGTCATGTGATGACTGGCAAGAGGATAAGAGGGCAGATCACACTGATGCGTGATCTGCCCTCTTCTTTCCGGTGAAAACGGTAGTATCGCCGCACCGGGAGCGCAGCGGAAGGAGCGGGCGTGTCCGAGAACGCCGCGGGGGCACGTCACGCCCGAATGGTCGAGGCCCGGGAAACCGGTGTGGACGTCTACGATCCAGGCGGCGGATACGACCTCTACGACACTGCTCCCTCCACCTGCGCCGTCGTGCTCGGCCGCTGGGCCCGCGCGCTCGGCGGGCTCGGCGAGGTGCTGATCACCCTCGGCCTGGTCATCGCCCTCTACGCGGTCTACGAGCTGTGGTGGAGCAACATCACCGCGGGTCAGGAGACGCGGCGCAACTCCACCGCGCTGCTGCACACCTGGTCCACGACCCCGCGCGCCGCGGCCGTCCAGCCGAGCGACGCGATCGCCGACGGACAGAGCTTCGGCTTCCTGTACATCCCCGCCTTCGGCGCGGACTGGCGAGCACTGATCATGCAGACGGTGGACCGCACCCGGGTACTGAACACCGGAGCGGTCGGCCACTACACGCAGCCCGCCTCGGCGCTGCCGTGGGATGCCTCGGGCAACTTCGCCCTGGCCGGTCACCGCGACGGTCACGGCATGATCTTCCGCGACCTGGACCGGCTGCGCCCCGGCGACCCGGTGTATGTGCAGACCGCGTACGGCTGGTTCGTATACCGGCTCGACCGGGAAGCCGCGTCGGTGCCGATCAACGATGTCGGCGCGGTCGCCCCGATCCCGGTCGGCTCGGGATACACCAAACCGGGCAGGTACATCACACTCACCACATGTACGCCCATGTATATCGACTCGTCCCGGATGGCGTGGTGGGGCCACCTGGTCGAGCAGACGCCGAAGGGGCAGGTGCCCGCCGGCGTGACGCCGATCTCCTGACACCGCCGGCCTGCCGGGCGGTGTGACGGAAAAGGTGCGAGCCGTGTCTCACCCGCGCATATCGGCAAATCCGCCGTCCTGATTTGGTCACGGTTACATCTCCCGCGCAACCGGTGGGTACCAAAGGCCGTAGCCTTCCCTGCGATACGCCGTGAGCTTCCCGGAGCCGGCGTGGGAGAGCTCTTCAGAGGGGGGACCGGTGAACCTCGTGCGTGGGCATCCACGTGCAGCCTTCATGGGTTTGATCGTCGCGGGTCTGATATCAGCGACCGCGTACGTCGCCTTCCCGGCGCACGGTGACGAACTGACCATCTCGCAGGACGCCCTGCGCACCGGCTGGGACCAGAGCGAGAGCGCGCTCGACCCGGCGTCCGTCGCGTCCTCCGACTTCGGCCAGCAGTTCGCCGCCACGCTCGACGGGCAGGTGTACGCGCAGCCGCTCGTCGTCGGCAGCACCCTGATAGCAGCCACCGAGAACGACAAGGTGTACGGGCTCGACAAGTCGACCGGCGCCATCCTGTGGACCGACGACTTCGGCCCGTACTGGCCCGCCGTGACGATCGGCTGCTCCGACCTGACCCCGAACCTGGGCATCACCTCGGCCCCCGTCTACGACAACGCGACCGGGTACGTCTATCTGGTCTCGAAGGTCGACAACGGCACCGACGCGATGCACCCGAACTACTACATGCACGCGGTCGACCCGAACGCGGGCACGGAGAAGTCAGGCTTCCCGGTGCTCATCGGCGGCCACCCCTCGAACGACCCGGCGGCCACCTTCGACCCGGCCTACGAGGGCCAGCGGCCGGGCCTGCTGTTGATGGACGGCGTGGTGTACGCGGCCTTCGGCTCCCACTGCGACTTCGGATCCGATTTCCGCGGCTACATCGCGGGCGTCTCCACGGCGGGCAAGCAGACCGCGCTGTGGTCGGACGAGACCGGCACCGGAAACAAGGGAGGCGGCATCTGGGCCGGCGGCGGCGGCCTGGTCTCCGACGGCTCCGGGCAGATCCTCTTCGCCACCGGCAACGGCGTGTCCCCCGCGATCGGGCCGGGCGGCACCCCGCCCGGGAACCTGGCCGAGTCGGTGGTGCGGCTGCACGTGAACGCGGACGGTTCGCTGGCGCCGAGCGACTTCTTCAGCCCCTCGAACGCGCCGACCATGGACGCCAACGACACCGACTTCGGCGCCGGCGGCCCGCTGGCCCTGCCGGACGGCTTCGGCACCGCCGCGCACCCGCACCTGATGGTGCAGATGGGCAAGGACGGCCGGCTGTTCCTGCTCGACCGGGACAACCTCGGCGGCCGCGGCCAGGGCGCCGGCGGTACCGACGCGGTCCTCGGGATGGTCGGCCCGTACCAGGGGCAGTGGGGCCATCCCGCCTTCTACGGCGGCGACGGCGGCTACGTTTACCTGATCGGCAACGGCGGCCCGCTGCGCGCGTTCAAGGTCGCGGTCAGCGGTTCCGGGATTCCGGCCCTGACACCGGCCGGCACCAGCGCCGGCAGCTTCAACTACACCTCCGGCTCGCCGGTGGTGACCTCCGACGGCACCACCCCGGGCACCGCCGTGGTCTGGGCCGTGTGGTCCTCCGGCCCGACCGGGGCGAACGCCGAGCTGCGCGCGTACAGCGCGGAGCCGGACGGCAGCGGCACGCTGGCCGAACTGTGGTCCGCGCCGATCGGTACCGCAGTGAAGTTCGTCACCCCGGCCACCAGCGGCGGCCGCGTGTACGTCGGAACCCGCGACGGCAAGGTCCTCGCCTTCGGACGCCCGTCCAGCGCCCCGCTGACCGGCTCGCCGGTCTCGTTCGGCGACGTGCAGGTCGGCACGACCGGCTCCGCGACGCTGACCGTCACGGCGTCGACGGCGCTGAGCGTGACCGCGGTCACGGCCACCTCGCCGTTCACGGCCGCAGCCCCGGACCTGCCGCACGCGATGAACGGCGGCGACACCTACCAGATCCCGGTGTCCTTCGCGCCCGGCGGCCCCGGCACCATCAGCGGCACGGTGACCTTGAACACGAGCGCCGGCAAGGTCTCCTTCACCGCCTCCGGTTACGGCACCCAGCCGGGACTCGGCGCCAGTCCGCCCAACGCCGTCTTCCCCGACCAGCCGGTGAGCCTGAGCAAGACGCAGAACATCCAGGTCACCAACACGGGCACGACCACCGAGACGATCAGCGCGGTGACCACGCCGGCCGCGCCTTACTCGGTCACCGGACTGCCCGCGATCGGCACGGTCATCCCGGCCGGCGGCTCGTTCGTCGCCTCGGCCACGTACGCCCCGACGGCCACCGGGACGAATACGGACTCGATCACGGTGACCTCGACCGAGCCGGACGCCTCCGCGCGCGTCCTGACGATCTCGCTGACCGGCAACGCGATCGTCGGCCAGGGCAACCTGGTGGTCTCGCCGTGGCCGCTGAACTTCGGCTCGGTGCCGCTCGGTTCCACCGCGACGCAGAGCTTCACCATCACCAACACCGGCAACATCCCGGTCACCGTCACCAAGGCCAAGGCGCCCGACTCGGACTTCACCTCCGCCTCCCCGCTGCCCGAGGGGCAGGTGATCGGCCCGGATCAGACGTACGTCCAGTCGGTCACCTTCACCCCGACCGCACTCGGCGCCGAGAGCGCGCAGTACGAGATGACCAGCGACGACGGCCAGGGCGCCGAGTACCTGCCGATCAACGGCACCGCGGTCGCCACCCTGTCGGTCGTGCCGACCGGCTGGCAGGCCAACGGCGTGGCAACCGTCGACGGCTCGACCGGGACGATCCAGCTGACCCCCGCCACCGCGCAGTTCGTGGCCGGCTCCGCCTTCAACACATCGCCGGTCGGCACCGCCGATCTGGCGGCGTCGTTCACCGCGCAGCTGAGCGGAGGCACCGGCGCGGACGGGCTGACCTTCTCGCTGATCGACGCGACCAAGGACGCGCCGACCTCGCTCGGCGGCGCGGGCGGCGGCCTGGGCCTGGGCGGGCTCAGCGGCATCGGCGTGGTGCTGGACACGTATCAGAACGCTCAAGCCAACTCGGCCAACTACGTTGCGATCGCGACCGGGACGGGCAGCGGTTCGGGCGCGATGACCTACCTGGCCACGGCACCGGTCCCGGCCCCGCTGCGCACCGGCACCCACAAGGTCGCGGTGACGGTGCTCGGCGGCGTGATCACCGTGTACGTGGACGCGGCGAGGCTGCTGAGCTACACGCCGGCGGCCGGACTGATTCCGGCGAGCGCCTACGCGGGGTTCACCGCGGGCAGCGGCATGGAGACCGACGTGCACGCCGTCAGCGGCATCGCGATCGCGAGCTCGCCGGCCGCGGCGGTCGCCGCGGCGCCCGCGCCGAGCCCGGCCACGGTGTCCTTCGCCGGCACGCCGGTGAGCTTCTCCGTGATCAAGACCGTGACGTTCAGCAACAGCAGCCTGGTGCCCGTGGTGGTCACCGGGGTGACCGTTCCGACCGGGGAGCTGAGCGCGCCCGCGGTGCCCGCGATCGGCACGCTGATCCCGGCCGGCGGATCGGTGACCATACAGGTCGTCTTCACGCCCAAGGTGCTCGGCATCGCCACCGGCGCGCTGGCGCTGGCGACGAGCGGGGGTACCGCGACCGTGTCGATCAGAGGCGCCACGTGGCCGCTGCCGGGCCTGCTGCACCCGGTGAAGGTGAGTAGCGCTACGGCCAGATGATCGACCCTGGTCACGGCACCGCGGCGCAGCAGCGCGCCGCGGTGCCGGGTTTGCACCGGTGTGCAAGTTTCAGGCCCGCTTGAACGGTTAAGTCCCGGGCCCTACCGTGCTGGCGAGCGCGACGAAGGCGTGCGCTCATCCTGCCCACGGAGGTTTCTGCATGGATACGCTCCACCACCGGTCCCGTTCTCCACGGTTGCGCGCCGCTCTCGCCGGCACCGGCGCCGTCGTGCTCGCCGCGGGAGCCGGGATCGTCGCGCTCACCTCGACGGCGGCCTCGGCCGCGACCCCAGCGTGTGCGGTCACGTACACGGTCAGCAGTCAGTGGCCCGGCGGCTTCGGCGCGAGTATCACCGTCGTCAACAACGGCGCGGCCATCAACGGCTGGACGTTCGGTTTCTCGTTCCCCGCCTCCGGGCAGAGCGTGACTCAGGGCTGGAACGGCACGTGGTCGCAGGTCGGCGCCAACGTCACCGTCACCAACATGAGCTGGAACGCCGGGATCTCGACCGGAGGGTCGCTGCAGCTCGGCTTCAACGGCGCCTGGACCGGCAGCAACCCGGTGCCCACCGCGTTCACCCTCAACGGCGTGACGTGCAACGGCGGCCCGGCCGGCAGCCCGTCGGCCTCGCCCACGCCGAGCCCGTCGAAGTCCGCCTCGCCCAGCGCGTCCCCGTCCTCGTCCCCGTCGTCCTCACCCTCGCCCTCGGCCTCGCCGACCGGCAGCTCGGGCGGCGGCGCGGCCCCGCAGCTGCACGTCTCCGGAAACAAGATCCTCACCTCGGGCGGCGCCGCCTGGACGCCGCACGGGGTGAACCGGGCCGGCGGCGAGTACGAGTGCGTACAGGGTTACGGGATCTGGGACGGCCCGGCCGACCAGGCCTCGGTGTCCGCGATCAAGAGCTGGAACGCCAACGCCGTGCGGGTCCCGCTCAACGAGGCCTGCTGGAACGGCGAGTCGTATGTGAACTCCGCGTACGCCGGCTCGAACTACATCAACGCGGTCAAGTCCTTCGTCAACCTGCTCAACTCCAACGGCCTGGTGGCGATCCTCGACCTGCACTGGACCGACGGCACCTACACCGGCAACTCCTCCGGCTGTTCCTCGGCGCAGGCCACCTGCCAGAAGCCGATGCCGGACGCCGCGCAGGCGATCCCGTTCTGGACGTCCGTCGCCAGCACGTTCAAGGGCGACAACGCGGTCATCTTCGACCTCTTCAACGAGCCCTACGCCTCCCGCGCCACCGGTGACACCACCAGCGGCTGGCAGTGCTGGAAGAACGGCGGCACCTGCAACGGCATCGGCTACCAGGTCGCCGGGATGCAGAGCATGGTCAACGCGGTGCGCTCCACCGGTGCGAGCAACGTCATCATGCTCGGCGGCGAGGAGTACTCCAACGACCTGACCCAGTGGCTGAGCTACGAGCCCACCGACCCGGACAACAACCTGGTGGCCTCCTGGCACGACTACAACTTCAACACCTGCGCCCCGCAGTCCTGCTGGACCAGCCAGGTCGCCCCGGTCATCGCGAAGGTCCCGGTCATCGCGGGCGAGATCGGGGAGAACGACTGCTCCGGCAGCTTCATCAATCCGCTGATGTCCTGGCTGGACTCGCAGGGCACCGGCTATCTGGCCTGGACCTGGGACAACTGGAGCGGCGGCTGCTCCAGCGGCCCGACCCTGATCACCGACTACACCGGCACGCCGACGAACTTCGGCGCGGCCTACAAGGCGCACATCACCACGCTCCCGTAGGACGCTCCCGGAGCAGTGCGCCTGAATCCGCTGCGCGACCCCTTCTCCCCGGGGCCGCGCAGCGGACTTCTCCGGCGCTGTGCCGCGCAGCGGCCTTTCGGCGTCGCGCGCGCAGCGGCCTCTCAGTGCCCTTCGCCCGGCGACTTGTCAGCCTTCGAGCTTGAGCACCCGTACTCCGAACGGCGGCAGCGACACGGTGTCCTCGGCCAGCTTTCCGCCGTCGCGCACCACGGGCTTCACGGTCAGTTCCTCGGCGGCCTGGCTGACGAACCACACGTAGCGGGTGCCGTCTTCGTGCACGAGCACGTCCACTGCGACCCGCGGATCGTCCGCCGTGACCGCCCTGGTGACGCCCGCGAATTCGGCCAGCGCTTCGTACAGGTCCCGGGTCGGCTCGGGATTGACCCGCGGCAGGCTCGCGGCCATGTGCTCGATCCCGTAGGTGCAGAACACCATCGCGCCCGCGCCGACCCGCCGCGACAGCAGCGCCGGGCGGCCCTGGCCGTCCACCGCCAGCACCTCGGCCTCGGTCGGCCGCACCGGGAGCATCGCCCGGCTGTGCTCGTTGCCGCCCGTGCGGAAACGCAGCCGCGAGCCCTCGCCGAGCGGACCGAACGGCCGGACGAACTCGAATTCGAACTCGTCCTGCGAGACCGGGTCCACGAGCCCGTACATCAGCTGGTGCTCGAACCCGAACATCTTGTTCATCGCGGCGTGCCAGGGACCGCGCTGGTTGAAGTGCGCCCCGGCGGAGTAGGACACGTACACGGTCGCCCCGCCGCGCGCCAGGTCCTCCAGCTGGTACCAGGTCGGCGAGAGCAGGTGCTTGGTCGAGGGCACCAGGTACAGCTTCGCGTCGGAGCCGATCCCGTCGCTCTCGCGGGCGAGCGCCACCGGCAGGTCGGCCAGCCGCGCCGAGACGTACGCCTGGCGCAGCGTGTCGAAGACGTGCGGTCCGTCCTTCTCCGGCTCGGTGAACGGGTGTTCGGTGTCCAGGAACGAGCTGACCACCATCGCGGTGTCGGCCGCAGTGCGGCGCAGCCGGGGGAAGTCGACCCGGGCGAGCACGTCGGCGAACGCGCGCAGCTCGGCCAGCTGCGGCTTGGGCCTGCCCGCGGCGTCGGTCAGGCCGAAGTGCAGCTCGAAGGGATGGTGCCGATACGGGTCCTGATCTTCGAGGCCGTCGAAGTCGGTGTTGTTCCAGGCACCCCAACCGGTGGCGCCGGCCAGCAGCGAGTTGTGCAGCGCCTGCCGGTAGTAGTGCGCGCCGTTGGCGTCCGAGGCGAAATCGGAGGTCAGGCCGAACTCCTCCAGGATCACCGGGCGGCCGAAGGAACCGGACAGTTCGCAGATCCAGGCGGCCGTGTAGTGCTGGCGCACCGGATCGTCGCCCATCGGATAGCTGTGCGGGCCGATGAAGTCGCACAGCCGCGCGATGTCCCGCAGCCGGAAACCATTGTCCAGCCCGGTGATCTCCAGCCCCCAGGCCCCGTCGCCGAGCGAGATCGGCTGGCTGCCGCCGCCCGCGCGCACCGCGTCGATGATCAGCTGCGCCCACGAGGCGACCTGCTCGCGCGCCCCCGGGCCGCCGTAGATCGGCATCTCGTTGCTCACCAGCCAGCCGGCCACGGCGGGGTGCGCGGCGTAGCGGCGCGCCATCTGGCCGCCGAACCAGGCCTGCTGCGCGACCATCCACACGTCGCCGTAGAGGTCGCGCCCGCCGCGCCAGGCAGGGTCCCAGTTCTCCCCGGACATGTGCCCGACGATCAGGGTGGGAATGGTGTACATGCCCAGCTCGGTGTGCAGGTCGAGGAATTCCTCGTAGCGCGCGCAGCACTCCTGGTCGAGCGTGTTCGGTTCCGGCATGAAATCCGGCCAGTAGAAGAACGAGCGGGTGAAGGTCAGCCCGTGCTCGCGCAGCACCCGCAGCTCGGCGCGGACCGTGTCCGCGTCGAACCGACGCCACATCAGCGGCCCGCCGCGGCGGGACCAGAAGTTCGCGCCGATCCACGGCGCGGGACTGGATCCGGGTTCGCCGGGCAACCGGAGGGAGGGACGTTGCATGCGGGTCACGACCTTTCACGGGCGGGACTTTCGGGGCGCGGTTCGAGCGGCAACGGGCCTCGACGCCGCGCCGTAAGGTGCTATACCGGTTTAGTGGATCGCAAAACCGCCCGGCGCGCAAGAGCCCGTACGGGCGTCCGGCGTGTGGACGGGTCGTAGACTGCCCAGCGAGGTCGGGGTTGGCCGGCTCGAAGCGCCGGGCAGGCACTGGGTACTGGAGGTCTCACGAGGTGAAGCGGCCCACGATCGCGGACATCGCCCAGCGGGCCGGTGTTACCAAGGCGGCGGTCTCCTTCGCGCTCAACAACCAGCCGGGGGTCTCTCCGTCCACCCGGCAGCGGATCCTGGAGATCGCCCGGGAGATCGGCTGGCAGCCCAACAGCGCCGCGCGCGCCCTGTCGGACGGCCGGGCCGGGGCCTTCGGCCTGGTTATCGACCGGCCGGCCGGCACGCTGGGCGCGGAGCCGTTCTTCATGCAGCTTATCGCCGGGATCCAGGGCGAGCTGGCGGCCGGCCACACCGCGTTGCTGTTCACGGTGGCCGAGGACCGCAAGGCGGAGATCGAGCTTTACCGCACCTGGTGGGGACAGCGCAGGGTGGACGGGGTCTTCATGGTCGACCTGCGCATCGACGACCCGCGCATCGGGGTGCTGCGTGACCTGGCCCTGCCCACGGTGGTGGTCGGCGCGCCGGAGGGCTCGGGCGGCCTGTCGGCGGTGTGGACCGATGACGAGACCGCGGCGCGGCTCGCCGTCCAGCACCTGGTCGGGCTCGGCCATCGCCGAATCGCCCGGGTGACCGGCATGACAGACCTCTGGCACACGCGGATCCGCACCGGCGCGTTCATGCAGGCGGTGACCCAGGTGGGCGTCGAGGCGCGGTGCGTCACGGCGGACTACACCGCGCAGGGCGGCGCCGACGCGACCACCGCGCTGCTGGCCGAGCCGGCGCCGCCGACCGCGATCGTCTACGACAACGACCTGATGGCGGTCTCCGGGCTCGGCGCCGCCCAGCGTGCCGGGGTGGACGTGCCCGGGCAGCTGTCCGTGGTGTCCTGGGACGATTCGGTGCTGTGCCAGCTGGTCCACCCGGCCATCACCGCGCTGCGCCGGGACGTGGTCGCGTACGGCGCGCACGCGGCGCAGCGGCTGCTGGAACTCGCGGCCGGCGGCGCCCCGGGCTCCCGCGGCGAGCCGCCCGCGGTGCTCGAGCCGCGCGCATCCACCGCCGCGCCGCCGCGAAGCTGACAGCGGGCGGCCTCTCGCTCCATCTCGGGCCTGACGCACGGCTCTGTCACGGTCGGCCGCCCATGCCGCGGACGTGCGCGCGGATCAGCGCAGCGATGGTTCCGGCAGCGCGCCGAGCGTCCCGCGACCGCCTCGCCCGTGAAGGTTTCCGCGACGTGGCCGGGAGCACTGATCGGCCGATCCGGGCCCGCAGCGGGGTGCGACGCCCGCCGGGCCGGAGGGGCTGACACTATAGGTCAGGGAATTGACATATCCTGCCGCCTCGTCGCCGGCCCGCAGCCCGGTCGCCGGGCTTTTCCGCCGGCGGCGTGCCGCACTCTTGACGCTTAACCGGTTCAGTGCCAGCATCCGTGAGCACTCGGCAATGCTGCGAACCGGTGGCAGCAGTACCCGCCTGGGTTGTGACATCCGCACAAGCACTCCTGGCGTAGCGAAGTGAGGCTCAACGATGAGAACTAGATGGCGCGCGGCATCCGCCCTGGTCCTGGTCCCTGTGATGGTCGCCGCGGCGGCCTGCGGCAGCGGCTCGGGCTCCGGCTCGAAGTCCGGCTCCGGCTCCGGCCCGCATGGCCTGATCACCGTGACGACCGGTTCCACCTCGCCGTTCGTGGCGAACTTCAACCCCTTCTCGCCCACGGTGCAGCCCGGCGCCAACGGTATGATCTACGAGCCGTTGATGTTCTTCAACACGGCGCGAGCCGGTGATGTGCAGCCGTGGCTGGCGCAGTCCTACAGTTGGAACTCCGACGGCACGGCGATCACCTTCAAGCTGCGCAGCGGCGTCACCTGGAACGACGGCAAGCCCTTCAGTGCGGCGGACGTCGCCTACACCTTCAACCTGGACGTGCAGGAGCCCGCGCTCAACACCAAGGGCCTGCCGATCAAGAACGCGGTGGCCAACGCCGACGGCTCCGTGACGGTCAGCTTCACCAAGCCCGCCTACCAGCAACTGGTGTACATAGCCGGCAAGACCCTGATCCTGCCCCAGCACATCTGGTCCGGCGTCTCGGACAAGAAGACCTTCGCCGACGCCAAGCCGGTGGGCACCGGAGCCTGGACGGTCGGCAAGGTCAACAGCCAGGTCATGGAGCTGACCGCGAATCCGCACTATTACATGCCGGACATGCCCAAGGCCAAGACCATCCGCTTCCTGACCTTCACCGGCAACAGCACCGCGGACCAGGCCATCGAGTCCGGCGAGATCGACTGGGGCGGCGGCTTCGTCCCGGACATCAAGAAGAACTTCCTGTCGAAGAACGCGAAGTACGCCGTCGAGGACATCCCGCTGTCGGTGACCTATCTGGTCCCGAACTACAAGCAGGGCCCGACCGCGGACAAGGCGGTGCGCCAGGCGATCAGCCAGGCGCTGGACCGGGAGTTCATCAGCCAGTCCGTATACAACGGCTACGCCCCGCCGACCAACCCGATGGACCTGCTGACGCCGAACTTCAACAGTATCCTGGACCCGAGCCTGGCAGACCAGAAGTTCGGCAAGGCCGACCCCGCGGGCGCCAAGCAGACCCTGCAGTCCGCCGGCTACGCCCTCGGCTCCAACGGCATGTTCAACGACAAGTCGGGAAAGCCGCTGGAGATCACCGTCAAGCAGGTGACCGGCTGGTCCGACTACACCAGCGTGCTGCAGATCGCGGAGCAGGAGCTGGCCGCGGCCGGGATCAAGCTGAACGTGCAGGCCGAGGCGTACGCGTCCTTCATCCAGGACCAGAACAACGGCGACTTCCAACTGCTGATCGACAACTTCGGCTACACCTCCGATCCGTACCAGTACTACAACCAGCTGCTCAACGGCTCGGTGGCCCCACCGATCGGCCAGGTGGACCAGTTCGGCGACTACGGCCGCTTCGACGACCCGCAGGTCGACTCACTGCTCGCGGACGTCTCCGCGACGCAGGACGCGAACAAGCAGAAACAGGACTACTACCGGATCGAGCACCTGGTGCTCCAGGACGTGCCGACCATCCCGCTGTTCGCGGCGCAGGACGAGATCGAGTTCAACGGCAACCACGTCAAGGACTACCCGACGACGGACAACCCGTACGCCGCCCCGCCGATCTGGCTCCAGCCGGACGAGGGCTGGGTGGCTCTGCACATCGCCCCGGCCAGCTGAGCGGACCACGGGTCCGTTGAGCCGCGGCGGCGGCAGCGGCGGTCGAGCCGCGCCGCGTGTCCCGGAACGTCCGGCATCGAGGGCACGCAGCGTTCCGGGACACCCGTCCGCCGCCCCGCTTGCGGGCCGCGACGCACTGAGAACCCTCTAAGACGTGAGGAGGCGGGGCGTGCGCCTGCGCTACATCGGCCGGAAACTCGGCTTCTACCTGGTGGCCGCCTGGATCGCGATCACCCTGAACTTCTTCCTCCCCCGGCTGATCCCCGGCGACCCGGTCGCCGTGATCATCAGCAAGCAGCAACAGACCGGCACCGTCCCCCTGGGCGAGGCGGACCAGCTGCGCAGGCTGCTCGGCCTCGGCTCCGGCAGCCTGGCCGGCCAGTACGGTCAGTATCTCAACTCCCTGGCGCATCTTCGCTTCGGGCTGTCCATCACGGTCTTCCCCACACCGGTGATCGACCTGGTGCGCCAGGCGGTCTTCTGGACCCTGATCCTGGTCGGCATCGCCACGCTGCTCAGTTTCGCCCTCGGCATCGCACTGGGCACGGTCACCGGCTGGAAGCGAGGCAGCAGGCTCGACGCGATCGTGCCGGCCACGACGCTGCTGACCGCGGTGCCGTACTTCTGGCTGGCGCTGCTGCTGGTCTACCTCTTCGCGAACACCTGGCAGATCTTCCCGGCACAGGGCGGCTTCGATCCGGCGCTGGACGTCGGCTGGAACGGTGCCTTCATCTCCTCCGCGATCCAGCACTCGCTGCTGCCCGCGATCACGCTGATCGTCGCCTCCGTCGGCGGCTGGCTGTTGGGCATGCGCAACATGATGGTCGCGACGCTGGCCGAGGACTACGTCGTCGCGGCCGAGGCCAAGGGCCTGACCCCGCTGCGGGTGATGGCGAAGTACGCCGCGCGCAACGCCGTCCTGCCCAGCGTGTCGGGCTTCGCCGTGTCCATCGGCTTCGTGGTGACCGGACAGATCGTGATGGAGCAGGTCTTCAACTACCCGGGCGTCGGCAACCTGCTGTTCGCCGCGGTGCAGAACCAGGACTACCCGCTGATGCAGGGGATCTTCCTGGCCATCAGCTTCGCCGTGCTCGGCGCGAACCTGCTGGTGGACCTCCTGTACGGCTTCATCGACCCGCGCACGAAGGAGGCCTGAGGTGCCGGCCACCGTCACCACACAGTTGGTGGAAGCCCCCGCCGAGGCCGCGGTGCGCGGCTCCGGCGTACTGCGCACCGCGCTGCGCTCCCGCCGCCTGATCGCGGGGCTCTGCATCGTCGGGTTCTTCGTCCTGCTCGGCGTCGTCGGGCCGCTGTTCTTCGGCAACCCGAACCTGGTCGGCACGGTCCAGCACGCCGGGCCCTCGGCCGCGCACTGGTTCGGCACCACCGACATCGGCCAGGACGTGTTCGCGCAGACCGTGGTGGGCGCCCGGGCCACCCTGGAGATCGGCGCGGCGGCCGGCCTGATCGCCACCGTGGTGTCCGTCGTGATCGGGATCGGCGGCGGCTACGCGGGCGGCTGGGTGGACGAGGCGCTCGCGCTGCTGTCCAACGTGGCACTGGTGATCCCGACGCTGCCGCTGGTCATCGTGGTCGCCGCGTTCGTGAAGAACACCGGCCTGCTGCCGACCGTCTTCGTGATCGCGCTGACCAGTTGGGCGGCCTCCGCGCGGGTGCTGCGCGGGCAGACGCTCTCGATCCGCAACCGGGACTACGTGCTCGCGTCCAAGGCGCTCGGCGAACCGGTCTGGCGCATCGTGCTGGTGGAGATCATGCCGAACGAGCTGCCCATCATCGTCTCGCAGTACCTGTTCGCGATGATCTTCGCGATCCTCGCGCAGGCGGGCCTCGCCTTCCTCGGACTGCAAAGTCCTGACCTGCTGACCTGGGGCAACACCCTGTACTTCGCGCAGAACGCCCAGGCGCTCTCCTCGGGAGACTGGTGGTGGTTCGCCCCGCCCGGCCTGTGCATCGCGCTGCTCGGCGCGGGTCTGGCGCTGATCAACTTCGGGCTCGACGAACTGCTCAATCCCAGGTTGCGCGTGTACCGCGAGCCGCGCGCCCGGCGCGCCGCGCGCGCAGACGGAACGGAGACCGGCCAGTGATCCCCAGCACCGGAACCGAGACGCGCGACGACTCCAGCGGCCTGGGCACGGATCTCGTCCTGCGCGCGAGCAACGTAAGCGTCGAATACGCCGGCAGCCGCCCGACCAGGGCCGTGCGCGAGGTGTCGCTGGAACTGCGGCGCGGCGAGGTGCTCGGCATCGTGGGGGAGAGCGGCTGCGGTAAGTCAACCTTCGCATACGCGCTGACCCGGATGCTGCGGCCGCCGGCCCGGATGACAGCGGGTGTGGTCGAGTACTACGGCCGCGACGGCGAAGTGATCGACCTGGCCGCCCTCTCCGGCGACCGGCTGCGGGAGTTTCGCTGGA
This sequence comes from Actinocrinis puniceicyclus, assembly GCF_018283645.1. Lineage (GTDB taxonomy): Bacteria > Actinomycetota > Actinomycetes > Streptomycetales > Catenulisporaceae > Actinocrinis > Actinocrinis puniceicyclus. The sequence goes on along the minus strand of NZ_JAGSXH010000005.1, from coordinate 62,173 downwards.
ACAAGATCTCGATGGTCTTCCAGAGCGCGATGAACGCCCTGAACCCGGTCACCGGCATCGGCAGCCAGATGGACGACATCTTCCGCACGCACCGGCCGGGCATGGACAAGGCCGCGCGCCGCGCCCGCGCCGGGCAGTTGCTGGAGATGGTGGGCATTGACCCCAGGCGGCTGCGTTCCTTTCCGCACGAGCTGTCCGGCGGCATGCGCCAGCGCGTGGTGATCGCCATGGCGCTGGCCCTGGAACCGGAGATCGTGGTGATGGACGAGCCCACCACGGCACTGGACGTGCTGGTGCAGCGGGAGATCCTGGACGAGGTGGAGCGGCTGCGCGCCGAACTGGGCTTCTCAGTGGTCTTCATCACCCACGACCTGGCGCTGCTGCTGGAGATCAGCGACCGGCTCGCCGTGATGTACGCGGGACAGGTGGTCGAGTACGCCCCGGCCGAACAGGTCGCCACCGAGCCGCTGCACCCTTACACCCGCGGCCTGCTGCGCTCGTTCCCCGACCTGCGCGGGCAGCGCCGCGAAATGCACGGAATCCCGGGAAATCCGCCGGACCTGCGCGAGGCGCTGGTCGGCTGTCCCTTCGCGCCGCGCTGCGAATCGGTGTTCGAACCCTGTCGCGAAATCACCCCGCCGCTGCGCGCGCCCGCCGGAGGGTGGCCGGTCGCCTGCCACCTGCATGACCCTGCCCATGACGACTACTCCAGCGAGGGCGGCCGATGAGCGCGCTGACCGTCACCGATCTGACCGTCGACTACCGCCAGCGCGGCGGCTCCCGCTTCCGCGCGGTGGACGCTCTGTCCTTCGCGCTGGAACCCGGCCAGACCCTCGCGCTGGTCGGGGAGAGCGGCAGCGGGAAGTCCACGGTGGTACGTACCCTGAGCCGCTTCGTCAAGCCCAGCGCGGGCGAGATCCTGCTGCGCGGTGTCGACGCCGCGGACGGGGTGGAGCGCGGCCTGCCGCGCGGCAGGCGGGCGAAACGCAAGGCGTATCACAAGACCATGCAACTGGTCTTCCAGGACCCGTTCGCCTCGCTCAACCCGATGCACACGGTCGCGCACCATCTGCGCCGGCCGCTGCTGCTGCACGGCGGTCACCGGCGCGGCCCGAAGCTGGAGGCCGCCGTGCTCGACCTGCTGCGCTCGGTGAACCTGACCCCGGCCGAGGACGTGGCGCGCAAGCACCCGCACGAGCTGTCCGGAGGGCAGCGCCAGCGGGTGGCGATCGCGCGCGCCCTGGCGACGGACCCGAAGGTGCTGCTGGCGGACGAACCGGTCTCGATGCTCGACGTCTCGATCCGGCTGGAGATCCTCAACCTGCTGGACCGGCTCAAGCAGGACCGCGACCTGGCGCTGCTGTACGTCACGCACGATCTGGCCACCGCGCGGCACTTCTCGTCGCAGATCATGGTGATGTACCGCGGCGAGGTGGTCGAACGCGGGCCGAGCGACCAGGTGATCCTGCATCCCGCGCACCCTTACACCCGGATGCTGGCCGCGGCCGCACCCGATCCGACGGTGAGTCGGGCCGCGCTGGCCGAGGCGCGGGCGCAGCGGGCCGCGCTGCGCGACACGCGCGCGGCCGAGCACCGGGAATCAGTGCTCGATCAGGGCTGCCGGTTCCGCAGCCGCTGTCCGTTCGCGATGCCGGTCTGCGCGACCCGGCCGCCGGACCTGCCCGCGGTGAAGGGGTCGGTTCCCGGGGCAGGCGCCGGCGGCGCGGGCCATGCGGCGCGGTGCTGGTTACTGGACGAGTCGGCGGCCGCCGCACCGGCCGCCGACTCCGCAGACTAAGAGGGTCAGCACCACGCGATTGCGTTACACCGCGCGACACCCGCGCGACACCCGGTGTACGGCCGCTATTTGGTGACGGCGGCGGCGAAGGAGAGGGCGGCGGGCACCTGGTGTGCCTGGCCGCCCTCGTGGCCGTTGTACGGGTAGACCGTGATCTCCTTCGGCCCGGCGTAGTGGTTGTAGGAGGCGAACACGGTCGACGGCGGGCAGATCTCGTCCATCAGGGCGACCGAGTACAGCGCCGGGGCGCCGGCCCGCACGGCGAAGTTGAGCCCGTCGAAGTACGACAGGGTCCTGAAAACCTGCTCGGTCTTGTCCCGGTGCACCTTGCAGAAGTTGGCGATCTCCTTGTAGGGGAAGCCGTCGGTGATCTCGGTGGCGTGGCGCAGGTGCTGGAGGAACGGCACGTCCGCGAGCACCCCGGCCAGGTCGCCTACGAGCCCTGCGACGGCGAGCGCGAGCCCGCCGCCCTGGCTGCCGCCGTGCACGACGATCCGCGAGCCGTCGACGTGCGGATGCGAGCGGGCGGCCTCGACCGCGCGGACCGCGTCCGTGTACAGCCGCCGGTAGTAGTACGTCTCCGGGGCGAGGATGCCGCGGGTCATCACGCCCGGGTACGCCGGTCCGTTGCCGTCGGCGAAGTCGTCAGGGGTCTCACCCACCGACCAGCCGGCGCCCTGCCCGCGGGTGTCCATGACGAAGTGCGCGTAGCCGGCGCTGGCCCACAGCAGGCGCTCGAAGTGCAGGCCGCGGCCGCCGCCGTAGCCGACGTACTCGACGATGGCCGGCAGCGGGCCGGTGGCGGCGGCCGGGCGCAGCATCCAGCCCTTGATCGGCTGGCCGCCGTATCCGCGGAAGGTCGCGTCCTCGACGACGACGGTCGTCAGGGGGCTCTCCAGCGCGGTGAACGCGGCGTCCAGGGGGTGTGAGCGGGCCGCGGCGAGGGTGTCGGACCAGAACGCCGCGAAGTCGCCGGGTTCGGTGCGGGCGGGCAGGTAGCCGACGAGTTCGTCGAGGTCCTTGTCTATGAACGCCATGTTCAGACCTTACCGATGTGTCGCGTGGCGGGGGACGGCTGTTTCAGCGCTCGGGCGAGCGCCGCGATTCCCTCCGGGCCGACCCGGCAGCAGCCGCCGATCAGCCGCGCGCCGGCCGTCGCCCAGGAGCGCACGAGGGCCGCGTCGAACGAGTTCGAGCCCTGCCACGCATGTGTGGCGGCGTCCCACGTCTCGCCGCTGTTGGGGTAGGCGACCACGGGCTTGCCGGTCGTCTCGGCGGCGAGGCGCACCGCGTCGGCGACGTCGGCCGGGGCGCAGCAGTTGACCCCGACGGCGATGACCGCGTCCGTGCCGCGGGCGAGTGCGAAGGCCTCGCCGAGCGGCTGCCCGGCGCGGGTGTGTCCGCCGGCGATGGTGTAGGACAGCCAGCACGGCAAGCCGACCGAACCGGCGACGCGCAGCAGTGCCTCCGCCTCGTCGAGGTCGGGGATGGTTTCGAGGGCGAGCGCGTCGGGCGCCGCGTCGGCGAGCGTTTCGATACGCGGCCGGTGGAAGGTCTCGAGTTGCGCGACGGTCAGCCCGTACCGCCCGCGGTATTCGGAGCCGTCCGCGAGAACCGCGCCATACGGCCCCACGGAGGCCGCGACGAACCGTGGCGGGGGCGGGTCGGGCGCGCCCGTTTCGTACGGCGTGGACCGGGCGGCGCGGCGGGCCAGTTCCACGCTGCGCCGCAGCAGCCCGGCGGCCTGGTCGCGGCTGAGACCCCGGCGCGCGAAGCCCTCGAAGCTCGCCTGGTAGCTGGCCGTGATCGCGACCTGCGCGCCCGCGGCGAAGTACGCGGCGTGTGCGGCGGCGATGGCGTCGGGCCGCTGCGCGAGCAGCCGCGCGGTCCACAGCGCGTCGGACAGGTCGTGCCCGCAGGCTTCCAGCTGATTGGACATCCCGCCGTCGAGCACGACCGGTCCGGCGGCGAGCGCCCGGGCCAGGGCACCGGGCTTCGCGGCACGGCTCATGTCTTGAGCATAGGTTCCAGGTTCGGCCTCGGCAGTAGCCGTGCTCTGCGCGCGACGACACAGGTGATTCGGCATGTGAACGGTGATCGCGGACAGCCGGGCGGCTGGCCCGAGGGCGCCGCGCGGCGGGAGACGGCACGTGGCGGGCTGTCAAAGCTCCAGCCGCGCCGCCACCGCCTTCGCCAGTCGGCGGAAGTCCTGGTAGCACTTGTCGACGTAGGCCTGGGTGGCGCCGAGTGCGCCGTCTCCCGCCCGAAGATCGAACATCGGCTTGCGGGCGTCATGGGCGAGCGGCATCAGGCTCTGGTAGTTCGGCATGGTTGCGATGTGATAGTCGCCACCCGCTTCCGGGTCGAATGGCTCACCGAGCACCGAGGTGGCGTACACCTCGGGGATGCGCCTGAGCCATGGCTCGTAGGCTCTGACGGGACGGCTCAGACGCATGACCGGCTGCATGATCACGTAGCCGATCGGCTCCATGGTGCCCGCGGGCAGCCGCATGTCCTTCGGCGCCCTGGGGATCACGGTGTCCTGCCACGCTCGACGCCAATCGCGAAGCGACGGTCCCAGGTTGCGCAGTCCACGCAGCGAGTACAGGTCCGCGGCGAGCGGCATGAGTACGCAATCGGCTGCCAGTAACGCCGAACGGTTGATCGCGCCCAGGTTCGGACCCACGTCGATGAGGGCGATGTCCGCCGTGGCGCGTTCGCCGGCGTCCTGGATGATCCGGTGGAAGGCGGTCGAGACGCGCAAAGCCCCCTTGTCGGATCCCGTGAAGCAGCGCGGCCAGGCGTCGGAGAGCTTGTCTTCGAATCTGCTCAGTTCGAGATCACCGGGCACGAGGCTCAGCTTCGCCCGGATCTGTGCGGGGTCGAAGAAGCGGACGTCACCGGTCTGGTCGAGGAGCGGTTCGATCGCCGCGGCCACCGTGCCGGTATCGCCGGACATGATGCCGGTCCCCGGTAGCCTGCGTGGATAAGCGGAACCCGCGAGGGCGTCCTCGGGCTCGCCCCAGAGTTCGGCGAGGTCCCCGTCGTCCAGGAAGGACGAGGTCAGGTTGGCCTGCGGGTCCAGGTCCACGGCGAGGACCCGGTAGCCGAGTCGCTGCAGCATGTGCGCCAAGTGGTAGGTCAGAGTCGTCTTGCCGACTCCGCCTTTGTTGTTGAACAGCGCGAGCGTCTTCACCGGGTGCTCCGCAGAATGACAGCCCACTGAGCGTCGTTCACCAGGAATTCCGGCTCGGGATTCCCGTTGTCCGCCATCGATGTCTTGATCCGGGTGATGCCGCGCCCGAACCGGTTGACCAAGCCGAGATTCTTCATCGCCCCGGCGAGTGACGGATTGCGGTAATCGTTGATGCTGTAGAAATTATCGGGAGTGACCCTCCCGTACGGTCCTTGAGGTTCAGGTCATCCTGTGCCGCGGACGGACGGGTGTGCAGGTCGAATGGAAGATCGTTCGCCCGGCGTCGCTCTGTCAGAACCCTCTCGTCGTCGGCGTGCGCCTTGCGCGTCGTGGGCCCGGGCCGGACGTAGACGACGTTGTTGAAGCGCACCGGGGGTGCAGCGGAGGCATTGACGTGCAGTCTGACGACTGGCTTTGTCTTGTACGTGGCGATGTTCACTGTCAGGCCGGGGCGGTCGAGGATGCGTCCATCGTCGCGAAAGTCAGCGAAGGCACGCAAAGCCCCGTCGGAAGTGTCGACGTCGTCGGCCGGATTTCCATTGTCGTCCACACCGACGAGGATGTCGCCGCCACCGGCGGCGGTCAGATCGTTGGCCATGGCGCAGATGGCCTGCCCGATCTTTTCCCGGGTCGAAGCGCTCTTGGCCGCGACCTTGAATTCAAGGGTCGCTGTCTCCACCGTGCCAAGCGCCAGGGCCAGGTCAACACTCGTCATGGGTGCATTCTTGCAGTTTGCCCGCCGATGTGTCCGTCCGCCTGCCTAATGCCGTTCGCTGCGCAGGTCCAGGCGGCGCAGCAGCCGGTCGACCAACTCAGGGTCCATATCCGGCTCGGCGCGCGCGTCGAGCAGTTCCCTCCGCCCCGCCGCGATCATCTCCTGGTCCAGTTCGCGCAACCGCGCCGCCTCGCGGTAACGCTTCTTCGCCGCCGCGCGCAGCTCCTCGTCGACCGATTCCGGGAACGACTGCACCAGCCGGCCGCGCCGCCGGTCGGCCAGCCGCTCGTACAGCTCGTCGGGGATCGAGCCCGCCTCCGCGGCCTCGTTGAGCCGGCGCAGCTCCGCCTTCGCGACCCGGTACCACAGTCGCTTCTCCGCCTCGCGCAGCGCCTGGTCGTCCGCGCCGATGTTCAGCGACCGCACCAGCAGCGGCAACGTGAGGCCCTGCACCACCAGCGTGAACAACACCACCGCGAACGCGGTGAACAGCAGCGCGTCGCGGCCCGGGAACGGCGCGCCGCCGTCGACCGTGAGCGGGATGGCCAAAGCCAGCGCGACCGTGACCACCCCGCGCATTCCCGCCCACCACATGACCACCGTCTCCTGCCGGGTGATCGGCCTGTCGTCGGCCGCCTGCGTGCCGCGGGCGCGCCCCAGCCGGTTGGCCAGCCAGGCGGCCGGCAGCAGCCACGCCAGCCGGACGACCACCACCACCGCGACCACCACGAAAGCCTTGCTGGCCAGCGCGGTCCAGCGACCGCCGACCTCGTTGACCACGACGTACATCTCCTGGCCGATCAGCCCGAACGCGAATCCGGTCACCAGCAGCTCGATGATGTCCCAGAACGCCGTGCCCACCAGCCGGTACGCCACGTCGTCCGCGTCGATCTTGTCGGAGAGGTAGAGCCCGTACACCAGCACCGCGAGCACGCCGGAGCCGTGCAGGCGGTCCGCCGCCACGTAGGCCGCGTACGGAACCAGTAGGCTGAGACTCACCTGCAGGGTCGCGTCGCCGAGCAGGCTCATCGCGTGGTTGGAGAACCAGCCCAGGCCCAGCCCCACCGCGAGCGCGATCAGCCCGGACAGGGCCAGTTCGCCCAGCGCCTCCCAGCCGGAGAAGTGCCGCGAGACCACGGCGGAGACCGCGACGCCGTAGATCACGACCGCGGTCACGTCGTTGAACAGACCCTCGGTCTCCAGGGTGTTGATCAGCCGCCGCGGCAGGCTCAGATCGCCGGCCACCGCGGTGGCCGCGACCGGGTCCGGCGGCGAGATCAGCGCGCCGAGCAGCACCGCCACGCCGACCGGCAGGGTCGGGTTGAGCAGGCTGAAGACCCCGGCGACCGCCGCCGTGGTGACCAGCACCAGCAGGATCGCCAGCAGCAGCACGGTGCGCCAGCTCGCCTTGAACTGCCGCCAGTGCGTGCGCCGGGCGGCGGCGAACAACAGCGGGGGCAGCACCAGCGGCAGGATCAGGTCCGGGCGCAGGTTCGGGTTCGGCACCTGCGGCAGCAGCGCCATCGCGACGCCGAACAGGGTCATCAGCACCGGGGAGGGGATCGCGATGCGGCGGCCCACCGGGACCGAGAAGATCGTGGCCAGGAAGATCACGAACAGGATGGTCAGTTGGTCCATGCGGGCGCTCCCTGTCGGGCCGGGCGGGCGGTGCCCGCGGCCGGTTCGGCGGGATACCCGCGCTGCTGTCCGAGTGATCGACTGTCCGAACGATCGACGGTCAAGCGGACGTGTCCCGATGGCGAGATGCGCGGCCGGATATCCGGTGCCCGTATATCCGGTACCGGTCGGCCCATGCGGAGGCCGACCGGCACCGGGGTTCGAGGGAACGTGGGCGCAAGAGGGGAAGGGGAACAACCGACGTGCCGAGCGGTGCGTCAGTGCCTGGCGCTACGAGGCGGCTGCGGCTCCGGTGCCCTGGTCCGCGCCGAGCTGCGCGAGCTGCTGCGCGATGAGCCGCTCGTGCGCGGCGAGGTCCTCGCGCGCCTTGCGCGGGCTCCAGCGTCCGGCCATCAGGAAGATGAACGGGATGAACACCGCCTCGCCGCCGAGGCACACCCACCACCAGTTCTGCCAGTCCTTCGGGTTCTGCGCCGCCGCCTGCTGCACCTGGCTGCCGTACGCGCCCAGCACCGCGAGCTGCGGCCCGGCCTTCTGCACCGCCAGCAGGTTCGCGATGCCGACCTCCTGCACGGCCTGCGCCTGAAGCGCCGGCGGGATCTGGCTCGGCGGGTACTGCTCAAGCTGCGCGAACAGCTTCGGGTGCGCCTGCACGATCGCCAGCGCCGGCCCGGCCTGCGCCTGAGCCGCGGCGACCTGCGCGCCGTGGTCCACCAGCGGTGTCGCGCTGGAGACGACGATCGGCAGGACGGCGGATGAGATCGCGACGACCGCGCGGATGATCCAGCCGTACACCGCCAGGCCGGTCGCGGTGGCCGCCGGGTTGCGCCGCTCGACGGTCTCGGTGAAGCCGGCCATCCACGGCGCGTAGGTGAACCCGCCGAACACGCCGATCCCGGCCACCAGCAGTGCGAAGGTGTAGTAGCCGGTCTGCGGCCTGGTCGCGGCGAGCGCGAACGGGATCAGGACCCCGATCGACGCCAGCGCCCCGATCGCCATGAACGGTTTGCGCACCTTCGCGCGGTCCGAGAGCAGCCCGACGACCACCAGGCTGACCGCGTTCGCCGCCCAGTACCAGTTGAGCAGCCCGGCCGTGCGCTGCACCGAGTAGCCGAAGGCCGTGACGAAGTACACGGTGAACGAGCCGACCGCGGCGAAGTACAGCAGCAGGAACAGGCTGATCGCCAGCGCCGAGCCGACGACGTCGGTGTGCAGCATCTGCCGCCAGTGCCCGCGCAGCGCCGCCTCGGTGTCCAGGCCCTGAGCCTTGGCCTCGATCAGCGCCCGGTCGCGCAGGCTCACCATGAGCTGGTCGCGCAGCCGCGGGGAGAGCTCGCGCAGCCCCAGCAGCGCCATCACGAACACCAGCAGTCCGGCCCAGCCGGCGTAGCGGAACTCGTCCTGCCACGTCGTAGAACCCGAATACGTGTGGCTGGTCACGGCTGTGACGACGAGACTGCCGACCACGGGGCCCATGGTCCAGTACCCCATCGCCGAGGCGCGGCCCAGCTGTGGTGAGAAGTCGCGCACCAGCGCCGGGGTGGTCACCAGGATGATGCCCTCGACGAAGCTGACCAGCGCGATCAGCGTCAGGAACATGCCCTTGGAGCCCGCGTTCGGCACCGCGAAGGCGACCAGCGCCCCGGTCACCAGCAGCCCGTACACGGTCAGGTTGGCGCGGCCCCAGCGGTCCGCGAGCCCGGCCAGCAGGGAGGCGAACGCGCCGACCGCGTTGCCGACGACCGACACGTACACGAAGTACGTGAAGGTCATGTTGTAATGCGTGATGATCGCGGTCGAGACCGCGTACTGGATGTAGAGCTCGTAGTAGAGCACGACGGTCGCGGCGACCACGATCGCGAGGTAGCCGTACCTCGCAGCGGTGTCAGGATATTGCGAAAGCTGTCGGTGCCACAGCACCCGGGCGGCGCGCGGGGCGGTCGGGCGCGAAGCGGGTGCGGGGATTCCTTCCGTGGCTGAAGCGGACATTGCTCTGGACCTCCTGAGCCTGAGCCTGAGCCTTGAGTCAAAGCAGAGCGGAACCGAAGGAGCCGCGCGGCGCGCTATGGCCGCGCGTGGTGGCGTGAGCGTAGTACCGACCGGACGGTATGGCTAGACGGGATGGATGCCGCGTTCGTCCGCCGGACAGGAGGACGGCGCCGAAGGGTTTTCGAGCCGACCGTAATGAGCGCCGACCGTGGCCAGCGCCGTCAGTGGTGAGGGCTGTTGCCCGTCAGCGCGCACCCAGCCCGGCGAGGAAGAGCCGCGCGTACTGCTCGGCGATCTGCTGCCGGGTCAGCCCGCCGTCGCGGTGGTACCACGTGCCCAACTGGTTGACCGAGCCGAAGAAGAAGTGCACTGCGAGGTCCGCGGGCACGTCGTCGCGGAAGGCCCCGTCGCGCTGGCCCTCCTCCACCAACTCCCGGAAACGCTCGTGGTACCTGCGCCGTTCCGCCCGCACCTGCGCGCGTTGCGGATTGGGCAGCATGTGCACGGAACGGAACGAGACGATCGCCTCGTCGATGGAGTCCAGCGTGCTCTCCACCACGTCCGCGGCCGCCGCGCGCACCCGCTCCCGCGCCGAGCCCGGTCCGTCCGCGATCGCGTTCAGCCGCTCGGTCTGCCTGCTGAGCAGCCGGTGATATATCTCGTAGAGCAGGTCGTCCTTGGACGCGAAGTAGTGGTACATCGCGCCCTTCGTCACACCCGCCGCGGCCACGATCTCCTGCACGGACGTTCCCTCGACCCCCTGCGCGGCGAACAGCCGCAGCGAGGCGGCCAACAGCCGCTCCTGCACCGGCAGGCGGGCAAGCTCCGGCGCGGGCGCGGGCAGCGCCTTGAGCGGTGTGCGAGGCATGGCAACAAGAGTATCGACCTGCGTCGATCGAGCTGTCACCGTCGCGGTTTCGCCGGCTTCGGCCCCGCCCGCCCGGCGCGCGCTGCCCGTGCCCCGGCCCTTCACGCATCACCCCGCTGCCGCTTCAGGTACGGCGCCAGTTCGGTCCGCGCGACGGAGCGCACGTGCACCTCGTCCGGTCCGTCCGCGATGCGCAGCGTCCGCAGAGCAGCCCACATCGCCGCCAGCGCAGTGTCATCGGTCACGCCGGCGCCGCCGTGTACCTGGATCGCCTTGTCCACCACGTCGAGCGCGACCCGCGGCGCCACCACCTTGATCGCGGCGATCTCGGTGCGCGCGCCCCTGGCGCCGTGGCGGTCGATCAACCAGGCGGTCTTCAGCGTCAGCAGCCTGGCCTGCTCGATCGCCATCCGGGACTCGGCGATCCACTGCTGCACCACGCCCTGCATGGCCACCGGCTTTCCGAACGCCACCCGGCCGATCGCGCGCTCGCACATAAGCTCAAGTGCCCGCTCCGCCATGCCGAGTGCGCGCATGCAGTGGTGGATGCGGCCGGGACCGAGGCGCGCCTGCGCGATGGCGAAACCGCCGCCCTCCTCGCCGATCAGGTTCGTCGCGGCGACCCGCACGCCGTCGAAGACGATCTCGGCGTGCCCGGGCTGGTCGTGGTAACCGAAAACCGGCAGCGAGCGCACCACCTTGACACCCGGCGTGTCCATCGGCACGAGCACCATCGACTGCTGCCGGTATGCCGCGGCCTGCGGATCGGTCTTGCCCATCACGATCAGGATCTCGCAGCGCGGGTCCATCGCACCGGAGGTCCACCACTTGCGGCCGTTGACGACGTACTCGTCACCGTCCCGTTCGATGCGCGTCCTGATATTCGACGCGTCCGAGCTGGCGACCTCCGGCTCGGTCATCGCGAAGCCGCTTCGGATCTCCCCGCGCAGCAGCGGCGCCAGCCACCGCTCCTTCTGCTGCGGGGTGCCGAACAGGTGCAGCACCTCCATGTTCCCGGTGTCCGGGGCGGCGCAGTTCAGGGCCTGCGGGGCGAGTTCGATCGAGCGCCCGGTCAGCTCGGCCAGCGGCGCGTAATCCGTCACCGACAGGCCGTGCCGCGGTTCCTCGGCATCGGGCAGGAAGAGGTTCCACAGCCCGCGTTCCCGCGCCGCGGCCTTCAACTCCTCGAGGACCGGCGGCACGCCGTGTACGTCCCCTGCTTCGACCAGCGACCGGCGCTGCGCGGCGTAAACCGGCTCGGCCGGGTAGACGTGGTCGTCCATGAAGGCGCGCAGCCGTTCCAGGTACTCGCGCGCCAGCGGGCTCGGTTCGAAATCCATCAGGCCGTCACTCCTCGTCTCGCTGCAAAAGAGCCCTGACACAGTTTCCAAGAGCTCTTAAACACTGCCGTCCGCGCCCTTATCCGCGCCCTTATCCGTGCTCTGCTCCGTACCGTGCTCCGCGCCCGGGATGTGCTCCAGCCTGCGCACGTCGAGCGTGCCCTCGCGGTGCCGCGCGCGAAGCACCTTCTTGTCGAACTTGCCGACGGTGGTCTTCGGCACCTCGTCCACGAAGGCCCAGTAGTCGGGAACCTGCCAGCGGGCCACCTTCCCGGCCAGGAACGCGGCCAGCGTCTCGGCCGTCGCCGGCGCCCGGCCCTGCGCGTCCGGCCGCCGCACGACGCAGGCGAGCGGCCGCTCGACCCAGGTCGGGTCCGGGATCGCCACGACCGCGGCCTCCAGCACGTCCGGGTGCCCGAGCAGCTGGTTCTCCAGCTCCACCGAGGAGATCCACTCCCCGCCCGACTTGATCAGGTCCTTGACCCGGTCGGTGACCTGGAAGAAGCCGCGCTCGTCGATGGTGCCCAGATCCCCGGTGCGCAGCCAGCCGTCGTGGAACTTCTCCGGCGCCGGATCGCGGTAGTACGAGCCGGTGATCCACGGGCCGCGCACCTCGATCTCGCCGACCGACGCCCCGTCCCAGGGCAACGACCGCCCGTTCTCCACGTCCACGACCCGCATCTCCACCCCCGCGGCGACCCGGCCGGACTTCAACCGCCAGTCGACATCCTCGGCTGTGCCCGGTTCCACCCCGGCCGGCGGGTGCGCCATCCCGGCGACCGGGCTGGTCTCGGTCATGCCCCAGCCCTGGATGATACGCACCCCGTAGCGCCGGTCGAAGGCCTCGATGAGGGCGCGCGGCGCGGCGGAACCGCCCGAGGTCGCCAGCCGCAGCGAGGACAGGTCGATCGCTCGCGCCTCGCCGTAGCTCAGGATCCAGTTCCAGATCGTCGGCACCGCCGAGGCGACCGTGGAGCGTTCGGCCTCGATGAAGTCGACCAGGCCGTCCGGACCCATGTGCGGGCCGGGCATGTGCAGCGTCGCGCCGCCCAGGAAAGCCCCGTACGGAATGCCCCAGGCGTTCACGTGGAACATCGGCACGATAGTCAGGATCCTGTCGGACTCGGTGGTGCCCGCCATGCAGGCGGACTGCCCGGCCAGCGCGTGCAGGAAGGTCGAGCGGTGCGAGTAGACCACGCCCTTCGGCTCGCCGGTGGTCCCGCTGGTGTAGCACATCGCCGCGGCGGAGAGCTCATCGATCTGCGGCCACTGATAACCCGGCTCCTCGGCGGCCAGCAGTTCGCTGTACCTCAGCACTCTGACGTCGGCGGGCAGTCCGGCGAACCGGCTCAGATCCGCCTCGCCGACCACGATGTACGCCTCGACACCCGACAGCCCGGGCGCGATCGCGGCCAGCAGCGGCGCGAGAGAGCCGTCCACGATGATCACCCGGTCGCCGGCATGCTGGACGATGTGCGCCAGCTGGTCGCCGGGAAGCCTGATGTTCAGCGTGTGCAGCACCGCGCCCATGCAGGGGACCGCGAAGTACGCCTCAAGGTGCTCCTGGGTGTTCCAGCAGAAGGTGCCGACCCGGTCGCCGGCACCGATGCCGAGCCGGTCCAGCGCGGCGGCCAGCCGCTCGGCGTTGCGCGCGATCTCGGCGTACGAGGCGCGCCGCGGCGGGTTCCCGGCCCCGGCCCAGGTCACGCATTCGCTGCCGCCGTAGATCAGCGAACCGTGCCGCAGGATCGCGGTGATGGTCAGCGGGTAGTCCTGCATCGTGCTGGCAATCATCGGCGCAGCTCTCCTTCGCCTTCGTCGGGTGCAGCGTCGTTGCTGGTGACGAGTCCTCGGCCGGCGGCCGGGAGGACGGGTGCCGTCCCGGCACTAGCCGACGTACCGACTAGTCGGTACTGTTCCACCGAGCCGTAGTCCGTGCAAGCCCCCCGAGCGAGGGATCCGAGATGACCCACTCCGCCGAGCCCCGCGCTGCGGATCCGCCCGGCCTCGCGCTCGCGCCGCTGAGCGCCTACCTGGCCCAGCACGCCCTGCACGCCCCCTTCGCGGGCGGCGCGCTGAGCGCGGAACTGATCGCCGGCGGCAAGTCGAACCTGACCTACGTGCTGCGCCGCGACGCCGGCAGCCGCAGCGTGGGTGCTGCGCCGGGTGCGTGGGTGCTGCGCCGCCCTCCGCTCGGCCACGTCCTTGCCACCGCTCACGACATGGCGCGCGAGTACCGGGTACTGTCCGCGCTCGCGCCGACCGGCGTTCCGGTGCCGGAGGTATATCACCTCTGCCAGGACCCTGAGGTCATCGGCGCGCCGTTCTACGTGATGGAGCTTGTCGAGGGGACGGTGTACCGGGACAGGTCGCAGACCGCTCAGTTGACCCCCGGCCGCGCCCGCGCGCTGTCGTGGGCGCTGGTCGACGTGCTCGCGGACTTGCACGCGGTCGACCCGGTGCGGGTGGGCCTCGCGGATTTCGGCCGCCCGGAGGGCTATCTGGAGCGTCAAGTCGCGCGCTGGGGCAAGCAGTTGGCCGCATCCCGCAACCGCGAGGTACCCGGCATCGACGAACTGCACGAAGCGCTCGGCACCGCCGTACCGCAGCCGCAGCGTGCTGCGATCGTGCACGGCGACTACCGGCTCGACAATGTGATCGTGGACGAGAACGACCGGATCGCGGCCGTACTCGACTGGGAGATGGCCACGCTCGGCGACCCGCTCGCCGACGTGGGCCTGCTGTGCGTGTACTGGACCGAACTGGAGTCGCTCGGCGGCGCGGCCGCGCTGACCTCGGCCGTGGACAGCGCCGCCGGCTTCCCCGGGCAGGAGCAGCTGGTCGCGCGATACGCCGCCCGCAGCGGTCTCGACGTGGCCCGGCTGCCGTGGTACACCGCGTTCGGCTACTTCAAGCTGGCGGTCATCGCCGAGGGCATCCACTTTCGCTACCTCAGCGGCCAGACCGTCGGATCAGGCTTCGAAGGCATGGGCGGCCTGGTGCCCGCGCTGGTGCGGCGCGGCCTGGACACCCTCGCCGCCGGATGATGCGTAAGACTACTTAGGAGAGCTCTTACATGCTGAACGAGCGCATCAAAGCCCTGCTCGACGGGCATCCGCCGGCGAGCACGCCGCGGCTCGAATTCCTGCGCGCGCGCTTCGACTCGGGACTGGCCTGGGTGCACTTCCCGGCCGGGCTCGGCGGCCTGGACGCGCCGCGCGAGCAGCAGCGGATCGTGGACGAGGCGCTGGCCGCCGCCGGCGCCCCGGACAACGACCCGCACCGCATCGGCATCGGGCTCGGCATGGCCGCCCCGACGATCCTCGCGCACGGTACCGACGAGCAGCGCCGCCGTTTCCTGCGTCCGCTGTGGACCGGCGAGGAGGTCTGGTGCCAGCTGTTCAGCGAGCCCGGCGCCGGCTCCGACCTGGCGGGCCTGGCCACGAAGGCGGTGCGCGAGAACCCCGGCGACGAGGCTTCGGACTGGATCGTGACCGGGCAGAAGGTGTGGACCTCGATGGCGCACGAGGCGCGCTGGGCCATCCTGATCGCCCGCACCGACCCGAACGTGCCGAAGCACAAGGGCCTGACTTACTTCGTCTGCGACATGACCGGCCCCGGTGTGGAGGTACGGCCGCTGCGGCAGATCACCGGGGAGGCCGAGTTCAACGAGGTCTTCCTCACCGCCGCGCGGATCCCGGACGCGCACCGGCTCGGTCCGGTCGGCGCGGGCTGGGCGGTCGCGCAGACCACGCTGATGAACGAGCGGGTCGCGATCGGCGGCGGCGCGCAGCCGCGCGAGGGCGGCGTCATCGGCGTCGTCGCCCGGGCGTGGCGTGAACGTCCCGAACTGCGCACCGCCGCCGCGCACGACACGCTGCTGGATCTGTGGACGCAGGCGGAGGCGGCGCGGCTGACCGCGACGAGGCTGCGCCAGCAGCTTGCCGCGGGAGGGCCGGGACCGGAGGGCTCGGCCGCGAAGCTCGCCTTCGCCCGGCTCAACCAGGAGATCTCAGGTTTCGAACTCGATCTGCTCGGCGAGCAGGGCCTGCGTTACGACGACTGGTCCACCGGGTCGTGGGCGAGCGAGCGGCCGACGACGGTCGACTTCGCGGGCCGTGGCGCCGGGTACCGGTACCTGCGCGCGAAGGGCAACTCGATCGAGGGCGGCACCTCGGAGATCCTGCGCAACATCATCGCCGAGCGGGTGCTCGGCCTGCCCCCGGAGATCCGGGTCGACAAGGACGTCCCGTGGAAGGACCTGGCCCAGTGAGCACGCCCGCGCCCGACACCGCATCCGGCAACGCGTCCGGCCCGGACCTGCTCTACTCAGAGCTCGAAGAAGACCTGCGCGCCTCGGTGCGCTCCATGCTCGCCGACCGCAGCCCGCACAACGCGGTGCTCGCGCGCTGCGAGACCGACGAGCCGTACGATCCGGCCGTGTGGAAGGCGCTCGCGGCCGATCTGGGCTGCGCGGGCCTCGCGGTCCCGGAGAAACTCGGCGGTGCCGGCGCGTCGTGGCGCGAGGCGGCGGTGGTCGCGGAGGAGGTCGGCCGTGCGGTCACGCCGGTCCCGTTCCTCACCGGTTCCGTCATCGCGACCGCCGCCCTGCTCGCGGCGCCCGCGTCTGCGAGTGCTGATCGCGCCGACTCCGCGGATGGCGCTGGGGCGGAAAGCGTCGCCGCGCTTCTGGCCGACCTCGCCGCGGGACACGCCACCGCGGTCCTCGCCGTGCCGTTCTCGTCCTGCCCAACCCCGGCCGGCTCAGGCTCCGGCGCCGGCTTCCCCGAAACCGTTCGCGTCGACGCCGACGGCCACCTGACCGGCACGGTCACCAGCGTCGCCGACGCGAGTATCGCAGACGTTTTGCTCGTCCCGGCGATGGCAGCTTCGGGCCCGGCGTTCTTCGCCGTCGGGGCGCGCGCCGCGGGCGTGACCCGTGACGCCGTCATCTCGCTCGACCTGACCCGGCGGCTGAGCGACATCACCTTCGCGTCGGCGCCGGCTCGCCGACTGGCCGATGCGGACGGAGCGGTACAGGCTCTCGCCCGCGGCCTGACCGTCGGCGCGGCGCTGCTCGCGTCCGAACAGCTCGGCGTCGCGCAAGCCTGCCTCGACATGTCGGTGGCGTATCTCAAGACCCGCTCCCAGTTCGGCCGCCTCATCGGCTCCTACCAGGCGCTCAAGCACCGCGCCGCGGACCTGTGGGCGGCCATCGCACAGGCCCGCGCGGTCGCCAGGTACGCTGCCGTCTGCGTCGCACAGGACGATCCCGACACACCGGTCGCGGTCGCGCTCGCGCAGGCCTACTGCTCCACGGTCGCGGTTCGCGCGGCCGAGGAGTGCGTGCAGTTCCACGGCGGCATCGGCTTCACCTGGGAGCATCCGGCGCACCTGTACCTCAAGCGCGCCAAGTCCGCTTCCCTCGCGCTCGGCACCGCGGCCCAGCACCGCGCCGCCCTCGGCCGCCTGGTGAATCTGCCCCCTGCGAATTAGTGTGCGCGGGCGTGTCGCGTCTCGGGATGCGGATGGTCGGCCGGGGGGCGCGGGCGCGCTCGCCCCGCTCCCGGCCGTCGGTCCGCGGCATCGACCGCAGCGCGCCCATCCACTGGAGGAGACCAGTGCCCGAGCTGTCCGTGCGTCTCGCCACGGAGACCGACCGCCAAATGCTTGAACGCCTGTGGCTGATGTTCCGTCACGACATGTCCGAGCTGCGCGGGACCCTGCCCTGCCCCGACGGCTCCTTTCACAGCGAACGGCTCGAAGCAGCCCGCCGCTGGATCTGTTTTGTCACGCCGGCTTGGTGATCAGAGTCGAACACGCTCCCGCGGCGCCGGCAACTCGGTCGCGCAGCAGGCGCCTCGGTCCGGCCCGCGGTGCGATCAACGCAGCGTAATCGCCCAAGACCGTGGATACCGGCCCGATCGACTCGCTAGTGTTGCCGCGTGATGAGGCGAAAGAACCGGCGGCACACCCCGGCCGCCGCGACGCTCCTGCTGACGGCCATCACGGCTTGGGCGTGCGCGGCCTGCGGCGGCGGGACGCATGCGGCCCCCACTGTGTTCGCCGCCGCATCCGAGTCACCCGTCGGCGGCGCGGGCTCCTCAGCCGCCCCGGGGTCCTCCGCGTCGACCAGCGCGAGTCCGTCCGCGTCCGCTTCGTCACCGGCTGCCGCGGCCCCGGCAGCCGACTCCGGGCTCAGCGGCAAGGTCGTCGTGCTGGACCCGGGCCACGACGGCGGCAACGAGACCCACCCGGCAGAGATCAACCGGCTCGTGCCGCAGGGCTTCGGCCAGTACAAGGCCTGCGACACCACGGGCACCAACGGCGACGACGGCTACGCCGAGCATCAGTTCGCCTTCCAGGTCGCGTTGCTGGTCAAGGCGGACCTGGAGCAGCGCGGCCTGCGGGTGATCCTCACCCGCAACGACGACATGGGCGTCGGTCCGTGCGTCAACGTGCGCGCCGCGATCGGCAACAACGCGCACGCCGCCGCGGCGGTCTCCATCCACGCCGACGGCGGCCCGTCGGGTGGCCACGGCTACCAGTTGCTGGAGGCGGTGCAGTCGGTCGGCGGCTCCGGCATCGTGTCCGCGTCGCACCGCCTGGCCGTCGCGCTGCACGCGACCTTCGACAAAGAGTCCGGCCTGATCCCGTCGAACTACGTCGGCAGCGACGGATACGAGCCGCGCGACGACATAGCCGGACTGAACCTGAGCACCGTGCCGAAGATCCTCACCGAGTGCGGCAACATGCGCAACGCGGGCGACCTGGCGCTGGAGGAGTCCGCGACCGGCCGCAAGCGCATCGCCCGCGCCATCGCCGACGGCATCCTCGCCTTCCTCGGCCAGTAGCGACCCGTCGGTGATCGCTCCCTGAAGCCGGGCGCCCTGTAGTCCGGTGCCCTGAAGTCCGGGGCGACCGCACTCGCCGACGTGTACGTGACCGCGTGAGCCCGCTGTGCTTCGGCCATCCGCCCGGGACGACGAACGGGAAGCGTTCGCGGCGGCGGCTGGGCGATTCGAGGCGGATAAGGGGCAGGCGCAGACGCGCGCGCAGGTGCACGTACAGGCCGCGGTAGCCAGAGTCAGTCGGAGCCTGGCGGAGCCTTGCGGAGCCGGTCGAAGTCAGCCGGAGTGAAGCGGAGCCCGCCGGTCCTTCGGAGCGGAGCGGCGGGCTCCCGCGGGCCGTCACACCCGCATGCCCGGCGGCGACCACGCCGGGCAGCGGCGCTGAATCCGCAGCGCCGCGGCCGGGACCGGCACTGGGCTGATCGGTCGGGGTGCTGCCCACCCCGCCCGGCTGCGTTCGGGTGCGGCCGACGCGCCGGGACGATCGCGCACTTGCCAGGTCCGCCCTCCCAGTCGCGCGGGCGCGCGGAAAGGTTGCCGCCGGATCCCCGCGGTGCGCCCGGAATCCGCGGCGTCCGCAACCTGCCTCGTCAACTGGCCTCGTGCTCATCGCCGCCCGATCTTCTCGGCACCGTCGCCGCGGTCTGCGCCGCCGACAAGCCGAGCGCGAGCACACGGCTGCATGGCGGCCGCAGTCACCGGTCCCGGCGACCTCCTCCCGGTCGGCTGCGGCCCGAAACTTTCGTCGCCCGGCCTCGGGTTCCACGGACCCCCGGCGGCCCGCCGCACGCCGCGCGCCGCGCGGATCCACCCGCGCCAGGTGGGCGCTGACCAGCCCGTTCGCCACTTCCGCCGCCCATCGGCTCAAGTCGGCGCCAGCTCGGGCGGCGGAGGAATCCGGCAACGCCGCACGGCGCAGTCTCCTTCCACGCACTTGACTTAATCGGTTAAGTAAATAGCGTTCTCCTTCGCGCCGTCGTGCGCGCACGCGCCCCCGAGAAGTAGGAGAAGCGATGAAGCAACGAAGAACCAGGACCCTGCTCGCGACCGGAGCGGCCGGCGCGCTGCTGACGGCCGCCGCCGCCGCGGTCACCGTCCCCGCGATGGCCGCCGGCGCCGGCTGCACGGTCGCCTACTCGGTCTCCAGCCAGTGGAACGTCGGCTTCAGCACCAACGTCACCATCACCAACCTCGGCAGCGCGATCAGCTCCTGGACCCTGGCCTGGAGCTTCGGCGGCGACCAGCAGATCACCCAGCTGTGGAACGGCAGCTACACCCAGTCCGGCGCGAACGCGAGCGTCAGCAACCTGTCGTACAACGGGTCGATCGGCACCAACGGCACCACCAGCTTCGGCTTCAACGGCACCTACTCCGGCACCAACGCCGTGCCCACGACCTTCACCCTGAACGGCACCGTGTGCAACGGTTCCCTCGGCTCGCCCTCCCCGAGCGCGACGCCGAGCCCCACCCCGTCCTCGTCGCCGTCCTCGTCGCCGTCATCCTCACCGTCGAGCTCACCCTCATCCTCGCCGTCGTCCTCGCCGAGTAGCAGTCCCAGCAGCACTGGCGGCGGGGGCTACAACGGCCCGGCCCCGGCGCTGCACGTGTCCGGCAACCACCTGGTCACCTCCACCGGCGCCGTCTACCGGCTGCTCGGCGTGAACCGGTCGAGCGGCGAGTTCGCCTGCATCCAGGGCAACGGCATGTGGGACGGCCCGGCGGATCAGGCGTCGATCGACGCGATGAAGAGCTGGAACGTGCACGCGGTGCGCATCCCGCTCAACGAGGAGTGCTGGCTCGGCACCGCCGACGTGCCCTCCGGCGGCACCAGCGGCGCCACGTATCAGCAGGCGGTCAAGGACTACGTCAACCTCCTGGTCTCCAACGGCATCAACGTGGTCCTGGACCTGCACTGGACCTACGGTCTCTACACCGGCAGCGGCGCCGGCTGCTCCGACGTGAAGGCCACCTGTCAGAAGCCGATGCCGGACATGCAGTACACCCCGACCTTCTGGACCCAGGTGGCCAGCGCGTTCAAGGGCGACAACGCGGTCGTCTTCGACCTGTTCAACGAGCCCTACCCGGACGCGGCCGACGGTTGGAACAACCCCACCGAGGAATGGACCTGCCTGCGTGACGGCGGCACCTGCACCGGCATCACCTATCAGGTCGCCGGCATGCAGACACTGGTCAACGCGGTGCGCGCGACCGGCGCCAGCAACGTCCTGATGGTCGGCGGCCTGGCCTGGACCAACGACCTGAGCCAGTGGGCGGCCTACGAGCCCAAGGACCCGGACGGCGACATCGTCGCCTCCTGGCACTCGTACAACTTCAACAGCTGCTCCAACACCTTCTGCTGGAACACCAACATCGGCGCCCTGGCGGCGAAGGTCCCGGTGCAGGCGGGCGAGATCGGCCAGAACAGCTGCGCCCACGACTACATCGACCAGGTCACGGCGTGGGCCGACGCCAACGGCATCGGGTACACCGCGTGGACCTGGAACCCGTGGGGGGTGTGCGGCAGCAGCGGCAACGACCTGATCACCGACTGGAGCGGCACTCCGACGAGCACCTACGGCTCGGGCTACAAGGCGCACCTGCTGACGCAGAACCCGTAGTCACGGCGCGTAAGTGGAGACCGGGCGGCATGCTCGCCCGGTCTCCGCCTGCCGCCGGTCCGCGCACACGGGATTTCCGTAACACCGGAAACGTATTTTATTGAGTCATCGATGATGTGACGTTTTCCGGCCGCGATTACGTTCTCACCGCAATGCACGATTGAATCCGCGTGAATTCCCTCTCATTCTCAAGGTGGAAACGCTCGAAGAGCGATCACCCCGGTGAAAAGAGGGTCCTCATGTCAACGGAATTCAAAGTATTCGAACGCGCCTCGAACGCCAGGCGCGAAACGCCTGCCCGGACCGCGGACGCGCGCGAGAGGTTCGCCGCGATCACCCGCGAACAGCCCGATCCGGACCGCGCGGCGGCCGAACGGGCCTTCGCGGCGGGCAAGATCCACCTGGCGAGAACCCATCCGGCCCATGACCTCGCCGGCCGCGAACACGCGCTGAGCGCAATGGCGCACTTGCTCGGGCCGGCCGCGGCCGCGCTCGGCAAGCCGGCCGGCGAGCAGCCGCCCGTTCCCGGCGGCGTCGGTTACGGCTTCTTCTACAACCCGGCCTTCCAGGGCGCGTTCGACAACGGCACCGCGCTGACCTGGGACATCATCTGCCCGAACACTCCCGGCGGCAACGTCAACACCTGGCTCTACGTCACCGCGATGAATCGGGCGGCCCTGGGTGTGGAGGCGTTCGTGTCGTACTACGCTCAGAACGACCCGCGATTCAAGATCTTCGACTGGGCGCGCGACCCGCACTGGCAGACCGACATCCCGTGGTCGCAGATGGCGGACTACCTGGGCACGACGAATGCGCACGGACAGGCGTACCAGACGATCAGGGTGTGGAATGGAACGTACCGGCTGGCGCCCGGCAGGTGGCGCAACGAGGTGTGGCTGTGGAACCACGACACCGACGGCTACGACCTCATCTACATGTACGAGTACGACGCCACGCGGGCGGACCAGGGCGACACCGACGCGCCGCCTTTCACCGGATCTTGGGGTCCGATCGTGGAGACGTTCCAGGCGCACTACGACCACACGCACGACCTCGGCTGTCTCGGCGCGAAGCTGCAGAACCTCAACAGCGACGGGGACTGGACGATCCCCACTCTGCTCGGGGCGTCCGACAGCTACGTGCGTACCGACAACGTCGGGTTCCAGCCCCGGTTCCTCGATCCGAACTACGCCTTCGCGGTCCACAGCTGACCGGTCGGCGGAAAGGCGACGCCGATGTCCGAGCCGCCCGCTTCGCAGCAGCCCGCCCAACCGCCGACCGGACCGGACAGGGACCAGCGCGCCGTGCCGGGCGGGCACGACAAGCGGGAGGAAATCGCGCGCGCGACCCGTCGCACGCCGCGGGACCTGGCCGCCGAGCGCGCTTTCCTGCAGAACAAGATCGACATCGTGCGGACTCATTCCACGCTGACCGAGGCACAGAAGCAGCAGGCCATCGCCGGGCTGCAGCGCGAACTGCGAAAGCTTTCGCAGGGCGCGGACGAAGACCGGCCGTGACCGGACCGCCCTCCCCTCGTGTATTCGAAGCCTGAAACTTTCCGGGGCCGATCCGAGCAGTGCGGCCCGGGACGGCAATCGCCCGCTGCGGCCGGCGCGGCGCTGGACAGCGCCGCGCCGGCTGTTACGCTGCGGGACGCGCCACCGATATTCGAGCTCGTCGTTGTAGTCGTTGTAGTTGTCGGGGGACGACCCGATGGAACACGGTCAGCGGCGGCCGAGTCCGGGCCCGCCCGAGACGCCCGACCCGCTCGCGGCGGCCGCGGCGACGGCCCGGACGCTGGAAGATCTCGCCGCGCTGCTGCGGGATCTGCGCCGCCGGCACGCGCGCAGCCGCCGAGACAGCAGCCTGACGTACCGGGAGCTGGCCGGCAGAACCGGCTGGTCCCACACCGCGATCGCAGAGTACTTCACTGCCCGCACCCTGCCGCCGACCGACCGCTTCGACGCCCTGCTCGAAGTGCTCGGCGCCGCGCCGGGCGAGCGGCGCGCGCTGGCCAGCGCGCGCGACCGGATCGAGGAGGCCGGCCGCCGGGGGAGGACCGCCCGCCCGGCCGGCCGCTCGGCCCGCCGCGGATCGCCTGCCACCGGCGACGGTCAGGGCGCAAGTCCTGAGCCCGCGAGTGCTCAGGCCACGCATCCCGGGCCCGCGCCGGCGCCGGCGCCGCGCCAACTGCCGGCCGCGCCCCGCATGTTCACCGGCCGCGCCCGCGAACTGGCCTTCCTGGACGCGGCCCTGCGGGAGCAGACCCAGACAGGCGGCACCGTGGTGGTCTGCGCGATCGGCGGCATGGGCGGAATCGGCAAGACCTGGCTGGCGCTGCACTGGGCGTATCGGCACCTGGACCGGTTTCCGGACGGCCAGCTGTACGTCAACCTGCGCGGCTTCGACCCCGGCGGGCAGCCCGTGGACGCGCGGACCGTGCTGCGCGGATTCCTGGAGGCGCTCGGAGTGTCCCCGAGCGCGATTCCGGTCGAACTGGAGGCGCAGGCGGCGCTCTACCGCGGTGTGGCGGCCGACAAACGGATGCTGGTCGTGCTCGACAACGCCCGCGACACCGCGCAGGTCGCCCCGCTGCTCCCGGGCGGTATGACGTGCACGGTGCTGATCACCAGCCGTCGCAAGCTGACCGGACTGCTCGCCACGAACGGCGCGTGCGCGGTCGCCCTCGACGCACTGCCCGAGGAGGAAGCGCGGCAGTTGCTCGCCCGGCACCTCGGCCGCGGCCGCATCGCCGTCGAAGCGGAAGCCGCGGCCACACTGCGCACCTGCTGCGCGGGACTTCCGCTGGCGCTGAGCATCGTCGCCGCGCGCGCCGCCACCCAACCCGACCTGTCGCTGACGGCCCTGGCCGCCGAACTGACCGCGACGCCCGGCCGGCTCGACGCCCTCGACGCCGGTGAACCCCAGGCCGACCTGCGGGCGGTGCTCTCCTGGTCCGGCCGCGCCCTTTCCCCCGCCGCGGCCCGCGCATTCGCACTGCTGGGGATCGCGCCCGGGCCGCAGATCACCCCGGCCGCCGCAGCCAGCCTGCTCGGCGTTCCCCGGAAAGCCGCCCTCGCTCTGCTCCGCGAACTGGATCACGCACACCTGATCCAGAGGCACGCAGCCGACAGTTACCGCATGCATGACCTGCTCAAGCTGCATGCTGCAGAGAAGGCACACGCCGAATGCGCCCTCGCGGAGCGGCAGGCCGCGCTACGCCGACTGGTCGAGTTCTACGTGCACACCGCCTGTGCAGGCGCTCGGCTGCTCGCGCCGCACCTACCCGCGCCGCTGCTTGAGGACCTGCCCCCCGGCTGTGTACCGCATCCGCTGCCCGATTCGGCCTGCGCGATCGCATGGTTCGACGTGGAACACGCCAGTGTGCTCGCCGCTCAGCAATCGGCCGGAAGCCACGGCTGGGACGCCCAGGTCTGTCACTTGGCCTGGGCGCTGGAGCCCTACCACCGCCGCCGTGGCCTTCTCCAGGACCGGTCCGCCGTCTGGCTTCTCGCCGTGAAATGCGCTCAGCGCCTGCCTGAACCGACCGTTCGCGCGCATGCGCACCAGATGTTCGGCGATGCCTGCGCCGAGCAGGGCAGGACCGCGGACGCCCTGCAACATTTGCGCCTGGCCCTGTCCCTGACCGAGGAAGCCGGCGACCTCACCGGGCAGGGCGAGATCCACCACAGCCTGGGCGGCACCTGGGAGCGGCACGGCGACGACCGGCGGGCGCTCGAGCACGCCCTGCGCGCGCTGCTGATCTTCCGGCAGGCGGACAATCCGTACCGGCAGGCCAGGGCGCTGAACGGTGTCGGCTGGCTGCAGACGAGGCTCGGCAGCCACGCCGAGGCGCGCGCCAACTGCCTGGCAGCTCTCGCACTGCTGCGCGAACACGGCGATCACCAGGTCGGCGAGTCCGCCATCCTCGACAGCCTCGGCCATATCGCCTGCCGCATGCGCGAATACGACGAGGCACTCGACTACTTGCAGCAGGCCCTGACCATTTGCCGCGACCGGGGCCAGGGCTTCCTCGAGGCCGACATCCTGCATCACATCGCCGAGGCGCGGCTCGGCCAGAACCGTGCCGACCTGGCTCGCGACTGCTGGCTGGAGGCCCACGGGCACTACACCGCGCAACACCGGCTCGCTGACGCCCGACGGGTTAAGCAACTGCTCGACATGCTCGACCGGGAGCCGGCCCGATAGATCGCGGAACTCGCGGCGCTGCCGGAGGCGGGCGCCCAACGGCGACGGCTCGTACCCTCGGAAGCATGTGTGGTCGGTACGTAGTCACCAAGAGCCCGCAGGAGCTGGCCGAAGAGTTCGCCGTCGACCGGGTCGCGGTGGACGGCCCGGTGGAACCGGACTTCAACGTCGCGCCCACCAAGTACGTGCCCGCGGTGTTGGTCCGCGAGCGGCGCGACCGCGACGAGAGCGGTGGCGCCGGTGCCGACGCCGGCGCGATGGAACGCCAGCTGCGGGCCGCACGCTGGGGATTGGTGCCCTCGTGGGCCAAGGACCCGTCGGTCGGCAACCGGCTGATCAATGCGCGACTGGAGAGCGCCGCGCAGAAGCCTTCGTTCCGGCACGCGTTCGCCAGGCGCCGCTGCATCCTGCCGGCCGCGGGCTACTACGAGTGGCAGGAACGGCCCGCGGGGGACCAGGGCAAGAAGGCGCCGAAGCAGCCTTACTTCATCCACCGCCCGGACAAGGGCACGCTGGCGATGGCGGGCCTGTACGAGTGGTGGCGTGATCCGACCCGGGAGCGCGAAGACGCGCAGGCTTGGCTGTTGTCCGTCACGGTGCTGACCACTGACGCGACCGACGACATCGGGCGCATACACGACCGCGCGCCGCTCATCGTGCCGCAGAGTGCTTATGAGACGTGGCTCGCGCCGGACGTGGACGACGCGGACGCGCTGCGCGGCCTGCTGGTCCCCGCGACCGTCGGCATGCAGGCGGACCCGGTGAGCACCGCGGTGAACAACGTGCGCAACCAGGGTCCTGACCTGATCGAGCGGATCGCCGACGCCGAACGTCTGTGAGCCGCGACGCGTCGGCGAACGCCGCCGCGCAGTCGCAACCGGTTCTTCAGTAGCCGCGCTCGGCCCTGCGCCGGGCGACGAAGTCCTCGAACTCGGCGCAGAGCCGGGCGAAGTCCGCGCCGGTCGCGCTGCGCAGTTCGACGGCGTCGATCTGCCGCGGATCGCCGATGCAGAAGACGTGCTGCTCTCGCCACTCGAGACGGACGCCGCTGAGGTCGGGAAGGTCGATCCGCGTGCCTGCCATCGGTGTGCCGTCGACCGTCACGCTCGTCGGCGTCTCGGGCGCGTCCGGGTCGCCCGGCAGGCCGAGGACGCCCAGGTTGCCCGCGAGGCTCTCGGTCCCGCGGATCACCGGCGTCCAGTCGACCGATCCGCGCACGGTGCGCACGCGCAGGAGGTCACGTCCCGCCAGAGCATAGGTGACCTCGACCGCCCAGGGATGACCGTCCGAGCTTTCGTAGCCGCACAGCGCGATGGAACCGGCCGGAGGCGCGCAGGCGATGGCGACCGGACCGGGGAACCGCTCGACCAGTTCCGCGTAATCCGGACTCTGCCGACTCGGTTGCTCGCCCGGCTGTGAAAACCGCATCCGTCCGCGCACCTCCCACCGTGAGTGAGGTCATCGTCAGCGTTCTAACGTTTTTCGGCCAGACCCGGTTCCGCCGCACCATCGGCGTCAGTCATCGTCGGCTCTCACAATGTGGCCGCTCCCACAACTTGGTCGGGCGTCGCGGGGTGATCGACTGTCACGGGGTGTACGGCGGGCACGAGGCGGTCGATGCGGCCGGACAGTTCCCGTACCGCGGCGTCGAACGCGGCATCGGTACCGTCTCGGGCCGGGTCGGGCACGGCCCAGTGCAGCCACTGGCCGGTGTGCGCGGCGTGTTCGTGGGCGCGGTCGCACACCGCGACGACCAGGTCGTCCGCGCGCAGCACCTGATTGAGATGCCGGGTGCCCTTCCCCTGGAGGTTCAGACCGTGGCGCCGTGCGGCCGCGACGGTGCCCGGGTGCACGCAGGGCGCGGGCTCGGTGCCGGCCGAGGCTGTCGGCAGGCGACTTCGGCGTGCCCAGAGCGCTGCGGCCAGCGGTGAGCGGGCGGAGTTCGCCGTGCAGACGAACACCACTCGGGCCGCGCGCCGCGCGCCCATGGGCACCAGATCGGCCAGCGCGGCGTGGTTCAGGCGCACGTAAGTACGCCGGTGGTCCGCCTCCGAGCGGGCCCGGGTGATCAGGCCGGCCTGCTCCAGCAGCGCCAGGTGGTGCGCCAGCAGGTTGCTGGCCAGGCCCAGCTCGCGGGCGAGTTCGGTGGGTGACGCGTCCGAGAGCAGCAGGCGCTCCACGATCGCCAGGCGCGCGCTTTCGCCGAGCGCGGCGTGCCGCCGGGCCCGCGCCTGCAAGGAAGAAAGCTCAGTGTCCATTGAGTCAATGATGATTGAGCTATATTCTTCGGTCAAGGCGGCCGCCGCGCGCTCCGCGCCCGTTCGGCGCGCCGCGGCAGCCGAAGACCCCCGCCCGAGCGAACCGCTCACCGAACCCCGGAGGCCACCGCGTGAACCCGCATCTGGCACGCCGCGCCCTGGCCGAATTCCTCGGCACCGCGCTGCTGGTCGCGACCGTCGTCGGCTCCGGAATCACCGCCCAGCGGCTGTCCCCGGGCGACACCGGTCTGCAACTGCTGGAGAACTCCATCGCGACCACGCTGGGCCTGGCCGCGATCATCCTGGTCTTCGGCCCGGTCTCCGGCGCGCACTTGAACCCGGTGGTCACGCTGGCCGACTACGTGCTCGGCCGCCGCGCCGGCATCGGTCCTGACCTGCGCACCGTCGCCGTGTACCTTCCCGCGCAGGTCGCGGGGGGCATCGGCGGGGCGGTGCTGGCGAACCTGATGTTCGCGCTTCCCGCCGCGACGGCGTCCACGCACACCCGCTCCGCCGTCAACCTGTGGCTCGGCGAGGTGGTGGCCACCGGCGGGTTGATCCTGCTGGTCTTCGCCCTTGCCCGCACGCAGCGGGGTCACTACGGCCCGGCCGCGGTCGGCGCGTACATCGGGGCCGCGTACTGGTTCACCAGCAGCACGAGCTTCGCGAATCCCGCCGTCACGATCGCACGCGGCTTCACCGACACCTTCGCCGGGATCGCGCCCGGCTCGATCTCCGGGTTCGTCTTCGCGCAACTTCTCGGGGCCGCGCTGGGCGCGCTGGTGGTGGCCGCTCTCTACCCGGTCGCCCGGCGCGAGGCTGCCGACCCGCTTTACGTGAGCTGCGACCTGGACGCCGCACAACCGGTCGCCGACGGCGCCCGCGTGCCCGCGACCCGCACCTGACCGCGAACCGCCCACTTCCGAAGGACAGCGATCTGATGACTGACGCCAAGCCCAGCGTGCTGTTCGTCTGCGTGCACAACGCCGGACGCTCCCAAATGGCCGCCGGATTCCTCAGCCACCTGGCCGGCGGCCGCATCGAGGTGCGTTCCGCCGGCTCCACACCCGGCGACCAGATCAATCCCGTGGCCGTGCGGGCCATGACGGAGGTCGGCATCGACATCTCCGCCGAGGTCCCCAAGATGCTGACCGTGGACGCGGTCAAAGCCTCGGACGTGTGCATCACCATGGGTTGCGGGGACACGTGCCCGGTCTTCCCCGGCAAGCGCTATCTCGACTGGACTCTGGACGACCCGGCCGGACAGGGCATCGAGGCGGTGCGCCCGATCCGGGACGAGATCGAGAAGCGTGTACGTGCCCTGATCGACGAGCTGCTTGCCGAGGACGCGGCCTGAGAAGGCGTTTGCGCGATACTACGGATAGATGGCTTCCCGCCGTCCCCTGGTGGCGTGCATGGTCCAAAGCAGGCCGGCGAGATGTTCGGGGTCGACGGTAGGCATCTGCCAGACCGGATGACCCGCGGCTTTACTCTCCTCCATCTCGGTGTGGAAGGCGCTGTTCTCGATAGCCGCACCGATGTAGAGCATGCCGACGTAGACGCCCTTGTCGGCCACCTCGGCATGCAGGGCTTGCAGATAGTTGCGCTGGGCGGCTTGCGCCGGGCTGGGGCCGCTCATGTACGGCAGGCCCTGCACGGTGCTGCCGCCCTGCGCGGTCAGGATGGCGCCGTCCCCCTGCTCGAGCATGTGCGGCAGGAACTCCTGCACGAGTGCCAGCATCGTGTAGAAGACCAGCGGCATGAACTTCTGGGCGTGCTGTGGGGTCAGATCGGCTGCGGACACGAACCCGGTGTCGGGGGTGGGCGCATAGTAGAAGGCGTCGAGGTCGCCGGCCTTCGCGCGGATCTGCTCGGCCAGCCGGGGCGTGGCGGCGGTGTCAGACAGGTCGGCTGTGATGACGTGAGCGGTTGCCCCGCCGCTGATCAGCTCCTTCGCCAGACGGTCGAGTGGCTGTGAGCTACGAGCCACCAACGTGACCTCGTAACCCTCTCGCGCGTAGCGACGGGCCACAGCCTGGCCGAGGCCGGGTCCGGCTCCGAACACAGCGATCGATTTGGACACAGGAAAGCTCCGATGGGTAGTCCAGCCGTTGCTCCGAACCACCCAAGGCCACGTATACCTTGTCGTCAAGCGACTTCATGAAGTCACCACGCCACGGGCGGCGGCTCCGGCGAACGAAGCCCGGACCATCAGAGCTCACCGACACCGGCGGGCTCCATCGCCGGGCCCCGCGGCTCGCGACCGTCGCCGGGCAGCGCGGCGGCGCGTGCTGCCAGGCCCAGAGTGCGGGTCAGGACCATGACGACCGCCATGAAGATCAGGCCGTCGGTGATGGCGGCGGCGGTGACCTGATGGCTTGCGCACCAGTGCGCCAGCGAGCCGGAGAACCAGCGGGCTGATCCGTACGAGAAGACCGCTCGCGCCCCGATGATCGCGGTCCACAGCAACGCGTATGGCAAGCCCGCGGACGTGACCGGCTTTCCGGTCGCCGGGCTGCGATACACGCGGGTCAGCGCGAGCGCGGCGAGTCCGCCGAGCACACCGGCCGCCAGACCGGCCAGTTCGACCGCGAGGCCGGTGCCGCGGGTGACCACGGGGTCGATGAACAGCGGGACGATCGTCGCGGTCAGCACGGCGGGACGCAACACGCGCAACGGGCCGATCTTGCGGTTCCTACCCAGGTCGGCGTGCAGGGTGGCGACGAGAACGGCTACGTTGACGAGTTCGGCCTGGGCCAGTGCGGAGAACATGATTCGCTCCTCGGGATGCGGTGTCCGGTGACGCATCCAACGTTCGCCGCGAACGGCTCCCGGCGGATCGGCCCGCGGGCCGACCTGCGGCATGACCTCGCCGCGCCCGCCTGGTACCACCCGGTACTACGCGTGCCCGGCGGATCTCATACCGCGTCATACCGGTGCTGGCGCTCCGGGGCGACGTGCTCATACCGGCCCGGAACCTAACGTCGCAGCTGTCGGTCGAACCGCCGGCCCGCCGAAGGGCGGAAGCGAACGTGAAGGGAGCGCGCCAATGTCCGCGCTGGAGACCCTGGCCGTGATCGGCGTCATCGGGTACATCATCTTCCGGCAGGTTCAGGGCGAGCCGCTGCGCGGCAAACGCGCCGTCCTGCTGCCCGCGATCCTGACGGTGATCGGGTTCAGCGACCTGCGAGGCAACGGCGGCCACCTCCAGCCGGCCGACGTCACCTGCCTCGTCGTCGGCGTGCTCGGGTCGGCCGCGATCGGCCTGGGCTTCGGTGTGATGACCAGGCTCGAATCGCGCGACGGCTGTCTGTGGGCGCAGCTGCCGCTTCGCGGCCTGTGGCTGTGGGGCGCGATGGCCGCCTGGCGCGTCGCGATGATCGCGACTGCCGCCGCCGTACATGCGCACGTCGCCGCCTCGTCGTCCACGCTGCTGCTCACCCTGGGCGTCAACAGGCTGGCTCAGGCTGCTGTGATCGTGCCGCGCGCGATGGCCGCCGGCGTGCCCTTCGCGCCCGAGCAGGACGGCAAAACGTTCATGGCCTCGGCCTTCGAGCGCGGCCGCGGCGCCTCGCAGCGTGATGTGCCGCCGGTCTCCGAGGCGTTCGCGCAGTGGCGCTCGGCCCGCTCCGACGACGCGCAGCGGTCCGAAGCTCCCGCTCCCGCTTCAGCCTCCGTCTCAGCGCCGGCACCAGGCCCCGCCTCGCGCCGCGCCGCCGGCCGCGAGTCGCGCATGAGCCGCCGCGAGACGCGAATCCGCCGGGCCGGACGGGGATACTGAGGTCATGCTGACCGTCACCGTGTGGATACTGCGCACGGCCGGACTGGTGTTCGTAGGCGTGATGACGCTGCACAGCCCGTCCGCCCAGCGTGGCGCGCTGCCGACCCAGGCCGTCGCCTACGCGCTGGTCTGCGTCGGAACCGCGGTGTGGGGGCTGATCACCTGGCGCCCCGCCGCCGCCGCGCGGCTCGGTGATCGCGCGCTGTTCGCCGCGCTCGCGCTCACGGCCGCGGCGGCGGCACTGGGCGCGACGGCCGGCGGCAGCGGTTACTACGTGATCGCCTTCGCCGTGGTGGCCCAGCTCTCGGCAGCCAGCGACCTGAGCCTGAGTACGGCGCTGACGGTATACGCGGGCGCCGTGCTGGCCACCGAGGTCGGCGCGGTCGTGTTCAACCAGGGCATCGGTACCTATCTCGGCAATCCGATGCTTATCGCGATCGGCCTGCTGTTCGGGCGCAACCGTGCGGCCTACCGCATCCAGGCCGAGCAGTC
The DNA here is from genome assembly GCF_018283645.1 of Actinocrinis puniceicyclus. Lineage (GTDB taxonomy): Bacteria > Actinomycetota > Actinomycetes > Streptomycetales > Catenulisporaceae > Actinocrinis > Actinocrinis puniceicyclus. The sequence continues at coordinate 30,420 of NZ_JAGSXH010000005.1, read as the reverse complement.
CGCGCTGCTGCTGGCCCAGCACGAACAGCTGCGGACCGAGCAGCGGCGGGCGGATGTGCTCGACGAGCGCGCCCGCATCGCCCGGGAGATCCACGACGTGCTCGCCCACTCGCTCGGCGCGCTGAGTATCCAGATCCAGGCGGCCCGCGCGCTGCTCACCGACCACGACGACGTCGAGCGCGCGCTGGAGACGCTGGCGACCGCCCAGCGCATGGCCTCGGACGGCCTGGTGGAGACCCGCCGCGCCGTGCACGCCCTGCGCTCCGACACGCCGCCGCTGCACGAGGAGCTGGCGCGCACCGGGGAACAGCACGCGACGCGGTATCGGGTCGCCACCCGCGTCACCACCGAAGGCACCCCGGCCGCGCTGCCGCCCGACGCCACGATCGCGCTGCTGCGCACCGCTCAGGAAGCGCTGGTCAACGCGGCCAAGCACGCGCCCGGCCAGGCCGTCGACGTGCGCCTCGACTTCGAGGAGCGACACGTCCGGCTCACCGTCGCCAACGCTCTGATCGATGGCGCGCAGGAGCCCGCCGACACCCTCGCGCCGCGCACCGTCGACGGCGGCTATGGTCTGACCGGGATGCGGGAACGGCTGCGGCTGCTGCGCGGCACCCTGGAGGCCGGGCCGCGTGAGGACCGTTGGATCGTGACCGCGGACCTGCCGCTGGACGAGCGCGCCACGACGCAGAAGGCAGCCCGATGAACGACGCACTACCTCGGCGGTCGCGCCCGTGAACACGACCGCGAAGACGACCGGCGGGGGCGCCGCGCCGCTGCGCATCATCGTGGCCGACGACCAAGCCAGCGTCCGGGAGGGCCTCGTGCTCCTGCTCGGCGCCCTGCCCGACATCGACGTGGTCTCGGCGGCGGCGGACGGGCGGCAGGCGATCGAGCGGGTCGCCGAGCACCGCCCCGACGCGATCCTGCTCGACCTGCACATGCCCGTGCTCGACGGCATCGAGACCACCCGCCGGCTGGCCGCCGAGCACCCGGAGGTGGCCATCGTCGTGCTGACCACGTACCTGGACGACAGCTCGGTGCTCGACGCGTTGCGCGCGGGCGCTCGCAGTTACCTGACGAAGGACGCCGACCGCACCGAGATCGCGCACGCGCTGCGCGCCGCCGCCGGCGGACTGGCCGTCTTCGACCCGCGCGTCCACGCCGCGCTGCTGACCGCCGCCACGGCCGCGTCGCCGCCCGCCGCCGAGAGCTCCGGCTCCGGCTCCGGCGCCGTCGGCCCGGTCAGTACGTCAGAGCACGCACAAGCCCTGCCCGACGGCCTGACCCAGCGGGAGGCGGAGATCCTCGCCCTCATCGCGCGGGGTCTGACCAATCCCGAGATCGCCGCACGGCTGTTCCTGAGCAACCACACCGTGAAGACGCACATCAACCGGATCTTCGCGAAGACCGGATCGCGCGATCGCGCCGCCGCGATCGGCTACGCCCATCGCCATCACATCGGCTGACGCCATGTCGCGGATCCCGGTCGAGGGCGCCTCATCCACCCGAGGGCATCAGAACCTTGAAACAGCATGACGCGGCGTGAGGTGGTTTGGCGCAGCGTGAATACCTGCGCCGCTATCGGCTGGGGCACAACGATCAGGCCTCATGTCGGGGTCAGTGCGCAGTTCGCGGCCCGGCTGATCGGGCGCCGGCGGGCCAGGTTCAGCTGAGCGTGGCGATCGCGCCACGCAGTTCGTCGAGTTCCCGCCGGGTGATCTCGGCGAGGGACTGATGGTTGGTCGGCTCGGCCCACCGGTCGTAGGCGCAGTAGAAGGCGCGCACGCCCAGTTCGGCTGCCAGGCTCGCCGAGGGATCCGTCACGCCACGTTTGCGCAGGGCCTCGGCCGTGGCGTCGGCGAGCGCGGCGCGTTTGAGCGCGGCGCGCTCGCGCAGTTCGCCGTTTCCGGCGATGACGTCTCGCAGTCGCGCGCTGAACTCGCGCCGCTCGTCGGTGAAGGTGGCGGCCAGGGCGTCGAGCGCGGTGGCGACGATCTGCAGCGGCGTGGCCGGGTCGGGCGCCGCGGCGATCGCGTCGGCCAGCACGCGGGCGTGGATCTGCTGCCCGGCGGCGAAAAGCACCTCACGCTTGTCGGGGAAGTATCGGAAGAAGGTGGTCTTGGTCAGCCCGCCGGCCCGCTCGGCGATCTGGTTGACGGTGGTCGCCTCGTAGCCCTGCTCGACGAACAGATCGAGCGCCGCGCGCACGAGTCGCTCCCGCGTGTTCGGCTCCCAGCGACTCATGAGGACAAGCATAGTGATGTGACTTGGTAACGTGGCACTGCTACGGTGGTGACGTTACCAAGTCACATCACTTTGCCCCGTGCGGACGGGGCGAGCGATTCGAGGGAGATGTCCATGCGTGTCTTCGTCACCGGTGCCAGCGGCCACATCGGCTCTGCTGTGGTACCCGAACTGCTCCAGGCCGGCCACCAGGTCGTCGGCCTCGCCCGATCGGACGCCTCGGCCGCAGCCGTCGAGGCCCTCGGCGCCGAGGCGCGCCGCGGCGACCTGCGCGATCCGGACGACTTGGGCAAAGCCGCCGCCGATGCGGACGCGGTCATCCACCTCGCGTTCGACCACGGCAGCATCGCGGCCGGGCGGTTCGCCGACGCCGTGGAAGCCGACCACGGTGTGGTGCGCGCCTTCGGCGACGCTCTGGCCGGCGCCGGGAAGACCTTCATCGGCGTCGGCCTGGCGCGCACCGGCGACGCCCGCCGCGACGCGGCGATCAGCGCCAACCCGCGCTCAGCGGTCGCTCACACGATCCTCGGGTTCGCCGAACGCGACATACGCGCCATCCTCGTCGGCGTCCCGCCGGTCACCCACAGTTCGCAGGACAGGCACGGTTTCATTCCCATCCTGATCAAGATCGCCCGCGACGCGGGCGTGTCCGGTTACGTCGGCGACGGCGCCAACCGCTGGCCCGCCGGCCACACGCTGGACGTCGCGCGCCTCTTCGTCCTGGCGTTGGAGAAGGCCCCGGCCGGCGCGCAGTTGCCCGCCGCGGCCGAGGAGGGAATCACCGTGCGCGAGATCGCCGAGACCATCGCGCGCCGCCTGGACGTGCCGGCGGTCAGCGTCCCGGCCGAACGGGCCGCCGACCACTTCAAGGGCTTCCCCTTCGTCACGGTCGACCTGACGATGCCCAACACGCAGACCCGACAGCTGCTTGCGTGGGAGCCGGTCCAGCCCGGCTTGATCGCCGACCTTGAGCAGGGCCACTACTTCACCGAGGGCTGATCCTGCGGCGGGCCGACGACAACCGCCGCACCTTCGCGGCTTCGCGGCGTCCCGGCCACTCTCTGAGCGCTGACACGGTGCCTGATCGGGGTTTCAGGTCAGGGTGCTGCGGCCGGGAACTCGGGCCGGGAACTCAATTCGCGGCCGTGAACCAGGGGTTTGAGTCACGACGCCTCGGCGCGCGCGGCGGGCTTGAGCACCTCCCGGCACCAGGTCCGAAAGTCCGTCGCCGCGATCGTCGCGATCGACCAGTCCGCCTCGTAGATACCCGCGTCCTGCGCGGCGAACATCTCGGTCCGCTCCTTGACCGCCCGATCGCCCGCCCCACCGGAGCGCAGCATCGCCGCGAAGTCGTCCATGGCCATGCGGCTGTAGGCGACCGGCCGGCCGAGTTCTTCGCCGATGACCTCGGCCATGGCGTCGGGGGTGAGCCGGTCCGGCCCGAAGACCGGCAGGCTCTCCTGCCCGGACCAGGACAGGTCGGTGAGCAGGTCGGCGGCGGCGCCGGCGATGTCACGCGTCGCGATCAAGGCGAGCGGCCGATCGCCCGCGCAGGTCAACCGGAACACGCCGCGCTCGACGATCGCGTCGAGCTGACCGAGCAGGTTCTCCATGTAGAAGGGAAGCGACAGCGCCCGGTAAGCCGCGCCCGACGCGGCCAGCTCGGCGTCCATGGCGAAAGCCGCGGACAGCACGCCCGCCGGAGCCGGCCATCCGTGCCCGGCGCTGGACACCGCCACGACATGGCCGACCCGATGGCGGGCGACGGCCGCGGCGCCGGCTCGGGCGAAGGCGAGGTAGTGCTGCTCGGCGCTCGGCGCGGACGGGTTCGGGGGAACGAGCCAGAACAGCGCGTCCGCCCCGGACAGCGCCTTGTCGAGCACGGCCGGATCGTCATGGCGGCCCTCGACGATCTCGACCTGCTCGCGCACGCTCCCGTGCAGGCGCGAAGCGTCGCGGGCGATGACCCGCACCGCGCCGCCTCGGTCGAGCAGCCGCCGAACCAACCGCCCGCCGATCTGCCCGGTCGGCGTCGTGACGACGATCATGAGAAACCCCCTAAGATGAACCGGAACTCCGGTTCCGAATCTACTGTCGGGCTCGGCGCGCCGTCAACTACGATGGACCGGCCATGACCGCTTCCGAACGCTCGCTGCGCGCCGACGCCCGGCGCAACCGCGAGAGCGTCCTCGACGCGGCCGGCGAACTGTTCGCCCAGCGCGGCGACGGTGTGCAGATGGACGAGATCGCCGAGCGGGCCGGGCTCGGCGTCGGGACCCTGTACCGGCACTTCGCCGACAAGCGGGCGCTGCTCGCGGCGATCATCGGCCGCCGGTTCGAGGCGATGACCGGTCTCGCCTCGAGCGCCGAGGCGCTCGAGGATCCCTGGGCGGCGTTCGAGGCGCTGCTGTACGGCTACCTGGAGTCCGCGGAGCCCGACGCCGCCTTCCGCTTCGCGCTACTCGGCCCGCACGAGCCGACCTGGGGCGACATCGACGAGCAGAAGACGGCGTTCTCGGCGATCGTCGAGCGCATCGTGCGGCGCGCCGTCGCCGCCGGCCGCCTGCGCGCCGACTTCCGCGCCGACGACTTCGTCCTCATCACCCGTGGCGCGATGGCGAACATGGCCGGCAGCGGAAACTGGCGTCGGCACGTAGCGCTCCAGCTTGAGGGCATCCGCGGCGGCTCGCCTGGCGACGCGCCGCCGGATGCTCGATCCGAGCGCCCTTCGGAAGTGTGAAAGCACTACCCCGTCCGCAGCGACCCGGCGCGGGAGTCACAGGCGCAGACGGGCCAGGCGCGCGTCCGCCTCGGCCGGATCGAAGAACTCCGGATCGAAATCCGTCAGGCCGTGTGCTTCCTCCATCCACTCGGTCAGCTCTTCGTGCCGTTCGTCGTCCTTGTCGGTGAGTGCTTGCACGAGATCCTGATAAGCCCACACCCCGCCGCAGTCCTCGGGCGGGCAGTGACGCCGGCCGTCCACGCAAGCGGGTCGGCCGACAGTCGCGACGGTCTTCTCCAGGAGGATCTCGTGTTCCCAGCAGTCGCCTAAGTCGTAGGTGTAGCCGATCCGATCGCCCACCCCGCCCAGCACCCGGCTCAACGGCACTTTCTTCGCGTCGCGGTGACCGAGTTCGCGATCCGGCAGGCCGTACGACGCGCGCCCCGCGTTGAAGACGTGCATGTGATAGTCCTCCCAGCCCATCGCGGCCTGGATGACGTGATGCAACGCCGCCAGACTCGTGTCGGCCGGAACCGTGATCCGGCGCCAGACCGGCGGTCGCAGCCCCAGCAGCGTGACCTTGAGCTGGTACCCGGGTTTCGCCGGTGCCCCGGCCGGATCTCCCTCGGCAGCGAGAAGTCCGAGCGCGGTCGCGGCGCCGGGGTGGCCGCTGGCGCGGATCGCGGAGGCGAGATCGGCCCGCTCCTGGCCGCCGAGGTCCGCGAACACGTCGTCGATCAGCGCATCGAACTGCTCGCGCGGGATGCCACGGTCCGCCAGCGTCGCTACGGCCGCCCCGAGATCCGCGGCGATCCATCCCGAGTCTCCGGGCGAGGGCTGTGCGCCGCTGTCGACTTGATAGAGATACATGCGCGCGTGCGGTCCCACGCCGGGCAGCCGGGCGGCCCTCTTCCAGGCGGGCGCCGCCTCAGGGCCCAGACTCTGCGCCAAGCCGATCGCCATGACCCGGCTCAACGGATCAGTTCCGGCCGCGGCGGCGAGCAGTTGCTCTGCCGCGGCCCGCGCCGGACGCGCGGCGAGCCAGGACTCTGCCGCCTCGGGCCCCAGCTCGGATTCCGCGGCCAGCGCGGCGAGCAGACCGGCGGCGTCGAGCGCGGGATCGAGCTGGCGTACCGGCTCGAGACCGAGCTCGCGGCGGGCGAACACGCCGGGCGCGCTGAGCGAAGCCAGACCACCCTCACACTCGGCGAGCCCCCAGTCGACCAGATGGCCGACCGCCACCCGCTCCGGATCGCCTTGCACGGACATGCGGATCAGCGCGATCGTCGGCCCGAGGTCGCCGCGCAGCGCATCGTCCAGTTCCGCCCGCAGATCGGTGAGGGATCGCGGACCCGCACCGAGCAGTTCGAGCACGCTCAGGGTGAGCAACCCGCCGTCGCCGGCGATCAGCTCGGCCTCCTCGCCCACCTCCAGCCCGATGGCCCGGGCGAACGCCGCGAGCCAGACCTCGACGACTTGTTCGTCCGGGCCGTCCGGCCACGCGCCGCGATTCGGTCCGGGCAGTGCCTGGTCGGCCGCCAGCTCCACCAGCCCGGTGGCCAGGGCCAGGTCCCAAGCCTCGACCAGACCCGGGATCCGGGCGGCCCGGGTGATCTTCCCGGGCGGGACGCCGAGCCCGCAGGCGCGGGCAGCCCCTGCGGCGTCCGCGGGCTTCGGTACACCGGTGCTCGTGACCTTCCTACCGCTGCCCACCCAACCGGCCAGCAAGACCGCGGGCTGGAGTCGGCGGCCCACCGCCGGATTCGCACGCAGCGCCGCGGCGACCTCGGCGATACCCGGAGTCTTGTCATCCGTCTCTTCGGCCGAGCTCATGTAGATCGCCGCTTCCGATGGGGCCTTCTCGTTGACCGGTCGATGTTAGTACTCGATGGTGCGCGCCACGAATCGCCGCGTCCGCTTTCCGGAAAGCGTCCGCCGAGGCCGCGCGATGCGGGACAATGGCCGGGATGTACGGAACAATCGATCAAGACGGTCCAGCCGCCGGCTACGGCCCGTTCGCGCACTTGGCGGCGCCGAACGCGGCGCTGTACCGGCAGGTGATGGCGGCGTTTCTGGCGGCCAAGCGCCGTTTCACCGTGCACCTGCGCCCCGAGGAGGTGCACGCCGCGCTGCCGGCCGAGCGCAGACCGGAGCCGGCCGCGGTCGCCGCCGCGCTCGAGAGCCTGGAGCGCTGGGGGAACCTGCGGGCCGATCCCGACACCAGCCGGGTCACCGCGGTCGAGGACTTCTACCGGCGCCGGCTGATCTATCAGCTCACCCGCGAAGGTGAGGCCGCCGAGGAGGCGCTGACGGCCTACGACGAGGCGCTCGGGCGGCGCGGCGAGTTGCAGGCCGTGGCGCTCGCGGACATCGCGACCCAGCTGCGGGCGTTGATCGCGCTCGCCGACGGGGGCGACCCGGACCCGGCGATGGCGCACCTGACGCTGCTGGGGCTGGTCGACCGCTTCACCGGGCTCGCGGACAACGCGCGGGCGTTCATGGGCTCGTTGCAGCGCACGATCGACTTGCACGACGCGCACGTGGACGCGTTCCTCGCGTACAAGGACCGATTGATCGACTATCTCAAACGGTTCATCGAGGACCTGGTCACCCGCGGCGCGGAGATCGCCGGGCTGCTCGGACGGCTCGCCGAGGAGGGACGCGCCGAATCGCTGTTGCGCGTCGTCGCCGTGCGCGAGGCGGCGGACGCCGCGCCGGATCAGTCCGAGCGCGCGGCAGCCGACGCCCAGGCGCGGTGGCAGGAGCGGTTCGAGGGTCTGCGCTCCTGGTTCCTGAGCGCCCCGGGCAGCGACTCGCAGGCCAAGCTGCTGCGGTCGGCGGCCCGGCACGCCATCCCCGACCTGCTCGGCGTGGTGCGCGCGCTCAACGAGCGCAGGTCCGGGCGCTCGGACCGGTCGGCGGACTTCCGGGCGCTGGCCCTGTGGTTCGCGCAGGCCCCTGACGACGAGGCGCGCCATCGGCTGTGGCGCTCGGCGTTCGGGCTGTACGGCGCCCGCCACCTGACCGTGGACCCCGACACGCTCGAGGCCTGGGACGCCGAACCGGTGCCCGCGTCGGTCTCGTGGGAGGACGCTCCGGGCCTGCGGATCAGCGCTCAACTGCGGCGCACCGGCGCGTACGAGCGGCGGGGCAAGGCCCGCGCGGTGCAGGACCGGGGCGAGGCGAAACAGCGTCTGGCCGAGCTGGCGCGCAAGCAGGCCGAGCAGACGGCGGCCGCCCGCGCGAGGCTGGCCACGCGCGGCGAGGTACGCCTGTCCGACCTCGGCGAGCTGGACCCCGAGGCGTTCCGGCTCTTCCTCCAGCTGCTCGGCGACGCGCTGGCGAAGCTGCGGCCGGGAGTCGAGCAGTTGGTCGCGACGACCAACGACGGAACGATGGAAATCCGGATGACCCGCGTACCGCAGGCGCCGATCGTGCAGATCCACACCGCCGACGGCGTCCTGCGCGGCCCCGAGCACCTGGTGCAGATCACCGACCTGGCCTCCTGGGATCAGAACCCGGATTCGTCGGACGCGCGCATCGACCCGGTCGCGCAAGGCAGGGCCGCGTGAGCCTTCAGGAGACGCTGACCGCGCAGCGCGAGCAGCAGTTGCGCCGCGCGGCGCGTGCGCTGTTGCGTCGCCCGCTGCTGCGCGCCCAGGGCTCGACCGCCGACGATTTCAAGCTCGTGCGCACCCACGCGGCGCAGCTGCGGGCCTGGTTCGAACGCAACACCGGCTGGCAGCTGTACGTCGACGCCGAAGTGGCACGGCTGCGCCGGATCCCGGGCTCGGACGCCGACCCGACCCATCCCGCGCTCGACCCGAAGACCGGCCTGGAATTCTCCCGGCGCCGCTACGTCCTGCTCTGCCTGGCCCTGGCCGTCCTCGAGCGCTCCGAGGCGCAGATCGCCCTCGGCTGGCTGGCCGAGCAGGTCGTGCTCTCCTGCGCCGATCCCGCCTTCGCCACGACCGGGACGCACTTCGCCCTCGACGAGCGCGAGCAGCGCACCGACCTGGTCGCGGTGGTGCGGCTGCTGCTGGACCTGGGCGTGCTGGCGAAGGTCGCCGGGGACGAGGACGCCTTCCTCAAGGAATCGGGCGACGTGCTCTACGACGTGGAGCGGCGGGTCCTGGCCGGCATGCTGGCCTGCCGGCGCGGCCCGAGCACCGTCGCCGCACCCGGCTTCGCCGACCGGCTCGCCGCGCTCAACGCGCAGGTCCTGCCGGACAGCGACGACCTGCGGAACCGGGAGCTGCGGCACCGGCTCACCCGGCGGCTGCTCGACGACCCGGTGGTCTACCACGAAGAGCTGACCGAGGCCGAGCGCGCCTACCTCGCCTCCCAGCGCGGCCAGATCGCCCAGCGGATCAGCGCACTGACCGGCTTGGTGCCCGAGGCGCGCGCCGAGGGACTGGCCATGGTAGACCCCGAAGACGACCTGACGGACCTGCGTATGCCCGAGGCGGGCACTGACGGGCACGTGACCCTGCTGGTCGCCGAGTACCTCGCCGCGCAGCAGCGCGCCGTGCCGGTCTTCCAGCTCACCGCGCACGTGCGCCGGATCGCGGGGGAGTACGCCGGCTTCTGGCGCCGCAGCGCACAGGAACCCGGCGCCGAGGCCGCCCTGGTCGCCACGGCGCTGGACCGCCTGTCCGCGCTCGGCCTGGTCACCGTCACCGAGGTGGACGGCCGCCCGGCCGTGCTGGCCAGACCGGCGCTGGCCCGGTACGCGGTCGCCGAGGCGACGCTGCTCGAACGAGGGCAGCGGGCCGCGCCCCGGCGTTCCGCCAAGAACCCGCTGAAGAGGACAGTCACCCGATGACCTCGCACCGACCGCTCCCCTCCGCCCACCGCGAGCGCTGGCAGCCGCTGCGCGTCGGACTGGTGGACCTGTTCTACTACGACGTCGAAGAGTTCTGGTTCCACGACGGACGGCTGCTGCTACGCGGCAACAACGGCACCGGCAAGTCCAAGGTCCTCGCGCTCACGCTCCCGTTCCTGCTCGACGGGGACCTGTCCGCGCACCGGGTCGAGCCGGACGGCGACCCGAAGAAGAAGATGGAGTGGAACCTGCTGCTCGGCGGCGACCACCCGCATCCGGAGCGCCTCGGCTACGCCTGGATCGAGTTCGGCCGCCTCGGCGCGGACGGGACCGCGCACTTCACCACCCTGGGCTGCGGGATGAAGGCGGTCTCCGGGCGGGGTATCGCACGGCACTGGTTCTTCGTCACCGATCAACGGATCGGGGCGCCCGCCGCGCAGGGCGGCCTCGACCTGCTCGATCCCACCCGGTCGGCGATCGGCCGCGAGCGCCTGGCCGACGCCGTCTCCGGCCACGGGATGGTGTACGACTCGGCGCGCGCCTACCGCCGGGCCGTCGACCAGGCGCTGTTCGGACTCGGCGACCAGCGATACGCGGCCCTGGTCGACCTGCTGGTGCAACTGCGCCAGCCGCAGTTGTCGAAGCGTCCTGACGAACGCGCCCTGTCCCGGGCGCTGACCGAGGCGCTCGCCCCGATGGACCAGGCCGTACTCGCCGACGTGGCCGAGGCGTTCCGCAGCCTGGACGAGGAGAAGGAGAACCTTCAGGCGACGGCCGAGGCCCACCGGGCCGCCGCGGACTTCCTCGGCCACTACCGCCGCTACGCGCGGGCCGCCGCGCGCCGCAAGGCCAGACTGCCGCGCCAGCAGCACTCGAAGTACGAGTCGCAGCGCGCTGAGCTGTCCGCCACCGAACAGGCCCGCGACGCCGCCGGACGGCAGATCGAGGCGGGGGAGCGGTCGCTGGCGGAACTCGGCCAGGAGGAGGCGCGGCTGCGCGCGCAGGACGCCGCGCTGCGCGAGAGTCCCGAGATGCGCAGCGCCCAGGCGCTCGCGGACGCCGCGGAGAACGCTCGCACGGCCCAGGAGACCGCGCGGCGCACCGCCGCGGACCTGCAACGCGCCGAATCAGAACTCAACCGCGCGGCGGTCCGCGCCGAGTCCGCCTCGGCCCGGCTCGGCGGCGCCGAGACGCAGCTGGACCGGTCCGCCGCCTGCGCGCGAGAGAACGCGGTCCGCGCCCGGATCGAACAGGGCCACGCCGACCGCGTCGCAGCGCCCTTGGACGCCTGGAGAGCCGATCGGGACGCCGCCGAGCCGCCGGTCGCGCCCGAGGACCTGCGCCGCGCGGCCGAGGAGATGGCCGACCGGCGCGCCCGGTCCCTGGAACTGCTCGAGGAGCTGCTCGACCGGGCCGCGGCCGCCGCCGGCAAGGCGGACCTCGCCGCGCGCCGGCTCGAAGACGCCGACGCGCAACTCGCCGCGCAGGCGGAACGACGCGCCGACGCGGAAGAGGACCTCGCCACGGCCGGATCGCGCCACACCGACCGCGTGCGCGCCTACCTCGGCGAGGCCGCCGAACTCCATCCCCTCGACACGCAGGGCGCGCTCGACGCGCTCGCCGAGTGGATCGGCACCCTGACCGGCCCCAGTCCCGCGCGCGCGGCCGTCGACGCCGCCGCGCGGGAGGCGACCGCGGCGCACGCCGCCGAGCGGGCCGCCCTCGACTCCGCGCTCGCCGAGGCGCGCGCCCGCCAGGACGAGGTCCGGCGCGAACTGGCCGAGCTGGAGGCCGGCGGGCAACGGCCGCCGGCCGCGCCGCCCACCCGCGACGAGGCGGCGCGAGGGGGCCTGTCCGGCGCCCCGCTGTGGCGACTGGCCGACTTCGCCGAGAGCGCCACGGCCGAGCAGCGCGCCGGCATCGAGGCGGCCCTCGAAGCCGCCGGACTGCTCGACGCCTGGATCACCCCCGAGGGCACCGCGCTGGGGGCGGAAACGCACGACGTGCTGCTCGTGCCCGGCCCGCCCGTCGAAGGCCCGTCCCTCGCGGACCTCATGCGGCCCGCCCCCGACCATGGGGATCCGCGCGCCGCAGCCGTCCCCGAGCGGACCGTAGCGCGACTGCTCGCCGGTATCGCGCTGCTGCGACCCGGTGTCGCAGAGCCCGAATCGAGCACCGATCCGACCTGCGCGACCTGGATCTCGACCGACGGCCGGTTCCGCAACGGTCCGGCGCGGGGCGCGTGGGCCAAGCCGGCCGCGCAGTTCATCGGTGAGGGCGCCCGCGAGCAGGCCCGTCGCCGCCGCATCGGCAGGCTCGGCGAGATCCTCACCGGTATCGGGCACGAACTCGCCGCCCTGGCCGAACGCGAACAGGACCTCGCGGCCCGCCGCGCCCGCCTGGCCGCCCAGGTGGCCGCATACCCCACCGAAGACGACCTGCGCCGTGCCCACGCCCGCCTTGCCGCGGCGGCCGAGGAACAGCAGCGCCTGGCCGAACGCCGCGGGGCCCTCGCCGCCGCGTGCGCCCGCGAACAGGCCGACGCCGACGTCGCCCAGGCCGAGGTGCGCCGCGGCGCCGACGAGTTGGACCTGCCGGCCGAACCGGAGGCACAGCGCCCGATCCGCGACGCCCTCGGCGCCTACCGCGAGGCCCTGGCCGCGCTGTGGCCGGCGATCAGGGAGCTGCGAACCGCGCGGCGGACCCTCGCCGAGGAGCGCGCCGGCTGCGAGCGCGCCGCCGAGTACGTCGCGCAGATGGGCGAGCGCGCCGAACAGGCCGCCGCCGACGGCGAAGCCGCAAACGCGCGGCACGAGACCCTCGCCGCGACCGTCGGCGCCGCCGTCAGCGAACTGCAGCAGCGGCTCGGCGAGGTCGCCGCCGCCCAGCGCGCCCGCCGCGACCGGGAGGTCGAGGCCCGCCGGGCGCTGGACGCCGCGCGCGAGGCCCGCGGCGAGGCGGCCGGGCGGCACCGCCAGCTCGAAGCAGACCTCGAAGAAACCGTGCGGGAGCGGCGCGAGGCCACCGAGGCGCTGCGCCGCTTCACCGTGACCGGGCTGCTCGCGATCGCCCTTCCGGATCTGGAGACCCCGGACCCCGCGCAACCCTGGGCGCCCGACCCGGCGATCCGCCTGGCCCGCACGATCGAGCGGGAACTGGCCGACACCGACGACTCGGACGCCGCGTGGGACCGCGTGCAGAAACGGACGACCGAAGAACTCAAGGACCTCGCCGAGGCGCTCGCCCGCCACGGGCACAGCGCGGGCGCCGAGATGCACGAGGACGGCATCGTCGTCTCCGTGGTCTTCCAGGGCCGGCCCCAGTCGGTCCCGCAGCTCGCCGACGCGCTGGAGACCGACATCGCGGACCGCCGCCGCCTGCTGTCCGAGCGCGAACAGGAGATCCTGGAGAACCACCTGATCACCGAGGTGGCCGGCACCCTGGCCGAGTTGATCGCCGCCGCAGACCGTCGTGTCCTGGCCATGAACACCGAGCTGGAGTCGCGGCCCACCAGTACGGGCATGCGGCTGCGGCTGCTGTGGCGTCCGGCGAAAGACGCCCCCGCCGGGCTGGCCGCCGCGCGACAGCGCCTGCTGCGCCAGAGCGCCGACGCCTGGTCCGCCGCCGACCGCGCCGCCGTCGGCGAGTTCCTGCAAGGGCAGATCGAGCGTGCCCGCGCCGAGGACCCGACCGGAACCTGGGCGGAACACCTGGGCCGCGCCCTGGACTACCGCTCCTGGCACGAGTTCGCCATCGAACGCCACCAGCACGGCCGCTGGCAGTCCGCCACGGGTCCCGCCTCGGGCGGCGAGCGGGTGCTGGCCGTCAGCATCCCGTTGTTCGCCGCCGCCTCGTCGCACTACGCGTCCGCAGGCAACCCGCACTGCCCGCGCCTGGTCACCCTCGACGAGGCATTCGCAGGGGTCGACGACGACTCGCGGGCCAAGTCCCTCGGGCTGCTGGCCGCCTTCGACCTGGATGTGGTGATGACTTCGGAACGCGAGTGGGGCTGCTACCCGCAGGTGCCCGGGCTCGCGATCGCCCAGCTGTCCCGGGTGGACGAGGTCGCCGCGGTGCTGGTCACCCGGTGGGAGTGGAACGGGAGGGAACGGCGTCCCGGAGCGGATCCCGGCGCCCTGCTGCCCGCCCGATCCGCCGCCCCGGACACTCAGGCCGCCGACGCGACGCCGGCCGGCGTCGAACCGCTCCTGCGATGACCCGGCCCGACGGCGGCCCGCCGCCGCACTCGACCCCGGCCGCCGAGCGCCGCGCCCACCTCCTGCGACTCCTCGGCGGCCCGGACCTGGCATGGCTGGTCGACAGGGCACGACGCCGGATGGAACTCGGCCGGGATCTCGACGGCCCGGTGACGAACAGCACTCCCAGCGAGTCCGAACGAGCCGCCGCCGCACGACTCTTGGGCCGTGCGCTGCGACCGGCCCGATCCATCCACGTCCCGTTGCCCGCGGTCGACCGGATCCTGCGCGAGAGCGGCGCCTGCCCCGAGGGCCTGGCCGCCGCCGTCGTCGAGCTCACCGGCCCGGTGACCCCGCGCCATGAGACGGAAGCCGCCCGCGAGCGCGCCTGGCAGGACGCCTTCGCGCCGCTCGCGGCCGCCGTACGCGCCCGACCGCAGCTGGAGGCGTGGTTCACCGCACTTCGGGCGCAGGGACTGGTCACGCGCCTGTCCTCGGGGAGCCCCACGACAGCCGCGGCGATGCTGGCCGACCTGGCGCAAGTCGTGTCGGCGCTGCCGGCCGAGGACGAGTCGCTCGCCGCCTTCGCCGCTCGCGTCCTCGCGGACGCGCACGCCCTGGACGACGACAGACCGCTCAGTACGCTCTCGCTCAGCGCCGCCCGCGCGCTGACCGGGGGCGCGCACGGAAACGGCGCGCAGTGGCGGCGGGAGACCTGGGCCGCGGTCGGCCTGCTCAAGGACGAGCTGTCCAGCCAGGTGCTCACCCTCGGCCTGCCGGGCGACAGCGCGACCGCGACCGGCCGAGCGCTGGCCGCACTGCACCCGGCCGGGCAGCCCGCCGTGCTCACCCTGCGTCAGCTCGCCCGCGACGCGCCCAGGCCGCTGCCGCCCGGCACGCGGGTCTTCGTGTGCGAGAACCCGTCCGTGGTCGCGGCCGCAGCCGACCGGTTCGCCGCCCGCTGCCCGCCGCTGGTCTGTGTCGGCGGGCAGCCGAGCGCCGCCGCCGTCAAACTGCTCAGCCTCCTCGCGCAGGGCGGCGCCACGCTCCTCTACCACGGGGATTTCGACTGGGGCGGCCTGCGCATCGCCGCGGGACTGCGCGCCCGGATCGGGTGGCTGCCGTGGCGTTTCGACACCGACGCATACCGGGCGGCGCTCAAGGAACACCCGGGCACCGGCGCGTTGCCTCCGCCGTCGGCGGTGCCCACCGCGGCATGGGATACGGATCTACCCGCCACGATGATCCGCGAGGGCCGGCGGGTGGAAGAAGAACTCGTCCTCGCCGACCTTCTCGCCGATCTCGCGCAAGCCGCCGCAGCCCCGGTCGGGCTCCCGGTATCCGACGCCCCCGGGACGGCCGGCCCGGCGCGGGTCACGGCGGCCGAGAGGTCGAATTCGGATTTCGACACCGCGGCGCACTTCTGAGCGTGACGCCCCCGGCGCCGGCATCCGGCGCTGCCTCTCAAACACGGCCCAGGGTGAGCCGATGACGCTCGAATGCTGCCATACGCATGCTTGCGCTCAGGGTATACGGACCGCACGCCCCGGACCCCTGTCTTCGAACTCTTCGTTATCAGGGGTCGTTGTCGATCAGCCGGCGTGTGCGGGCGGATCGAGGCGACGCGCCTGGTGATCGTGTACGTAACCCCGCTTTGTTCGACAGTTGCGTGATCGCGTGTCACCCGCCGCCGCCCGTTGCCTCAGGGGTCAGCCGGTGATACACGCCGGTTGATCCAGGTTCGAAATGTGGACGATCGTTGTACCAGTGTGCTTCCACCCGCTAACCTCGACGTAACGCGGAGGTCTACCTGCCGCGATGCCTTTCCGCACGCTCTTCCAGGCAATCTGCCGTCGACGCCGGATCGCCGAGTTCTGCGCACCTTGCCCTATTGAAACTCGCAGCGCCACCCGTGTGTCCGGTAGACCGCGGGAGCCATCCGACCGTGCTCAAAGGGGGATACGGAAAGACCGCTCACCAGTGCTTCTCGAGACCGTCGGCGACTTCGGGCGGAGCGCTCGCCCGCGTGAAGGACCGCCGCCGGTCGTGCGGACAATGTACTGCGACGTGCTCGAACGCAATCGAGCACGGGTTTCACCGAAAGATCACGAGTGGGGGGCCTGCTCTTTTCTTCGCGTTGCCTCTCCGCCCCGTGAGCGCCGGATCCCTTTGAGCGAGGCGAGATCATGCAAGAACGTGTTGTGAGCCGCGAACGTGCGACCTTCGGCCAACTGTCCCTGTGGCGTTCCATCGCGAAACTTCCACCAGCGGCCTGCAATCTACCGCAGATATGGGCCCTGCCGCGCGACGCCGCCAAAGAAGAGATCGAACACGCGCTGGAAGACCTCGAACGCCGCCACGAGTCGCTGCGCACCTGCTACGAGGAGCGCGGTGAGCACGGGCTGACGCAGGTGGTCCAGGATCCCGCCGCGGTGAGCCTGGAGACGGTCGAGGCGGATGCCGCGCAGGTGGCGGAGGAACTGGCCGCCGAGCCGTTCGATCTGTCCGCGGACCGGCCGTGGCGCGCGCGACTGGTCACCGCGCGGCAGGTCCCGTCGCAACTCGTGATCTGCTACCACCACATCGCAGTGGACGCATGGGCGATCAACCAGCTGCACGAGGAGTTCCTGGCGCTGCTGGCCGGCCGGCCACTGCCCGAGGATGCGCCGAACTGCCGGGAACTGGCCGTCGAGCAGTGGTCCGACGCCCGCAAGAATCGCCGCGCGTCGGCGCGCAGGTACTGGCGGGAGATCTTCCTGGCCGCTCCGCCGATGGCGCGGGACACCGGGCCCAGCCCTGTCACCAGCCGCTGGGCCCGGCACAGTTCCCAGGAGGCGGCCGCGGCCGCGCACCGGCTCGCGAAGCGGCTGAACGTGTCGGTCCCGTCCGTACTGGTCGCGGCTTACTGCATGGCGCTGGCGCGGCAGAGCGGCGAGCGGAAGCTGCTCGTCGCCGTGTACGCCAACAACCGCAGCGACCCGCGCTGGGAGAGACTGGTCGCGGCCCAGACCCAGATCATCCCGCTGCTCGTGGCCGTCGATCCGGACGAGGAGTTCGGCGCGTTCGCGACGCGGGTCCACTGGGAGAGCCTGCGCTCGTACAAGCACGCCGCCTACAACGTGGACGACGTGTTCGAGGAGGGCGCCCTGCACGGCTACCACGGCACCGTGAACGGCTCCTTCGAAGGATCGGTCAGCGGCTTCTTCCGCTACTTCTTCAACTACCTCGGCGAATATCAGAAGGATCAGACGATCCCGCGGCGGGAAATGGAGTCGGGCACCGCGGGGCGCAACATCGGAGCGCCCCTCTACCTCCAGGCGCAGGACGGCGACACGCTCACCTGCACTCTGCGGGAGAACTCCACTTCCACCGGCTTCGACGGGGTCATCGGGCTGCTGCGCGCTCTTGAGGACGTCCTGGTTCTGGCCGACGCCGACGCCGAACCGGCCGAGGAGTCGTAGGGCCGCGCGCGTTCCCTGCGTTCCGCGACCGCTGCGTCGCAGGCCCGCGACATCCTCGCCGGGCAGTCCATCGACACATCCGCCGCTCTGGGAGGGGAAGTGCCAGAACACCTCATCGTCCTGCACCGATGGGCCGACCGGTACGCGAACTACGGCTCCTACGTGGACCACGGCGCCCATCGGGTCAGCTATGTGACGACACGCCGCGCCGCGGGCTCGCTGCCCGAGGCGCCCGCGGCGGTGCGGACCGTGCACAGCACCGAGGACGGCAAGGAGGTCCGGGCCGCCGTCAGCTCCCTGATCGAGGAGCGCGGCCGGCCCGCCCGCGTCGTCGCGCTGCACGAGGTCGACCTGGACATGGCCGCGGAACTGCGCGAGGAACTCGGCGTCCCGGGCGAGCGGTTGGCCGGGCTCGCCCCGTTCCGCGACAAGCTCGTCATGGCCCGGCGCCTGGCCGCCGCGGGTGTTCCCGTCCCGGCGACCGGGCCCGCGCCGGATCACGAGGCGGTACGCGCCTTCGCCGCCGCCCACGGGTGGCCGGTCCTGGTCAAGCCGCTGCGAGGCACCGCGAGCGCGGGCGTCGCGCGCCTGGATTCCGAAGCCGATCTCGCCGCGTACAGCTTCCCGCCCGACCTGGCGATGCTGGTCCAGCCGTATCTCCCGCACGAGGTGCTGCACGTCGACGGCGTGTACCACGGCACGGGGCTGGGGGCGTGGCGCGCCTCCCGCTATCTCAACACCTGCCTCGGTTTCACCGCGGGCGCGCCGCTCGGCTCGGTGGAACTGGACGATCCCCGGCTCCTCAAGGCCGTCGGCGCGTTCACCGCTGAAGTCCTGCGCGCCGTTTCGGACGGGCCGCGCGTGTTCCACCTCGAACTCTTCCGATCCGGCCCGGACTCGGCCCCCGAACTTCAGGTCCTGGAGGTGGGCGCACGCCCGGGCGGCGCGGAGGTCCCCTTCGTGTGGCGCGAGGTGCACGGAATCGACCTGATGGAGGCGGCCTTCGCCCTCCAGATCGGCGCGCCGCTGCCGGCGGCCGCCCGGGCAGCCGGCGAACCGCCGTCCGTGGAGCGCGGCGGCTGGCTGCTGGTGCCCACCCCGGCGGCCCGGCCCTGCCGGGTCACGGCGGCGGACCCGCAGGTGGGAACCGACGGCGGCCCTTACGCCGAGCGGGTGCCCCTGGTCGGCCAGACCCTCGACGACCTGCCCGGTTACGAGCATGCGGGCGCGCGGTTCCGTTTCCGGGGCGCGAGCACGGCCGAGGTCCAGGCCGCCGTGGAGCGCACCGCGACAGCGTTCGAATATCGGTGTACGAGCATCGACGAGTCGGCGCGCGGCCTCGTGGTCCTCGTCGGCAGCGGCGGGCGGCCCTACCGCGAGTACGCTTTCGCCGCGGCCGCCGCCCGCGCCGACGTGGCACTGGTCACCACCGCCGAACCGAGCTGGCAGCAGCCTTACCTGGCCGGCTGCCACCGGATGCCGCAGGACACCCCGGACGCGACCGCCGCCGCGGCCGCGCGGGCCTGCGCCGCGCACCCCGGCCGCGTCGGTCTCCTGACGTGGGACGAGGTTCTGCTGGAGGCGACCGCCGAAGCCGCCTCGCGTCTGGGCCTGCCGCACATGTCCCTGCTCGCGGCGCGCAACTGCCGCGACAAGCTCTCCACCCGGCGGCTGCTGGCCGCGGCCGGCGTCGCGGGCGTGAAGTTCGCGCACGTGCACGGGCAGCAGGAGGCGTTGCGCGCGGCCGAGAGCATCGGCTACCCCGTCGTGGTCAAGCCCCGCTCACTGGCGGGCAGCGCGGGCGTGGTCGTCATGCACGGACCGGACGAGTTGCGCGCGCTGTACCACTACGCCGCCGAAGCGGTGTTCCCCGGCATCGAGCCGCTGGACGGTCTGGTGCTGGAAGAGTTCCTCGACGGCCCCGAGGTCAGCGTCGACAGCGTCGTGCGCGACCGCGAGGTTCAGCCCGTGAACGTGGCCCGCAAACGGCTCGGCTTCGAGCCCTTCTTCGAGGAGATCGGCCACCTGGTCTCGCGGTGGCGGCACGAACCGTGGGCGGACGAACTCACCCACCTCGTCGTCGAGGCGCACCGCGCGCTCGGCGTCACCATGGGCGTCACCCACGCCGAGGTGCGGCTCACCGCGGCCGGCCCCCGGCTCGTGGAACTCAACGGCCGCCTCGGCGGCGACTTCATCCCGCACCTGGGGTCGCTGGCCACCGGGATCGATCTGACCGCCGCCGCGGTGGACCTCGCCCTGGGCCGGGAGCCCGACCTGCGCCAGCAGCGCGACGTCTGCGCCGAGGTGCGTTTCCTCTACCCGGACCGCGACTGCGTGGTCCGTTCCCTGGACACGGCTGCCGCCGCGGCCGTGCCCGGGGTGGCCGAGGTGGTGCGGCTGGCCCAGCCGGGCGCGCGGCTGCTGCTGCCGCCGCGCGGCGTCGTGCCGCGGCTGGCCGCGCTGCTGGTCACCGGAGAGACGCCAGAGGAGTGCCAGGTCGTGCTGGACCGGGCGGCGGCGCTGGTCGCGGTGGAACTCGAGCCGGCGGGCCACGACGGAGGGACGGCATGAGAGGCGAGGTCATGCGGCGCCTGCTGGGCAACTACGCGCTGCCGAGCAAGGGCGGCCGGATCATCGCCGCCGGGGTCGTGGTCTATGCGTCGAGCAGCGGGCTTTACCTGGCCGGCGGCACCGTCTACTTCGTCAAGGGCATCGGCCTGAGCGCCGCGCAGGTCGGCGCCGGACTGACGATCGCCAGCCTGGTCGGGTTCGTGACCACGGTGCCGGTGAGCATGCTGGCCACCCGCTGGGGACCGCGGCGCTTGCTGCGGCTGCTCCAGGTGTGGAGGGCGCTGTGGTTCGCGTCGCTGGCCTTCGCGCACGGCATGGTCGCCTTCACCCTGTTCGCCTCGCTGTTCACGATCTCGCAGGGACCGATCTTCCCGATGGTGCAGCTGCTGGTGAACGCCGTCGTGGGCGAGGCCGACCGCACCCGCACGCTCGGCCTGATCAGTTCGGTGATCAACGTCGGCATGTCCTTGGGCATACTCGCGGCCGCGCCGTTCCTCGCCGTGGGCGGCACCGGCATGCTCCGGGCGGTCCTCCTGGTCGGCGCCGGGTGCTGCCTGGCCTCCTCGGCGGTGTTCGGCCTGCTCAAGGTGGGTGTCATCACCGCCGGGCCGACGCAGACCCGCCGCTTCGGCGGGCTGCTCACCGTCGCCCGCGACCGCCCGTATCTGGGCCTGACGCTCGTGAACGGCGCGCTGTTCCTGCACACGGTGCTGCTGGGCATCGGGCTGCCGCTGTGGATCGTGCAGTCCACCAACGCACCCGTCGGCCTGTTGAGCGCGCTGTTCGTGGTCAACACCGTGCTGGCGATCGTCTTCCAGGTGCACGTCGCCAAGAACGTCAACAGCACCCGGGACGGCATCCGCGCCCTGCGCAGGTCGGGACTCGCCCTGGCCGCGTTCAGCCTGCTGCTGATCGCCACGACGCACTCCTCTCGCTGGCTGACCATCATCCTGCTGATAGCCGCGACCGCGGTGCTCACCTTCGGCGAGCTGCTCCAGGGGGCCGGCGGGTGGGAACTGTCGTTCCGCCACGCGCCCGAGGCGCGGCGCACCGAGTACCTGTCCGTGTTCAACCTCAGCACCTCGGCCGCCGGCATCGTCGGCCCCGTGCTGCTGGCGCTCCTGCTGAGCCGGCGCACCACCGGGCTGATCGCGCTCGCCGCGGTGTTCGTGTGCACTGCGCTCGCCGTCACGGTGCTCGGCGCCCGGCTCGGCCGGCTCGAGCCACCGCCGGGAGCGCCGCGGGAGTCCGAGTCCGAGCAGGCCGCCGCGGCCGGCTCGCATTGAGAACCCTGATGCAGACAGTAGAACCCTTACATACGCTCACCGCGTCCCCGGACCGAAGAAAGGCACAGCTATGCGGGACCAGCTCCTCGCCCTGCTCGTGAACGTCGTGGACGAGCTCAACGAACGGCGGGACGAGAAGATCCCCACGGAGAACCTGCTGGAAGTCGGCCTGTACGGCGAGGCAGGGGTCTTCGACTCGATGCACCTGGTGAACTTCCTCGTCCTGGTCGAGGAGGCGTTGGAGGACGAATTCGACGTCGAAATCTCGCTGACCTCCGAGAAGGCCGTCTCGCGCAGGGTGAGCCCGTTCAGCAGCGGCCGCAGGCTGATCGATTTCATCGAGGAGGAGATCGCGCTCGCCCGGGACGGGGAACCCGACGAGCAGGGCACTGAAGCGGGGAACGCGATCCCGGCGCAGGGCCTTGCGGGCGGACCCGGGGAATGATCGTCCTGATCACCGGCACCCGGACCGGTATCGGCAGGGCCCTGGCCGAGTACCTGCTCGGCCGCGGCCATCAGGTGGTGGGGTGCAGCAGGAGGCCGGCGACCATCGAGCACCCGCAGTACGTGCACCACGCGGCCGACGTCACCGACGTCAAGGCGATCAAGTCCATGTGCCGGGCGATCCGAGCCGACCACGGACGCCTCGACGCGGTGATCAACAACGCCGGCACGGCGAGCATGAACCACTTCATGACGACACCGGCCGAGACCTCGCGCCGCATGTTCGAGGTGAACTTCTTCGCGGTTCTCGACTGCTGCCGGGAGACGGTCAAACTGCTGCGCAAGAGCGAGGAGCCGGCCCCGGCGATCCTCAACGTCAGCACGGTCGCCGTGCCGTGGGCGCTGGAGGGACAGCTGCTCTACTCGGCCAGCAAGGCCGCGGTCGAGCAGCTGACCCGCGTGATGAGCAAGGAACTGGCGCAGTTCCCGATCCGGGTCAACGGCATCGGCCTGCCGCCGGTACACACGGTCCTGACCCGGTCCGTGCCGGCCGAGAAGATCGACGTGCTGATCCAGCGGCAGGCGTTCAAGCGCATGTGCACGGTCGAGGACATCGTCGGCCCCGTCGATTTCCTCATCTCGCGGGAATCAGGGTTCATCACCGGAGAGACGCTCTTCCTCGGAGGGGTCCACTGATGGGCAGCGAACTGCTCGACAGCTTCGACGAACTCGGCGACCGGGTGGCGGTCGTCCACGGCGAGGCGAGGCACGGCTACGCCGAACTCGCCGACCGGATACGGCGACTACTCAAGGAGTTGGACTCGCACGGCGTGCGACCGCACGACGCCGTGGTCCTCAACGGCGACTTCTCCTTCGCGTCGATCGCCGCGCTGTTCGCGCTGCACCTCAACCGGAACGTCGTCATCCCCGTCGTCTCCCTCACCGGGACGACCCTCACCACGGTCATCGAGTCCTGCGATCCACGCCACATCCTGAGGGTGTCGCACGACACGGAGCCCGCGGACGAGGCACCCGATGTGACGATCGAGGCCGTGCCCGGCGCCGCAGCGGACCGTGGCGAGCGTTACTCCCGCCTCGCCGACCGCGGCGCCTCCGGGCTGGTACTGCTCAGCAGCGGCAGTACCGGGGTGCCCAAGGCGATCCTGCACGACCTCGACGCGTTGGTCGAGGAGAAGCTCGGCAGGCGGGCGCGCGGCGGCGGAAGGCCTTCCAGCATCCTGATGTTCCTGCTCTTCGACCACATCGGCGGCATCAACTCACTGCTCGGCGCGGTGCGCGTCGGCGGCACGGTGGTCGTGCCGCGCCGCCGCACCCCGGAGGAGATCTGCGCCCTGATCGAGGAGCACCGCATCCGGCTGCTGCCCACCAGCCCGACCTTCCTCAACCTCATCCTGATCGGCGGCTTCCACGAGAAGCACGATCTGAGCAGCCTGCGCCTGATCAGCTACGGCACGGAGCCGATGCCCGAGGAACTGCTCAAGCGGGTGGGCGCCGCCTTCCCGCGCGCCAGGCTGCTGCAGACCTTCGGCACCAGCGAGACCGGGATCTCGACCACCACCAGCGAGTCGTCCCGCAGCACGTACTTCCGGATCGAGGACACGAGCGTCCAGCACCGGATCGTCGACGGCGAACTCCAGCTCAAGAGTTCCACGCAGTTCCTCGGCTACCTCAACCATCCGGGCGACAGCCTGACCGAGGACGGCTGGTTCCGCACCGGCGACCTCGTCGAGCTGAACGAGGGCGGCTACCTGAGGATCAAGGGCCGCGCGAAGGAGGTCATCAACGTGGGCGGGCAGAAGGTGCTGCCGCTGGAGTTGGAGTCGGTCCTGCTCTCCAGCCCGCTGATCGCCGACTGCGTGGTGTACGGCACGCCCAACGCCATCACGGGACAGTCGGTGTGCGCGGACATCATCCCTCGCGGCGAGCCGACCCGCGCGCAGATGCGCAAGCACGTGGTCGAATTCCTCACCGGAAAGCTGGAGGCGTTCAAGATCCCCACGAAGGTCAACCTGGTCGACGCCGTCACCGTCTCGGAGCGGTTCAAGAAGAAGCGGATCGTGCCGTGACGGGACTGACGCTGATCGGAGCCGGTAAATTCGCCCTCGAAATCACCCGGTACGTCGAGGACGCGTTCGCCGCGAGGGGCGGCCTTCGCGTCGAGCGGTACCTGAGCGTGCCCGGCGAGCAGGTGCAGGTCCCCGCCGGCCGGTGCGCCGAATTGGACACCTGCGACCTGCCGGCCGGCACGCCCGTGGTGCTCGCCGTCGCGGACCCGGCGACGCGGCGCGAGATCATCGACCGCCACATAGTGGGGCGCGGCCTGCTCGCCGAGAACGTCGTCCACCCCAGCTCCCGGGTCGACCCGGCGCAGCTGACCGGGCCCGGCAACGTCATCGGCCCGCACTGCTACCTGGGCGTCAACGTGAGCCTCGGCGGGTTCAACGTGATCAACTACCACTGCACCGTGGGCAACCACTCGCACCTCGGCTCCAACAACTTCCTCTCGCCGAACTTCCACTGCGGCAACAGCGTCGCAGTGGGCGACGACAACTTCTTCGGATTGGGCTGCACGCTCGTCCCCGAGGTCGTGATCGGCAGCTCAAGCAGGTTCCAGGCCGGCATCACCGTGTTCGAGGACGCTCCGAGCGGCCACACCTACCTGCTCCCGAACCGCATCAAGGCACTGCCCATCTCTCCCGCCTCCCGATGAACGCCGGGCCGGGAGTACAAGGGCACGAACACCGAAGAGAAGGACACCAGTGATGAAACGAGCGAAGGTCGCCGTCATCGGCGCCGGCCCGGGTGGCTGCGTGGCCGCCCTGACCCTGCAGAAGCTGGGCCATGACGTCGAGGTCTTCGAGAAGGGCCGGTTCCCGCGCTACCGCGTCGGCGAGTCTTTCCTGCCGGGAACGCTCTCGATCCTGCACCGCCTCGGCCTCCAGGAGCGGATCGACGCCGCGGGGTTCGTGCCGAAGCCCTCCGCGACCTTCCTCTGGGGTCAGGACCAGGCGCCCTGGACCTTCTCCTTCGCCACGCCGAAGAGCGCGCCCTGGGTCTTCGACCACGCGATCCAGGTCAAGCGCGAGGAGTTCGACCAGCTCCTCGTCGACGAGGTCAGGGAACGCGGGATCGTCGTGCACGAAGGCGCCGCCGTCACGGACGTGGACATCAGCGCCGCCGACCGGGTGGCGCTGACGCTCCGCCAGGACGAGGCCACCCGAAGCGTCGTGGCCGATTTCGTCATCGACGCCGGTGGCTCGGGCAGCCCGCTGGCCAGGCAGCTCAAGGTCCGCCGCTATGACGAGTTCTACCGCAACTTCGCCGTCTGGTCGTATTTCAAGTGCCGCGATCCCTTCGAGGGCGACCTGAGGGGCACGACGTACTCGATCACCTTCGAGGACGGCTGGGTGTGGATGATCCCGCAGAAGGGCGACGTCTACAGCGTCGGCCTGGTGGTCGACCGCTCCAAGTCGGCAGAGGTCAAGGAACTCGGCCCGGAGCGCTTCTACCGCGAGACCCTCGCCAAGGCGCCCCGCGCCGCCGCCATCCTCGGCGCCGCGGAGATGATCGACGAGGTGCGCATCGTCCACGACTGGTCGTACGACTCGGAGCACTTCTCCGCCGGCCGCTACTTCCTGGTCGGCGACGCCGCCTGCTTCACCGACCCGCTCTTCTCGCAGGGCGTCCACCTGGCCACCCAATCCGCCGTGTGCGCGGCGTCGGCGATCGACCGGATCACGCACGCCGAGGACGAACTCGACGCGGTCCACGCGTGGTACAACCGCAGCTACCGCGAGACCTACGAGCAGTACCACGAGTTCCTCGCGTCCTTCTACACCTTCGCCTCCTTCACCGAGCCCGAGTCCGAGTTCTGGCTCAAGCGCAGGATCAGCGAGTCCGACGACGAGCGGCTCAACCGGAAGAAGTGGTTCGACCGGCTTGTCGCGGGCGACGCGCGGCATCCCGACGCCTCGGTGGCCGGCTTCCACGACCGCGCGGCCACGATGATCGCCATCGGACGCCACCAGCGCAAGGAGTTGACCGACGAGTTCGCCGACCAGGAACTGAACGGCGCGCGGGTGCGCTGGATCGGCGATCTGACCAAGCGGCTCAACCGCATCACGCGCCTGGCCTGGACCGGCGAGGAGGTCCTGCTCAAGCCGTACTTCAAGGTCGACCCGCTCTCCTTCCGCCTGGAGAGCAAGAAGGTGCTGGCCAACGAGGACGGCCTCGATATGATCAAGTACCCGCTGGAGGAGCGGCACCGGGAGATCTTCCAGCTCGTCGCCAAGGAGAACGTGGGTTACAAGAACCTGATCAAGCAGCTCAACGACGCCGGAATGCAGGAGTCGAGTTCGCAGATCGTCATCCGGCTGATGGAGGCCGGCTTGCTCACCGGCTACGACAAGGACGACCGGCGCGTGTTCATCCAGGACCGCCTGCGCTTCGACGGTGTGGGCACGGAATACGAGGTCTGATCATGCAGTCCCTGACGTACGTCTTCCTCGCGGGCATCGACAACTCCGGGCCCGAGCACTGGCAGTCGCACTGGCGCGGCCGGGTGGCCGACTCGGTGTGGGTCGAGCACGCTTCCTGGGACGCGCCGGTGCGCGATACCTGGGTCGAGGAGTTCGACGACGCCCTGCGCAAGATCGAGGGCCCCAAGATCCTGGTGGCGCACAGTCTCGGCTGCACCCTCGTGGCCGAATGGGCCGCGCAGCATCAGGACGCCGGGATCGTCGGCGCCTTCCTGGTAGCGGTGCCGGACGCGCGCGGTCCCGCGTTCCCGAGTGCGGCCGTGGGCTTCGACCCGGCCCGCCACGGCCGGCTGCCCTTCCCCTGCCTGGTGGTCGCAAGCGAGGACGATCCCTACTGCTCCATGGAAAGCGCGGCGGCCAACGCGGAGTTGTTCGGCGCCGCACTGGTGAACGTCGGCCGCAAGGGACACCTCAACGCCGGCTCGGGGCTCGGGAACTGGCCCGAGGGCTGGTCGCTGTTCAGCGAGCATTTCCTGAGCTGAGAGCCGCCGAGAAGTGAATCCGGCGTGGTCACGCCGTCTTCGCAGGACAGCACACGACGGCCGGTGGCGTCCGCTTACCGGCCGTCGTGTTTGGGAACCGCGGGATTGACAGTTGGCGGCGTGGACTGTCGTGACCGGCCCGCCGTTGATCGGGTACGAGCAGCCAGCGATGCCTTGACCTGAGGAGAAGATGAAGGTGCCGCTGAGTGTTCGGCGCGTTCGAAAGGCGCGTGAGGGTAGACCGGAGACGGCCTACAGCGCGCCGTCCCGCCAGGCCGCCCTTGCGCTCGGATAGATCGGGCGGAAGCCCAGTTCGCGGTACGCGCGCGTGGTGTCCGGCACGCCATACCAGGGATCCGCGGCGGTCCTGCCCTCGGCCGCGGCCAGGTCCATGCTGCGCCCCACCAGCTCATGCAGTTCGAACACCGTCGAGACTGCGTCACCGCAGATGTTGTACGCGCGGTAGGAACTCTGCTTTGACGGCAGGACCCTGAGAGCACGGTGCACTCCCTGGGCCACGTCCGCGTGATGCACCATCGCCATCGGCTCGTTCGCCGCCGCTGCGTTGAAGCGCGGCAGGATGTTCTCGATGTGCGGATCGCGGTCGCCGTATACGAAGGCGAGGCGCAGCGTGACGATGTCGAGCCCTGATTCCCCGCTCAGCTCGCGCAGCCGCTCCTCGGCCTCCCGCTTGCTCGCCGGGTATGCGCGCTGCTGCGGCGTGACGACCGCGCGCAGTTCGTCGTCCTCGCGCACGGGTCGGCCGATGCCCGGACCGTAGACGAGGTTCGTGCTCACCTGCACGAAGCGGCGCACCCCGGCCTGGGCGCTTTCCTCGGCCAGCGCGACGGCCGCGTCCCGGTTCACCGCGAACATGTCGGCGTCGCTCACCTCCGGGCCGCGGAAGGTCGCGGCGTTGTTGACGACCGAAGTCACCGCGTCCAGCGCCCGCTTGCGATCCTCGGCCTCAAGCAGGTCGCCGACCACGGGCAGCGCGCCCAGGTTCGCGAAATGCTCGGCGGCCTGCTGCGTGCGCACCAGCACCCTGATCTGGTCGCCGTTTTCGCGCCAGGACAGCAGCCGCGGCACCAGCCGCTTGCCGACCTGTCCGGTCGCGCCCGTCACCAGGATCGTCTCGTTCACCATGTCGTGCTCCGTTTCCCGCTCCGTTCAGCTTGCACAAGCCAGCCTGGCGCGCCGCCCGGCCGGATTGCAGAGGCCGGCTTAGCCACGGACTGGCAGTACCTGGCTACCGTCCGGGCCCCGCGCGAGAATGATCGGGTGAACCGGTCTGATCTCGCGGCACTGGCCGACTTCCTGCGGCGCAGCAGGCAGCGAATCGATCCGTCCTCGGTGGGCCTTTCGCCGCGCGCCCGGGTGCGCACCCCCGGCCTGCGTCGGGAGGACGTGGCCCAGATGGCCGGGATCTCGGTCGACTATTACGCGCGTCTGGAACAGCAGCGCGGCGCCCGGCCCTCCGAGCAGGTGATCGGAGCGCTGGCCCGCGCTCTGCGGCTGACCGACGACGAGTGCGACTACCTGTATCGCCTGGCCGGCTATCCGACCCGGGCGCGCGGCACGGCGAGCCGGCACGTGCCGCCGGGTCTGCTGCTCATCCTGGACCGCTTGGTGGACGCGCCCGCGCAGGTGATCAGCGACACCGGTCAGGTGCTCGCGCGCAACGCCGTGGCGGAGGCGCTGTTCGGCGGGCCCGTTCTGCCCGGCCGCGCCGGCAACGCCATCTGGTTGCTGTTCACCGAGACGCAGTCGCGGCCGGTGCTCAAGGAGCAACTGCCCAGGCTGATGGCCAACCACGTGGCCGATCTGCGCGCCGTCCACGCCCGCCGTCCCGACGACGCCGAGGTCAATGCGCTTATCAGCGACCTGCTTCAGGCCAGCGCCGCTTTCCGTGAACTGTGGGATCGGCACGACGTCGCGGTGATACGCAGCTTGACGAAGACGTTCGTCCACCCCCACGTCGGCCCGATCACGCTGGAGTGCGAGGTGCTGCTCTCCGCCTCGTCCTCGGGGGAGCAGTCTTTGGTGCTCTACACGGCGCGGCCCGGCACCGAGAGCGCCGGCAAGCTCGAGTTGCTGTGTGTCCTGGGCCGGGAGACCTTCGCCGAGGGCGAGGTCCGTTGACCAGGACAGGAGTTGTTGCAACAGCAAATACTTCGCTCTCGTCCCGGACGGTGGCACTGCCGAGGAGGCCATCGGGCTGGTGCGCCGCATCCACACTCAGCCGTTGCCGCCCGACAGGGACGAGCGATCACCGGCGGACCGCGGGCGCGTAGGTCTCGCCAGCAAGGTCGGGACTTGGGGTGGCCATCGCTCATGTACATGATGTACATTGTGGCTGTCATGTACACGGAGGCAGGAGTCTCGATGGTACTTACCTTCGACAAGATGGCCGATGCTCGCGACCATTTGAAGGACTTGTACGACTCTGCCCAGAGCGGCGTTCCCGCAGTTGTGCAGCGGTCAGATGATCCCGCGGTAGCGATGGTTCGGCTTGATTCGCTCAAGCGACTTCTGCGCAGCTCGTGCCCGATCGATCCTCAAATCCGCTTCGGAGAGCAGTCGGTAAGCGTTTGGCTGCCTGGGTTCCCGGTTAGCGCGCAGGGCGCCGACTTCGAAGCAGCGGCCAGCGAGTTCGTCGCTGCACTGCGCGATTACGCGGAAACCTGGGTCGAGGATCTACGCCACTACCCAAATCATGCCGAGAACTGGGGCCTGGTGAACCTTGTTCAGCTCTCCGACGACGCAGAGTTGCTTCGGCACGCCTTCGGGGAGGAGTAGTGCGCCTGCCCACCTTCGCGCAGCTTCGGAAATTCGTCGAAGTAGAGGGCTGGGATGACAAGGACAAGCTGTCGTCGAAGCGTACCGGCGACCATCACCGATATGTCATAACCACCCCTACCGGCGAGCGCCTCATGACTCGAGTCTCGCACGGAGCCGGTCAGATTGCTGACCGTGACCTGTTCGCTCATATCTTGCGTGACCAACTTCAAGTTACGGAAGCTCAGTTCTGGGATGCAGTCGATCACGGAGTGGGTCCCGAACGGCCGACCCTCCCCGGCCCGGATCCAGCTGAAGGCCCGTCTGTCGACGCCAAGCTCGCCAGAAACCTCCTCACGAAGGTGGGGATGACCCAGCCGGAGTTGATCGGCCTGACACAGGCTGAGGCAGTGGCGATCTGGCAACACTGGCTGACCACTGGCGAACGGCCCAGCGTTCCGGCCGACCAGTCCGGTCGGTAGGCGCCGCGACGGTCCTGGCAGATGGCGTCAGGATCCCAAGCATACGAAAGTGGCCCCTCACGCTGGTGAGGGGCCGTTTTTGCTCTTGACGCTGTGTGCCCCCGGCGCGATTCGAACGCGCGCACCCGCCTCCGGAGGACTGTGGAAACGATCGCCTGTGACCGTCACCTGCGCCTTCGTCTCCGTTGACGGCTTCCCAGCCCTCCGCGCCGCCCCCGCGAGGTCGCGAACAAGACAGCACCCCGCAACCGGCTCGCCATGGCCGCCGCCATCAGAGCCCACCTACACCGCCTCCAGAAGCAGCCCACCCGCGTGATCTCCTTCTTCCACAAACCCGAGGTCACCTACGCAGCAGCCTGACCACGAC
>NZ_JAGSXH010000059.1 GCF_018283645.1 Actinocrinis puniceicyclus | reverse complement strand
GTGCGGCGGCGGGCGGGCCGGCCATGCCGGGCGCGGGCATGCTGCCGCCGAACACCGGGCCGGCCATGCTCTCCCAGTTCCTCGGCCAGATGTTCGGAAACGGGCAGAGCCTGGGCGACGGGCAAAGCTGGGTCGCCGTGCTGGTCTTCGGCGGTCCGATCGCAGACCAGCTACGTCAGTATCAGTTCATGCAGCAGTTCGGCTCGGTTCCGCAATACCCGGCGCCTGCGCCCTCAGGGTACGGTAACGTTCCTGGCTACCGCTTCGGCAGTGGCTTCGGCTATGGGGTGGACGATGCGGTCCCCGGCTCCGGCCCGCAGTACGGCGCGATGACCCAGGCGTATCAGCAGGCATACGAGTGGGCTGCCGCGCAGCAGGCGATGCTGGCCGCCGGCCAGGCCCAGAACGTGCTGCCCGCGCTGCCCTCGGGCCCTGACACCGCGGTGCCCGTGGCCTCGGCCGTGCCGCCCGCGCTGCCTCCGGCCGAGGCGACGCAGACCTTCGCCGGGATGCTCAACCAGGACTGGGCGGGCTGGCTCGGCCAGAACGCGCAGAACGTCCGACCGCAGAACGAGGAGGAGGACACGCAGGAACCGTCGTACGAGCGCCGCGGCGGAAGACTGAGCAGCCGGCTCGGAGCGGCGGTGCGAGAACTCCGTGGCAGATAACGCTACGCTCCCGAAGCCCTACCCACTCGGAGTGGAACTGTTGAACCGGTCGTTTGGCAGAACCCTGCCAACCAAGGCGGATCAGTCCCGAAAACCGGCGCGCACCAGCGAGGAGCGGCTGCGGGCGCTCTACGCCGAGCATGCCGGACCGCTGCTCGGATACGCGCTGCGGCTGCTGCACGGGGACCGCTCGTCAGCCGAGGATGTGGTCCAGGAGACCCTGCTGCGGGCGTGGACACACCCGGAGGCGATGGATCCGTCCCGCGGCTCGCCGCGCAACTGGCTGTTCACGGTCGCGCGCAACCTGGTCATCGACGCGATCAGGGCGCGCAAGACCCGTCCGGCCGAGGTCGGCGAGGGCCGCCTGGGGGAGGACTGGGCGCAGTCGCTGGCCGACACCTCGGCCGACCCGTACGACCGCAGTCTGGATGCGTGGGAACTGGCCGAGGTGGTCTCGGTGCTCTCCCCGGAGCACCGGGCCGTGCTCGTGGAAACCTACTACCATGGAGCGTCGGTGGCGCAGGCCGCGAAGACGCTCGGTATACCTCCCGGGACCGTGAAGTCCCGCACCTACTACGCATTGAGAGCCCTGCGGCTCGCCTGTGAGGAACGGGGGGTCACTCTGTGACCGATCGCTCGCACGCGGGCGCCGGGTCCGGCCGGGGAAGGACCGGACCTCCCGGCTACCCGCCCGGATACCCGCCGCCGGCGGACTCCTGCTCGCCGGACCAGCGGATCTCGCTCGGCTCGTACGCGCTCGGCGCGCTGGACCCGGCCGAGGCCGACCACGTGCGCATGCACCTGGTGGACTGTGCCGCGTGCCGCGCCGAGTACCGGGAGATGGCCGCCGTCCCGGGGATCCTGGCCCGCATCACCGAAACCGAGATGGCCGCCGGTCCGGTGCCCCCGGACGGCGAACTGCTCACGCGGCTGCTGGAGAAGGCCGCGGCTCGCGAGGCCTCGGGCCTGGCGGTGCCGGACGGCCCGGCCGCCGGCGCGTCGGCGCGCGGCGCGGGCGGGTTCGCCGACGCCTCCGCCGGCTCGGATCACTCCTTCTCCCCCGCGGCGGCCGGCTCCGGTCACTCGGGCCGGGCGCGGCGGCGCCGTTCCGCGCGGCAGCGCTCCGGCGGGCATCAGAAGTCCGGCTTCCTGGCCGGGCTCTGGTCGGGCACGCTCGTGCGCCGCGTGTCGATCGCGGCGGCCGGCGGCGTGCTGGCCGCGGTCGCGGTGATCGGCGTGTACGCCGGGACGGCGGGTCCGAAGGCCCCGTCGGCTTTCGGCAAGACCCTCGATGGAAGCAACACGGCGATGGGCATCACCGGCACGGTCCAGTACCACGCGACCGAGTGGGGCAGCTGGGTGCAGGTGACGATGCACAACGTCCCTCCCGGTGACGACTGCATGCTGCTGGCGCTCGACGGCAAGGGCAACCGCGTCGTGGCCAGTACCTGGTGGGCGCCGTCGAGCGGCACCGCGACCATTCCGGGCGGAGTGGCGATGCAGGCCGACGAGATCACGAAGTTCCAGGTGGTGACCGCCACCGGCAAGACGCTGCTAGAGGTGCCCGTGCACTGACTCGCGCGGCTGCGCGCGAGCGGCGGCTAACAGCGCCCTGCTTCGCCCCCGAGGCGGCCGGGACCGCGACCGGCCACGACGGTCGGCCTGACGGAACCGGTCTGCTTCGGGGGCGTACCTGTGTCGGCTTCGCATCCGCGCGAGGCAGGGGCAGGGGCAGGGGCACCGGCACGGGCAGGGGCACCGGCACCGCGTCCGGGTCTCAGCCGTACGACGCCAGTCGTTCCCGTGCGCCCCGCACCGGTCCGGCCGGTTCGTCACCGGGTTCGGGCCGGTTGATCTCGGCCCAGACCGCGTCGAGGGAGAGGCCGAGGACGGCGGCGATCGCCGCGATGGTCGGGAAGGCGGGGGTCGCCACACGGCCCGACTCGATCTTGCGGAGGGTCTCCGGTGACACGCGTGCTTCGAGCGCGGTCTCAAGCATCGAGCGCTCTCCCCTGGCGCGACGCAAGAGGGCACCGAGGCGCTGTCCGCGCTCGACCTCCGCGGGTGTGAGCGGCAACCTGACCATGGTCCCGATACTAATACCGGGATAACATGGCCGGGATAGTTATTGGCAACCGGGAATGGCGCCGCATGATCGAGATCCTGAGCCCGACCGAACTGCACCGAGCCAAGCAGGCAGGTGCCCTGGTCGCGCGCATTCTGCAGACCCTCAAGAGCCGCAGTGTAGTGGGTACCAACCTGCTGGACATCGACCGATGGGCCGAGACCATGATCGTCGAGGCCGGGGCGGTGTCCTGCTACGTCGACTACGCGCCGTCCTTCGGGCGCGGCCCGTTCGGTCACTACATCTGCACGTCCGTCAACGACGCCGTGCTGCACGGACTGCCTCACGACTACACGCTCGCCGACGGCGATCTGCTGTCGCTCGACCTCGCCGTCTCAACGGACGGAATCGTCGCGGACAGCGCCATCAGCTTCATCGTGGGCGAGTCGAAGCCGCCGCAGAGCGTCGCGATGATCAGCGCGACCGAGCGGGCGCTGCGCGCGGGGATCGCCGCAGCCGGGCCCGGGGCTCGCATCGGCGACATCTCCCATGCCATCGGCTCGACCCTGCGCGAAGCGGGGTATCCGGTCAACACCGAGTTCGGAGGCCACGGCGTCGGATCGACGATGCATCAGGACCCGCACGTCTCGAACACCGGGCGGCCCGGCCGCGGCTACCGACTGCGTCCCGGGCTGCTGCTGGCGCTGGAGCCGTGGGTCATGGCGGACACCGCCGAGCTCGTCACCGACGACGACGGGTGGACGCTGCGAAGCGCGACGGGCTGCCGGACGGCACACAGTGAGCACACGATC
Organism: Actinocrinis puniceicyclus; assembly: GCF_018283645.1. Classification (GTDB taxonomy): domain Bacteria; phylum Actinomycetota; class Actinomycetes; order Streptomycetales; family Catenulisporaceae; genus Actinocrinis; species Actinocrinis puniceicyclus. The sequence goes on along the minus strand of NZ_JAGSXH010000059.1, from coordinate 34,577 downwards.
GCCATCACCCGCGACGGCGCCGAGATCCTCACTCTGCCCGAGCACGCGCACTCGTGAGGTCGTGCCCGCGCCCGTCCCGGCCGACGACAATGGGCCGCTGGCGAGATCCGGCGCATGCGAGCGGCCCGCGTACCCTGACTTTCCAGGGTACGCGGGCCGGGTGCTTCACAGGACTGCGTTCCCAGTCCTCAGCGGCGCGTCTCTGCCGTGTTCATCCGCTCCCTGTCACCATCTGGCCCGCGTCATCAGTCCCCTTAATCCGCATCGCCGGTGGCCCAGGGTTTACCAGTGGTGGCCGCTGTGCTTGCGCATGTCGCCCGAGGGACGCGGGGTGGCGGTCTGGGTCGGCATCGGCATCGGGGCCATCGCCTGGCCGTTGCCGTTGGCCGCAACGCCGACCGCGGTGAGCGCGCAGTTCATCTGTGCCGTGGCCCCGGCCGTGTTGAGGCACTTCTGCGCCGGGTTGCCCGCGCCGGCGGTGACCGCGTTGGTCATCTGGGTGAAGACCACCGAGACCACCACGTTGCCGTTCATGCCGAGCGTGGTCACCGGGTTCTTCAGGCCGAAGTTCTGGCAGTTGAGGTTGCCGAAGGACTGCTGCAGCCGCATCCCGAGGAAGGTGAACAGATTGCTGGCCGCCGCCGCGTTCGGGGACGTCTGGTTGATCAGGAGGTTGACGTCCTGCTGGAGCCGAGCGCTCTGGATGCTGTCCATGTCGCCGCAGTAGACAGCCGGGCTCTCACCGGCCGGCAGCGGCGGCTGGTCCACGCCCGCGCGGTACAGGTTGGTCTTGGTGTTGCTCATGTTGCCGTTGACCAGGGTCATCGGGTCGTTGGCCGGGACCAGCGCCACCGGAGTGTGCGCGAAGGCGTTGGCCTGGAGTTCGTCGAGGCCCAGCGACGTGGTCGGAGTGTTGTTGTTCGCCAGGTCCGGGGCGGTCCACGGCGCGCAGCCGAGAGCCGGGTCCACGAAGGCGTCCAGCAGGCCGTTGTCACTCGGGTTGGAGATGGTGGTCGCGCCGGCCATCGCCGCCGCGGTGGTCGCGGTCTTCTGCGCGATCTGGCCGTTGCCGTTCGCGAGGTACGCGGTGGTGACGTTGTCGCTCTGGTCCTGGTCGATCAGGGCGAAGTCGCGCAGCGTCTCGCACGGCTGGCCGTCGGTCGCGGTGCCGGGGTTCGGCACGGTGACCATCCCCGCCTGGATGCCCTGGTTGACCGCCGCGAAGAACGCCGGGGAGTTGCAGTACGCGAACTGGCCGAACACGTCGCCGGCGCCCATGCCGTTGACGCACTTGCCCGCGGCCAGGCTGCCGTTCGAGTCCTGCAAGGTGAGGTTGGTGGCGTTGAAGCCGAACCAGATGCCGACGACGGCGTTCGCCGGGAGCGTCGGCACGACCGGTGCGGCGGCCGGCTGCGTGCCCATGTCGACCACCAGCGGATCGTAGATCGACAGCGCGCCGGTGGCCGGGTCGTAGACGGTGGCCTGGACGAAGGCGCTCTGGTTGATGTTCGCCTCGTGGCACGGGCCCATCGCCGCGTTGGTCGCGGTGAACTGGTACGGGGTCGCCAGGCCCTGCGCCGTGAGCGGGTTGGGCGGCACGACCAGCGTGCAGTTCGGGTTCGGAGTCGCCGCGGCTGCGGCGGCGGCGGACGTGGTGGCAGCGGCGGCGGCGGTGGCGGACGTGGTGGCAGCGGCGGCGGCGGTGGCGGTGGCGGTGGCGGTCGCACACGCCTTGGTCGCCGACGGCGACGCGGCGGCGGCGGCGGAAGTCGTCGTCGCGGCCGTGCTGGTCGCGGTGCCAGTGTTAGTGCCGGTGCCAGTGCCAATGCCCGCGGCGGCGGAGGTCGTCGCCATGGCGCCGCCGTTACCGGTCGTCATGCCTGTCGTGGTCCCGGTGGCCGTGCCCGCACCCGTGCCGGTGTTCATGCCGGTTCCGGCCGCCATGCTCGACGTGGTCGTGGCGGAGGCCGTGGCGTGGTTGTGGTGGTGCTTGGTGTTGCCACCGTAACCGCCGTAACCGCCGTAGTTGCCGCCCTGGGCGATCGTGCTCGTACCCGTGCCGGCAGCGCCGCCGGTCCCGTTCGCCGCACCGGCTGCGCCCGCCGCGGTCGACCCGGAGACGCCCGTGGCAGGGTTCGCACACGCCACCGCGCCGCCCGCGTTGTTGTTGTTGTTGTGATGATGATGATGCAGGGGCGAGGCCATGGCTATGCCTACAGCGGCGATCACCACGACCGGCATGGCGGCGAAAATCGTGCCGACCTTGCGAGTCCGCCAACTGCGACGCTCCCGGCGCGCCCGGGTCGACTCGACCCTTGACGACCTGCGTAGCGGCTGGCCGGGTTCCTGACCCCGCGGCCGACCGTGCGAACTGGATGCGGACACTCTCGCTCCTTAGAAGTGCGTACCCGATGTGTTGCGTCGACGGCGGATCACCAGGAATCCGACCCCGCCGGCAAGCGCGAGGGCCACGGCGATGGCCGCGGCTCCAGCTGTGGTCAGTGCGGAACGGCTCGACCCGGCCAGCCCGACCCGCACGATGCCCGTGCTGGTCACCGGACCGTTCCCGGCCGCGGTCGTACCCGGCATCGGGGACATCGCCTGCGCTGCCGTCGAACCCGTCGCCGTCGCCGCGCCACTCGCCGCGGGAGCGGCGGGCCGCGCATTGGCCGGGCTCATGCCACCGCCCGCCGCGCCGCCGCCGGCCGCGGGCCGCGGCATCGCGGGCGCCGAGGCCGGCGTCGTCGCGGGCGGCGGCGCCGCGGCCTGGGATGTCGGATCGGCCGGCTGCGTCGAGGGCGGGGGCGCGACGGCCGAACCGGAGACCGTGATCGTCACCGACGGGCTGCCCGAACCGCAGTCCGCGGAGACCGTGTAGGTGCCGGACGTACCCGGCGCGATGGTCGCCGAGCCGGAGAAGTTGATCGAGCTCTGCGTCACCGAGGCGGAACCGCCGACGAAGGCCGCGGATTTCACGCCGCCGAAGCCCTGGCCGTTGTTCGGGCAGGTCCCCAGGACGCTGACACTCTGTCCGGGCGCGGCCGTGCCCGGGTTGACGATCAGCTGGCCGTAGCCGGTGCCCGCGTGAGCGGGTCCGACGGACAGCAGCAGCGCGCCGGCCGCCCCCAACGGGACGGCAAGAGCGCAGAAGCGGGCTGCTAGAGGACGGCGCACGTGCTCATCACGCCCTTTCCGTAGCTGTCGGAGGCGCCGGGCCGATCGGCTCGGCGCACGCGTGACCGCTAGCACGCAAGGTTTTCGAGAGCGGTTCAATCCGGCCGCCGACCGCGTCGGCCGGCTGACAGCGCACCAGCTGTTCCACGAGTTCTCATATGCGGCTACGTCAGGGTGCAGGCGCGTCAGGGTGCAGGCGCGTCAGGGCGCGTCAGGGTGCAGGCGCGTCAGGGCGCGTCAGCGTTTCGTAATACGCCCGCGGCCCATCGGGTTGAACCGGATCCGCGGTTCCCGCGTGCTTGGCCGATAACCGTCCGCAGCCTCGCCCTCGGCACCACGCCGAACAAAGCCTGAAGCAACAAGAACTCAAGGAGTGTGTTCAGCGACATGTTGAGCAGAACGAAGGTCCGGATCGGCATCGGGTCGGCCGCGGCGCTCGCCCTGGCCGCCGGGGCACTGACGACCGCTTACGCCTCGCCGTGGAGACACGGGAACAACTCCTCGGTGTCCAACACGGCATTCTCCGCCCGATGGTCACCGCAGATCGCCACCGGCACCACCACCCTCAAGACGGTGTCCTCCACGGTCCCGTCGAACGGGGACGTCAACCCGTACGGCGTCGCGGTCGTGCCGCGCAGCGTCGGACACCTGATGGCCGGCGACGTGCTGGTGAGCAACTACAACAACAAGGCGAACCTCAACGGCACCGGCAGCAGCATCGTCGAGGTCGACCCGCGGACCGGAAGGCAGACGCTGTTCGCCTGGCTCACACCCAACCGGCTGCCCTCCACCTGTCCCGGCGGCATCGGCCTGACCACCGCCCTCGTGGTGCTCAAGAACGGCTGGGTCGTGGTCGGCAGCCTGCCGACCACCGACGGCACGTACAAGACCGCGAAGTCCGGCTGCCTGATCGTGCTCAACAGCCTCGGGCACGCCAAGGCCGTGATCACCGGCCACGGGATCAACGGCCCGTGGGGCATGTCGGCCTGGGAACACGGCGACGACGTCCAGCTGTTCGTCAGCAACGTCCTCAACGGCGTGAACGGCCGGGTCGGGCAGCAGGTCAACAAGGGCACCGTGGTCCGGCTCAAGCTGGACGTGACCCAGCAGCGCTTCCGCGTCGACACCGCGGTGATCGTGGGCTCCGGCTTCCCGGAGATGGTCAGCCAGGACGGCTTCGTGCAGGGTCCGACCGGCGTGACGCTCGTGGGCAACACGCTGTTCGTCGCCGACACCCTGGCGAACCGGATCGCGCAGATCAACTGGGCGACCACCCGGCACAACAGCGCAGGGCTCGGATTCACCCTGGCCGAGGCCGGGCTGCTGAAGATGCCGCTCGGGCTCACCTCGTTCGGCGGGCTGCTGCTGACCGTCAACGGCGAGAACGGCAACCTGATCGCGATCAGCCTGCGCGGCCAGGTCGCGCTGGTCAAGGCGCTGGACACCACCGCGGTCGCCGGGTCGATGCCGGGCGCGGGCGCGCTGTTCGGCCTGGCCCCCAGCTGGGACGGCAAGTGGCTGTACTACGTCAACGACCTGCAGAACAACCTCAGCGCCACCGGCCCGCTGCGCGGCGGCGGCAAGGGCAGCTACTGGGGCGGCTACAACTACGGCGGCTGACCGCCCCTGCCGGTCCATCCGAAACACCCACAACCGTCCCGCGCCGGCGCCGCACGCCGGCGCGGGACGCCCGAGCCCCGAGCCCCGAGCCCCGTCACGCCACGCCACGCCACGCATCCGCAGCGAGCCCGAACAGGGGGGACCTGTGACCAGCACCGAACACCACTACTCCCAGCAGATCGACGAAGGAGCCCTGATCGCGGGCCGCTACCGGCTCGCGCGCTGGCTCGGCCTCGGGGCCACCGGTGAGGTCTGGGCGGCACGCGACGAGCGGCTCGGCCGCGACGTGGCGGTCAAGCTGGTGCTCGGCGACCCGAGCGCCGACCCGCAGACCGCGGACCGCTTCACCCGCGAGGCGATCGCGGTGGCGCGCATCACCCACCCGAACGTGGTCGCGGTCTACGACCAGGGCGAGTACCAGCGCCACCAGTTCGTCGTGATGGAACTGGTCACCGGGTGCAACCTGGACGAACTGCGCGGCGGGCGCCCGATGCCGATCGGCGCGGCGCTGGCCATCGGGGTGCAGATCAGCCGCGCGCTGGAGGCCGCACACGAGGCCGCGGTGCTGCACCGGGACATCAAGCCGGCCAACATCATGGTCAACCACGACGGCGTGGTGAAGGTGCTCGACTTCGGCATCGCCGGGTTCCTGCAGGGCGCCGGTTTCACCGAACGGCTGACGCGCACAGGCGCGGACAGCCTGGGCACCCCGGCGTATACCGCCCCTGAGCGGATCATGGGAGCTCAGGCGGACGTGCGCTCGGACCTCTACTCGGTCGGCTGCGTCCTCTACGTCCTGCTGACCGGCCTGCCGCCGTTCCCTGCCGACGACAGTCTGACCATCCTGCACCGGCACCTGCACGACGAGCCGACGCCGGTGCGCCGCTGGCGCCCGGAGGTGGCGCCGGAGATCGACCAACTGGTGCTGTGGCTGCTGGCGAAGGACCCGGCGGCGCGGCCCGCCTCGGCGGCGATCGTGGCCGGGCGGCTGGAGTCGCTGGCGATGGCTTATCCGAATGCTGATATAACACGCGAGCAGACGCTCGACGAGTTGTTCGGCGCGACCACGGCGACGCAACCGGTGCCGTTCGTCGAACTGGACCTGGAGCAGGACGCCGATCCGGGCGCGGGCCGCGGCGGCGAGCGCGCCGGACGCGGCTCGGCGAAGAACGGTCGCGACGCCGCGTTCGTCAGGACCGGGCGCAAGCGGCACGCCCCGGCCGTCTTCCTCGCGGTCAGTGTGGTCGCCGGGCTGGCTCTCGGGGTCGTGCTCAGCCGCCAGGCGATGAGCAGTGCCGGAACCGTGATCGGCGCGATGCCCAGCGCGGACGCGCTGCACGTCACCCGCACCGCCGCCGGCGCGATGCCCGGCAACGGGCAGGCCGCGAAACCCGCTGGCACAGGTACGGGCGCCGGCGCGAGCGCCGCGACATCGTCGGCGGCCGCGACGAACATGGCCGCGGGCGCGGGCGGCGGCGCGACGACGAAGCCGACGGCGTCGGCCAAGGCCGTGAATCAGGGGGCGACGTCGAACGTCACCCCGAACGCGCCGATCACGCCGTATCTGCGCTACACCGCGGCCGCCGCGGGCACGGGCGGTTGCGCGAAGCTGGCTCCCGGGCAGTTCGAATGCACCGTCGGCCGCGCCGACGGCGCCCCGGTGTTCCAGGCCGGGACGCTGGACCGGGCCGGCGCCATCGCCCCGGGCCCCCAGCCGTTCTACTGCCAGTCCTCCGGCGCGCAGTACTCGTTCAACGGCTTCCACAACCACTGGTGGGCGTGGACGGAGTCGGCGCAGGGCACCTTCGGCTGGGTGTCCGCGGTCGACCTGGCCGGCGGCTCGGACGACCAGCCGGAACCGGGCCTGCCCTTCTGCGGGAACTGACGAAAGAAAGAACCCTGGTTCCGCGCGCCACGCCGCCGGCCCGGCCCGGCCCGGTCAAGTCAAGTCAGGTCAGGTCAGGTCAGGCCAGGTCAGGTCCCGGCGCAGCCGTGCTGTCGCGGACCGTCAACGTTGTGGCTATCTCCACCCCCACCTGTGCGGGCTCCTCGCCGCGGCCGAGAGCCAGCGCCAGTTCGGTCGCGGCCATCGCCATCTCGGTCAGCGGCTGGTGGACCGTGGTCAGCGGCGGATCCGCCCAGGCCACGATCGGCAGATCATCGAACCCCACCACGCTCAGGTCCCGCGGAATGCGCAGGCCGGCCACGCGGGCGGCCCGGTACACGCCGAGCGCCTGCAGGTCGTTGCCCGCGAAGATCGCGCTGGGCCGATCGGGCCGGGCCAGGAGGGTGCACGCCGCCGCGTAGCCGTCCTCGTGGGTGAAGGGGGCGCCGATCACCAGGTCGGGCGCGACCGTGAGGCCGGCGGCCTGCATCGCCGTGCGGTATCCGGCCAGCCGTGCGCGGGCGCACAGCACGTCGTCCGGTCCGCTGATCATGGCGATGCGGCGATGCCCCAGCTCGATCAGGTGCTGCGTCGCGGACCGGCCGCCCCGCCAGTTGGTGGCGCCCACGAAGGGCACGTCGTCGGGCAGGTCGGTGGTCGGGTCGAAGACGACGAACGGGATGCCCTTCGCCCGTAACTGGTCGCGTTCCTCGTCCGAGAGCTGCGCGACCGAGAGCACACATCGCGGACGCCGTTCCACCGTGTCGTCCATGGACGCGGCGGCCGTGTCGTGAAGGCCGAACTCGGAGACCATGAGCCCGACCCGGTTCTTGCGGGCCACCCGCTCGACGCCGCGGATGATCTCCACCGCCCACATGCTCTCCAGCTCGCGGAATACGAGCTCGACGACGTTGCTGCGGTTCGGTGGCCTGCGGTACCCGTATCTGTTGATCAGCTCCTCGATGCGGGCCCGGGTTTCGTCGGACACGCCCTTCTTGCCGTTGAGCACCTTGGAAACGGTGGGAATCGAGACCCCGCCTGATTGCGCGATGTACGCGATGGTGACCGGACCACGCGCGTTGCTCCGCGGGGTGTCTACGTCCACTGCCTGCCTTCCCGATCCGTTGTCGGCCACGGTTTCCTCCCCTCACCTGGTCACGGGCGCGCTCGTCTCGTTCGCGAGATCCGCTTGAGGCAGGACCGGACGAGTTCGCCGACCGCGACCACCGCCATTTTGGCACCCGCCGGCCGCGGGCGGCCCGGGAGCCGGAGCGCGGTCGGAGCCCGGGCACACCCGCGGGCGTTCGCCGAGGACCCCCGAGCGGCCGTGGTTCCCCGGCCGTCGCATGGCCGGGGAACCACGGGATGCGCGCGCGATCAGCCCAGCGCGCAGCTCGCGCCGTTGAGCGTGAACGCGGAGGGGTTGGCGTCGTTGCCGGTCCACGTGCCCTGGAAGCCGAACGAGACGTTCCCGCCGGGGGGGATGGTGGCGTCGTAGGACAGGTTCGCCGCGGTGACGGCCGAGCCGTTCTGCGTCACGTTGGCGTTCCAGGCGTTGGTCACCCTGGTGTCGCCGGGGAAGGTGAAGCCGAGAGTCCACCCGTTGACACTCGCGCCGCCGGTGTTGGTCACGGTGAGGTTCGCGGTCATCCCGCCCTGCCACTCGTTCTTGACGTAGCTGACCTTGCAGGTGCCCGAGCCGGTGCCGCCTGTGGGGCTGGCCGAGGCGCTCGGCGAGGACGACGGGGACGCGCTCGGCGACGAGGACGGCGACGAGGACGACGAGGCCGAGGGGCTGGGACTGCCGCCGCCGCCCGGATGCAACTGCACCACCACGATCGAGTAGGCGGGCACGGTCTGGCTGCCGGCGCTGCCGGCGGCGGCCGAACCGATGGCGGTGGCGTTCTTCAAGTACGAATACACCGTCGGCGTAGCCGAGGAGGGGGTGAACCCGCTGTAGGACAGCGAGACCGTGGCGGCGTTGTTCGGGTCCTTGTTGATGAGCATCACATCCACGTCGCCGTCGGCGCGCTTGACCGCGTGCGCGGAGATCAGCGAGGTGGAGCTGCTCGTCTGAACCAGCGAGTCACCCGCCGAGCCGAGCTTGGTGATCATCTCGGTACCGTAGTACGGCGGGAACGGGGTCTGCGCGGGCGGTTCGCAGGACGCACCGCTGGAGATCATGCCGCCGTCGTTGTAATCGGTCGCACCGTCCACCGTGGTCACCGCGCTGCAGTCGGTGCCGTTGCGCATGTCCCACCAGTCGAGGTTGAACGCGCCGTGTTCCATCCAGGTCAGGTACTCGTCCGGGGCGAACAGGCCGTTGGGCGCGGTGTCCTTGTAAGCGTTCGCGTTCGCCTCGGTCACCGCGATGCCGACGTTCGGCGCGTTGCTCCCGGTGTACTGGTTGATCAGCGAGTGCAGTGTGTTGGCCATGCCCGGGATCTCGGCCTGCGGCTTGCCCAGCAGGTTCGCCTCGCCGGTGCTGTTCGGGTAGTGGTGCACGATCACGAAGTCGATCTTCGGACCGGCGATGGACAGGACCGTGTGGTTCCAGTCCATCGAGTCGCCGGACCCGACGATTGCGTCCGGCCAGGATCCCGGCGTGGTCAGCACAGCGCCGATCTTGATCGTCGGGTCGACCGCCTTCATCGCGGAGACGTACTGCAGCAGGTTGTTCGCGTAGGTCGTGGCGCTGTGGCTGGTGTGGGTGTCGATCTCCCAGCTGGCGCCGTACTCGCCGTTGCCGTAGACCTCGTTGCCGATCTCCCAGTACTTCACCCCGTAGCCCTTGGTCACGTTCGCGTACTGAACCCACGCCGCGGCCTCCTGCGGCGTGCCGGAGCCGTAGTTCGCGGTGATGATCGCCTGCGCGCCGGCGGACTTGACGGTGCCCATGAAGGAGTCGAAGTCGGTGTTCGGCGCGACGTATCCGCCGCCCTGCATCGTGTTCGTCTGCCAGTGGTAGCCGTCCGAGTACGAGCCGCCCGGGTAGCGCACGACGCGGAAGCCGCCGGTGTTCAGCAGCCCAGCGCTGGCCGAGCTGTTCATGGCGCCGTCATAGACCGCGACGTTCGTCCCGACGCCGGTGGCCGGGATCTTCGCCAGCAACTGGCCCGCGTTGACGGACACTGACGCGCTCGTCGCCGCGGAGGCGGGCACGACGGTCACGGCAACCGCGCCCACGGCGACGAGCGGCATGGCCATGGCCAGAGCGACCAGGCGGCCGCGGCGCGGAAAGGAAAGTCTTCGCATGGGAACCTCCGAAGGTGGCACGGCTCGGTGAATCTCCGCGTGGATGGAAAATTTCTCGCCGAATCGCAGAATGTTTTCGCGCACGCTAGTGCCGCGTTGCCGCCCAGACCACCGCCGCCGGCCCACGCTTCACAAGGTGCAGGTCCACGGGTCGCCGCTGCCGGAAAGTTTCGAGTAGCCCGATCCCACGTGGGCTGACACGCGGTCGCGAAGGCCTCGACGGCCCGGAGCGGCGGTTCGCGGGAAGTTCATCATCGCGCGAAACTTTCGCGTCGCGCGGCTACAGCAACCGCGACAGCCTGCGACCGCCGCGCGCTCCCCACCTGCGCGGCGCGCCACCGCGTGGCAGTGCCCTGATGCATCAGGGCTCGGGTTTGCTTGACTGCGCCGACGCACCCTTCGCACCATGACAGCGCTCGGCTCACCTTCCGCTACCACCAGGTTTCCCGCGTATCAGCGGCGCAGAAAGCGAGAGATACATGCAGTTTTCGGTTTCGCGCGGCCATAGGCGACCGCTGTGGTCCGTCGCGGCCCTGGCGGCCGCGCTGGTCGGCGCGCCGGCCGGGACGGGCGGTACCGCGGCCCACGCGGCGACGGCGAGCGTGACCGTGACGGTGAACGCCGACGAAGGTCTCGGCACCGTCGGCGGCACGGCTTACGGCGCCAACCAGGCGGTTTGGGACGCGAACATGAACACCCCGGCGACCGCGAACCTGCTGGGCCAGGCCGGCGTCGGCATGATGCGCTATCCCGGCGGTTCATACGGGGACGGATTCCACTGGCAGACCGGCACCGTGTCCGGGGGCGGATACGTCGCTCCCGGCACCGGCTTCGACGCCTTCATGGGCACCGTCAAGACCATGGGCGCGCAGGCGATCCTCATCGCGAACTACGGCACCGGCACGCCGCAGGAGGCCGCCGACTGGGTGCGGTACGCGAACGTGACCAAGGGCTACGGGGTGAAGTACTGGGAGATCGGCAACGAGGTCTACGGCAACGGCTACTACGGCGCCGACTGGGAACTGGACGACCACGCCAGTAAGAGCCCGGCGGCCTACGCGAACAACGTGGTGCAGTACGCGCAGGCGATGAAGGCGGTCGATCCGAGCGTCAAGATCGGGGTGGTGCTCACCCTGCCGGACGGCTGGCCCGACGGCGTCGTCGCCTCCGGCGACAGCGGGGACTGGAACCAGGTGGTCCTGCCGATCGTGGGGCCGTACGTCGACTTCGCGATCCTGCACTACTACCCGAACGGCCCGACCTCCGCCGCCGACTCCCTACAGCAGACCCGGCAGCTGCCCGCCGAGCTGGCGCAGGTGCGCCAGGAGATCAACCAGTACGCCGGGAGCAACGCGCCGAACATCGGCATCGCGGTCACCGAGACCGAGAACACCTACCAGGCGGACACCCAGCCCGGCGCGCTGTACAACGCGGACGTCTACTTCACCGCGCTGGAGAACGGCGCCTTCACCGTGGACTACTGGGACACCCGCAACGGCATGGGCTCGGTCACCACCGCTCCCGACGGAGCCACCGACTACGGCGACGGCGGCCTGCTCTCCAGCGGCAACTGCAACAGCAGCAACGTCTGCGAGCCGCCGCTGAACACCCCGTTCCCCTCGTACTACGGCCTGCAGATGCTCAGCAAGGTCGCACGACCCGGGGACACGCTGATCAAGGCCGGCACGGACAACCCCCTGGTTTCCGCGCACGCCGCGCGCAACGCCGACGGCCGGCTCAGCGTCGAGCTGGTCAACAAGGACCCGAACACGTCCTACACGGTGAACCTCGACTACACCGGCTGGACGCCCAGCAGCGCCACCCCGACCGTGTACACCTACGGCGACGAGGCCACCTCGATCACCACCGCGCAGGTGGGCACGGCCGGCACCCAGGTCGTCCCGCCGTACTCGATCGTGACGCTCAAGCTCGACCCGTCGCCCGACAACCCGATCGACACCACGCTCACCGCTCCCGGCGGCCCGGCGGCGGGCCAGGTCGGCGCGAGCACCGCGACGATCTCCTGGCAGCCCTCCACCGGAGCGGACGTCACCCGCTACGAGATCTACCAGCAGCAGGGCACCAACAGCGTGCTGCTCGGCGAGTCCACCTCGACCTCCTTCACCGCGCAGAACCTGCTGCCCGGCACGACTTACACACTCAACGTGCTGGCCACCGACCAGAGGGGCTTCCTCTCGCGCCCCTCGCTGCCGGTCACCTTCATCACGGGCACACCTCACGACAGCACGTGCGCGGTGAGCTTCAACCACGCCACCGGCTGGGGCAGCGGCTACGTGGCGAACATCTCGGTGACCAACAACGGGCCCACCCCGATCACCGGCTGGACCCTCGCCTTCAGCTTCCCCACCACCACGCAGTCGGTCTCCAGCAGCACCTGGAACGCGAACTTCGCCGAGAACGGGCAGAACGTGATCGTGACGCCGGGCACGTACAACGGCTACCTCGCCGCGAACGGCGGCAACACGATCAGCTTCGGGTTCGTGGGAAACCAGAACGGGCCCGACCCCTCGCCCGCGTCGTTCACCCTCAACGGAACCGTCTGCGCCACCACATACACCTCCTGATATGCCCTGAACCGGGTTCGGGGCGGGCGGCCGCTTTCGTGCCGCGAGGAGACCGCATCGTCCCCGCGGCTTGGGTCTCGGCCCAGGCCGCGGGGACGCCTTGCGTGCTGAGTGTGTCCGCTCGGTTCGCGGCCGGGCCGGGCTCAGCCGCCGAGTACGGGCAACACGAAAGTGCAGCCGACCGGGATCTGATGCGCCGGATCCAGGGCGTTGAGCACGTCGTTGAGCGCGACCGGGTCGTAGATCACGGCCAGGTGGTCGGCGAAGTCGATCCCGCACTGGTTCTGCAGCGTGATGTTCGTGACCTGCGATCCGGCCAGGAACTGAGTGGAGTAAGGCGTGACGACCTCGTCGTACTTGGTCGCGATCACGGTGTAACGCACGCCCGGCACGGTGTCGCCGCCGGCGTTCAGGTGCGTCAGGAACGACGAACCGACGGCTTGCTCCGTGCACGCCGCGCACAGCGAACCGAGGAAGGACGAGCCGCCGGGGAAGGCGGCGAGCAGGCCGAACAGGCCGTCGAGGTTCGTACCGTGATTCGACGGCGAGAGGCCGACCAGCGCGTCCACCTTCGCCGCGCCGCCGAGGAAGTCCAGGTAGTAGCGCGGCATCATGCCGCCCTGCGAGTGGCCGACGATGTCGACCTTCGCGGCGCCGGTCGCGGCCAGAACCTGGTCGACGAAGGCGGCCAGTTCCCCGGCGCCCGCGGAGATCTCCTGGTAGCCCTGGAACAGGTTGCCCGGCGAGCCGCCGTAGTTGAGGGCGAACACGCAGTAGCCGTGGTCCGCCAGCAGCGGGGAGAGCGCCTGCCAGGAGTCCGTCATGTCGGCGAAGGTGCCGTGCACCAGGACGACAGGGTACGGATGCGCCGCAGAGGGCTTACACGAGAAGTCGTTGGAGCCGGGCGGGGCGGACCCGGGCGAGAGCAGTTCGGCGCCGATGCCGGCGGCGAAGCTGTACGGCACGGGGTAGGTGGCGGAAGCCGCGGCCGGCGACGCGGCGGAGGTGACGCCGGCGGCTGCCGCGAGCAGCACCGCCGTCAGGACACTGAGGAAGGTGCGCTGGGTGCGGCGCCGGGCGGCGTTGCGGCGGCCGGCGAAGCTGCCGGGCCTGTGCGCCGACTGGTCGGCGAGCCGGCGGTGAGCGACTGGGCGGTCAGGGGTCTGGCTGCCAGGGGTCTGCGATGGGCGTGGGTGGGCCGGAGCCATGGGTGTCCTCCGTGACAGGACGGGTAGTGCACGGAGCCGGTCGCGGCATTGCGACCGTCATAGCTACCGGCCGGTAGTGTTACTGGACGGTAAGTGAGCTCTGTCACAGTGGCAAGGGCTTTGCGCAGATATTAATCGGCGTCACGCGCGCTCTGCCCAGGTCAACCCCGTATGGCCGCCCCGCGCCGCCGCCCGTCCCGGCGGACCACCGGGAGCGCCGCGCCGGCGTCACTCGACGCCCGCGCGGCTCTCCGGCTCGATCAGCTCCTGCGCGGCACTCTTCTCCATCACGGTGCGCGCGAATACCTGCTGCGCCGTGACCGCGCGCTCCGCGCGGCCGCGGCCGACGAAGCTGACCGCCCAGTGCAACACCGTGGTCACCCGGTTCTTGAAACCCACCAGGTACATGAGGTGCACCACCAGCCACAGCAGCCACGCCGTGAAGCCGCTGAGCCTGAGCCTGCCGATGCTGGCCACGGCGTCGAACCTGGACACCGTCGCCATGCTGCCCTTGTCGTGGTAGTGGAACCTCTCCCCGGCCGGTTCGCCGTCCAAGCGCAGCATGATCTGCCGCGCGGCGTGCCGGCCGCTCTGGATCGCGACCTGGGCCACGCCCGGCAGGTTCAGCGCCATCAGGTCGCCGACCACGAACACGTTCGGATGGCCGGGCAGCGAACAGTCCGGGTTGACCTTCACCCGCCCGGCCCGGTCCACCTCGGCTCCGGCGCGCTCGGCGAGCAACCGGCCCAGCGGCGAGGCGGCCACGCCGGCGGCCCAGATCTTGGTCAGCGCATCGATCCGCTCGCGGCCGCCGTCCTCGGTCTTGATCTCGATGCCTCCGGCGTCCAGGCCGACCACCATCGCGCCGAGGCGGACCTCCACGCCGAGCCGGCGCAGCCGCTCGGCGGCCTTGGCGGAGAGCGGATCGCCGAAGGTGGGCAGCACCATCGGCGCGGCGTCGAGCAGGATGATGCGGGCCTCGCGCGTGTCGATCCGGCGGTACTCCCCCACCAGCGCCCGGTGCGCCAGCTCGGCGATCTGCCCGGCCATCTCGACACCGGTAGCGCCGGCTCCCACCACCACGAAGGTCAGTCGGCTGCGCTGCACCTCGGGGTCGGGCTCAAGTTCCGCGAGCTCGAACGCACCGAAGATGCGTCCGCGCAGTTCCAGGGCGTCGTCGATGCTCTTGAGGCCGGGAGCGAACTGCGCGAAGGCGTCGTTGCCGAAGTAGGACTGCGTCGCGCCGGTGGCGACGATCAGGCTGTCGTATTCGACGTGGAACAACTCGCCGGTGCCCGGCGCCCGGGCGGCGAGCCTGCGCGCGTTCAGATCGACGTCGAAGACCTCGCCGAGCAGCACGTCGGCGTTGCGCTGCCGGGCCAGGATCTCCCGGGTCGCCGGAGCGATCTCGCCCTGCGACAGGATGCCGGTGGCGACCTGGTACAGCAGCGGCTGGAAGAGATGGTGCGGGGTCGCGGCCACCATCGTGACCTGTACGTTCGCGTGGCTCAGCGCGCGGGTCGCGAACAACGCGCCGAAACCGGATCCGACGATCACGACGCGGTGCTTACCGCCGCCGCCGTCCCGGGCACCCCTCTCCGACGTGTGGCCGGTCTCCACCGTCATGCTCTGCCTCCCAGTTTTCCTCCGCGAGCGAGAACCCCGCCAGTGCTTCCACGCGTACCCTTCGCCATCAAACCCACACCGGGGCGCCGGCCGCGTCAAGTCAGGACCGCCATGTGGTCTTCCAGCCTTGATGGAAGTAGCCTCATTCGCTCGGCAGCCGGCCCAGGCGGCGCCGGACCACGCGCAGCGCACCGCACCGCACCGCACCGCACCGCAGCGCAGCGCACCGCGCCGCGAACTGGATTGCCCGGTCTGCTAGCCTCCCCATGAGGTGGTGCGTCCGGTGCGCGGTCGGCGCGGCGCCGGACCGGGGTCTCCACGAGGTCTCTGCGAGGGGGTGGCGCGGTGCACGCCGTGCTCACGAGCGAGGGCTTATCGCGTTTTCCGCTGCGCAGGCTGGGCCGCCATTCCACCGGGTCCGGTTTCGGGCACCGCATCTTCCACCATCTGGCCTGGCACGCCCTGTGGCGCTTCAGCCTGGGCTCGGTGGTGGTGTGGATCGTGGTCCTGGCGGTGGTGG
The DNA here is from genome assembly GCF_018283645.1 of Actinocrinis puniceicyclus. Classification (GTDB taxonomy): domain Bacteria; phylum Actinomycetota; class Actinomycetes; order Streptomycetales; family Catenulisporaceae; genus Actinocrinis; species Actinocrinis puniceicyclus. The sequence continues at coordinate 18,704 of NZ_JAGSXH010000059.1, read as the reverse complement.
CGGTCGTGGTGCGGGCGATCGTGCGGCGGCGGGCGGGCCGCTCGTGGTACGGCAAGTCCGAGCGGTTCTGACCGCTTTCGGCCCGTTCGGGCCGGCTCAGCGCGGCGCGGGCCCGGTGCTCGCCCGCATCACGAGCGTCGCCGGCACGGGTACCGCGCGCGGGGCGTACCCGGGCTCCTCCTCCAGGATCAGGCGCAGCGCGCGTTCGCCGATCTCCTCCAGCGGCAGGCGCACGGTGGTCAGCGCCGGGTGCAGATCAGCGGCCTGAGGCAGATCGTCGAACCCGATCACGGAGACCTCGGCGGGCACGGCCCGTCGCTCTTCGCGCAGCGCCGCCAGCGCGCCCGCCGCCATCAGGTCATTGAGAGCGAGGATCGCGGTCACCCCGGGGTTGCGGCGCAGCAGTTCCAGCGTCGCGGTGCGGCCGCCGGACCGGGTGAAGTCGGCCTCGACGACGTCGCGCTCGGCCAGGTCGGCGCCGAGCCCGCGCAGCGCCTCACGGATCCCGTCCAGCCGGTGCGCGACGGTCTCCAGCGCACGCGGCCCGCAGACCACGGCGATGCGCCGATGGCCCAGCTCCCACAGGTAGCGCGCCGCCTCGGCAGCGCCCTCGCGATGACCGGGGAGTACCGCGTCCGCGGGCACACCGTGCTGGCCGACGAGCGCGACCCGACCGCCCTGGCGCTCGAAACCCTCGATCTGCGCGGCGAGCCGGGAGGTGTAACCCGGGTCGGTGAAGCCGCTGCCGGCCAGCAGCACCGCGCGGGCACGCTGGGCGCGCAGCCGGGCCAGGTATTCGAGTTCGAGCTCGGGGTCGCGGAACGTGGCGGCGACCATCACCATCAGGTCGTGCGCCCGGGCCACGCGCATGGCCCCGGCGGCGATCGCTGAGAAGTAGGGGTCTGCCACGTCGTGCACCACGAGCCCGACCACCGAGCTGGACGCCCGGGCCAGCGCCTGGGCCGGGCCGTTGGAGACGTACCCGAGTTGCTGCGCGGCGGCGAACACCCGGGCGCGCAGCGCGTCGCCCACCGCCCGGCCGCCGGAACCGTGCAGCACCCGCGAGGCCGTGGCCAGCGACACCCCGGCGCGCTCGGCGACGCTGCTGAGCGTCACCGCGCCGGTCGTCGCCGCCGCGCCGGGCCTGGACCGCGCCTTGACCATGCCGGTTACTCTACCGCATGGGAAAGCGCTTTCCACAGGCTTGTGGACGAACCTCGGTCTGCACGGCGGGCGAGCGCGTAGCCTGAGCCTGGTGAGCGAGTTCTACGAGGCCCGCATCCGCGCCGAGTGGCCGGACTGGACTTTCGGCGCGCACCAGGCCGCGGCGCGGGCCGCGGCGGCCGAGCAACTTGTCGCGCTGCGGCGGCGCTACCCCGATCTGCCCGAGGAGGACCTGGCCGCGCTCGCCGTGTCGTGGCGGCCGGACTCCGTCTCAGGACCTTACTTCGCGTTCACGGCGGCGCCCGCCGACCGGGCGGCGGACGGGACCGACCGGCACAACGGCGGTGAGCCCGGCCTGGTCGCGGTGAGCGCCGTGTTCGTCAAGGCCCTGCTGCTGGAGCTGGCGGGCGAGGCCCCGGCCGCGCTGGCCGCGCTGCTGGACCGCTGGGCCGAGCAACGGCGCAACTCCTACCTGGCCGGCGGCCGCGCCGTCCCGGCGCGCAGCCCGCGGGTGGTGCTGTTGCTGCCCCGCGACGAGAGCCGTTGGCCGGCCCTCTCGTGGGCGGGCCTGTCGGCGCTGGACCTGCAGGCCCCCGAGTTCGACGGCGCGCTGCTGCGCTGGGACGCCGGCTGCTCCCTCTGGCTCGCCGTGCCGCTGCCGTGAACCGGCGCCGTGAGCTGTGAACCGGCGCCGATCGGGCCACGTCCGAGCGCGGACAACCGGCGCCGATCGCGCGGGCCCGGCGGGCGGCGATCGCGCGGCTCAGCCGCTTTCGATCTGGAACCGGCGCACGCCCACCATGACGCACACGAACGCGAGCCCGAGGCTGACCAGGACGCCCCACAGCACCGTCGAGTTCGCGTAGACGCCGAGGAACACCTCGCGCATGGCGTCGACGATGTAGCGGAACGGGTTGATGCGCGAGAGGTCGTAAAGCCAGGTCGGCGCGGACTGGCGGCTGATCGGCAGCAGGATGCCCGAGAGCAGCAGCACCGGGACGGCGACCGAGTTGAGCAGCGGCGCCAGTGCGTCCTCGCTCTTGAGCGCGAGGCCGACCGCGTATGACAGCGAGGACATGCTGATCGCCAGCACCGCGATGAACGCGAGCGCGAACAGGACGCCGCCGAGCGGGGCGCGCAGGCCCATGACCAGGCCGGTGAGAATCAGCACGGTGGACTGCACCAGCAGCGCGATCACGTCGCGCAGCACCCGCCCGAACAGCAGCGCGAACCGGCTGACCGGGGTGACCCGCATCCGCTCGATCACCCCCGCGCGCCACTCCGCGATGATGGCGAAGCCCACGAACAGCGAGCCGAACAGGCCGAGTTGAACCAGCAATCCGGGCACGAAGATGCGCCAGGCCACGTCCGCGGGCGCGCCGGGGGCACTGACGAAGTGCTTGACCAGCGGGCCGAACAGGGCCAGGTACAGGATCGGCTGGGTGATGCCGATGATCAGCCACGCCGGGTTGCGCAGGGCAAGGCGCAGCTGCCGGCGGAAGATCAGCTCCGTGTCGCGCAGGACACTGACGGCGTTCATCGGGCGCTCCCGGTCGTGTCGGTCTCGGCTCGGCGCTGGTCGGAGCCGGCCTGCAGGGTCGGATCCGGCGGCGCGGCGGTTCCGGAGCTGTCGTCGCGCAGCGAGCGTCCGGTGAGGGTGAGGAACACGTCGTCCAGGGTCGGGTGCGCCAACTGGATCGAGGCGATCGGCACGTTCGCCGCGTCGAGGGCGCGCATGATGCCCATCAGCCGCTGCGCGCCGGAGTCGACGGTCAGACGCAGCGCCTTGGCGTGCAGCGCCGCGTCGCGCACGCCGTCGAGCTCGCGCAGTGCGTCCAGAGCGGATCGGGTGTCACGTTCCGCCTGCAACTCGACCGTGACCAAGTCGCCGGAGATGCGGTGCTTGAGCTCCTCGGGGGTGCCCTCCGCGACGATGCGCCCCGAGTCGATGATCAGGATCCGGTCGCACAGCGCGTCGGCCTCGTCCAGATAGTGCGTCGTCAGGAACACCGTGGTGCCCAGTTCGTCGCGCAGCTTGCGCACGTGCGTCCACAGGTTCGCCCGGCTCTGCGGGTCCAGGCCGGTGGTCGGCTCGTCGAGGAACACCAGCCGCGGCGCGTGCACGAGACCCAGCGCGATGTCCAGCCGCCGCTTCTGACCCCCGGACAGGGTTTTGACCAGCCGCTGCTCCAAGCCGTCCAGGTCCAGCTGTGCCAGCAGCGTCGCGCAGCGCGTGCGCGCCTCGGCCGCGCCGAGCCGGTAGAGCTGCGCCTGGGTGATCAGTTCCTCGGCGACCGTGCACGCCCCGTCGGTGCCGCCGGCCTGCGCCACGTAACCGATCCGCCTGCGTACCTCGGCGGGTTCGCGCCGCAGGTCCGCCCCGGCCACCACCGCGGTACCGCCGGTGGGGTCGAGCAGGGTGGTCAGCATCCGCAGCGAGGTGGTCTTGCCCGCGCCGTTGGGTCCGAGGAAGCCGACGATCTCCCCGCGCCGCACGGTCACGTCGAGGCCGCGCACCGCCTCCACGCTTCCCCGCTTGTTCTTGAACGTCTTCGCCAGCCCGCGCGCCTCGATCATCGCGTCTTCGGCGTGCGACGGCTCGGCCGGACGGCCGGGCGCGTCGAGCGCGGGCGCGGCGGCGTTTGGCGAGTCCGCCATCGGAAGCCTCCTGGATCGGGTGTGGTGAAGACAAGCTACGGCACCTCACCGACAAGCGCGTTCCAGCCAGTCGCCGGGCCGTCCCGCGGCCGGCGTCATAGGCTGCCGTCCATGACGAACGACGTGCTCCCCGACTCCTCGACGACATTCGGCAGGCGCGTGCGCGAACGGCTTGCCGAGGAGGTCGTGCTCTGGCTCACCACGGTCGGCGCGGACGGTACACCGCAGCCCAACCCGGTCTGGTTCCTGTGGGAGGGCGAGGACACGATCCTCGTCTACAACCGGACCGGCGCGAACCGGATCGCGCACGTCAAGGAGCGCCCGCGGGTGTCGCTGAACTTCGACGGGAACGGCAGCGGCGGGGACATCGTGGTGCTTACCGGTACCGCGGAACTGCTGGACGGCTTCCCGCTCGCGAGCGAGCACGAGCCTTACATGCAGAAGTACGCCGAGCACGCAGCGCGGGCATTCGGCCAAGCGGACGACTTCGCGTCAAAGTATCCGGTCGCGATGCGCATCCGGATCACACGCGTGCGGTAAGCGGCATCGCCCGCGCACCTGGTGCGCGCCGTGGTCAGGTGCGGCAACGATGCGCTCAGGTGGGGAACGGCAGTTCGTCCCTATGGCCGTCAGGCCATTGCACAATGACACGCACGCCATCTGATACTTCGTCCGCTTCGGGCCCGTGTGCCGCGTCGGGCCCGTGTGCCACGGCGCGGTCCTCCCCGTGCACCTCAAGCGAGAAACCGTGGGCCGCCCGCGGCCCGGCGAGCGTCCCGGAAAGCACGACCAGCACCGCATAGATGCGTCCGTACTCGATCGGCCGCACCGTCTCCGCCTGCGGAATCGCACTGTACCTGCCAAGCGGATTCGTGCCCTGAGATATCAGGCAGCCGCTGAACAGGTCGCCGCGCAGCCCGGCGACCGTGGTGCCCAGGCCGTCCGGGCGCACCGCCCACGCGACCGGGCCGGCGACATGCGGCCGCGCGATCGCGTCCAAGCCCAGCGCCCAGCCGCCGAACCGCAGCTTGAACGGCCCGTCCGCGGTCGGCCACTGGTCGCCGAGACCGGCAGAGCCCGGATCGGCACGCGACGCGGTTGCCGGTTCGGCCCGGGCCAGGCGCACCTCCCACGGGCCGTGCAGCAGCGAGGCGGTGGTCAGCCACGGACCGGCCTCGAAAAGGTGGTCGGCGTGCTGCTGGCGCGGGTCGTTCGGGATCGGCCGCCGGTCGCGCCACCAGTGCGCACGGTGCCGCGAAAGCGCCCGGCCGACGCCGACGGCCACGGTCAGCGCCGGGGAGCGGTGCGAGATCCGGCCGTCCGCGGTGACCAGGCCGATGTGTGAGTCCACCGGTTCGAGGCTGCCGTACTCCGGCGCGACATGGGTGGCGTAGGCGTGTCGGCCGCATCCGGGCACGTCGACACCGAACCGGCCGCCGGCCGCGTGGTCGGCGCCGTGCTGGGCAACGCGCACGATCCCGTCTTGCTTCGTCCCCGACACGGTCCAGCCGAGCTTGGGCAGCGCGAAGGAGATGTCGTGCCTCTCGATCGGCAGCGCCTCCTCCGCCGCCGTCCACACCGGATGCTCGGCAGGGAGTACGAGACCTGCGAAGCCCTTGCCCGCCCAGTACGGCGCACCGCCGCCCGAGTCCTGCTCGCGCAGCGGCTCGAAGGCGCGGTGCCAGCCGACCGGCAGCAGTCCGGACTCGTCGAAGCAGCCCGACGCGGCGAAGTGGTTCGCCACCGAACTGGTCAGCCGGCGGGTACGGCCGGGGGTCAGCGGGGTCGCGTCGAAAAGCACTCCCGCCCAGAACGGCGCGAGCATCGCGAAACGGTAGCTCAGCGACCGGCCGTGGATCAGGGGTCTGCCGACGCCGCCGACCGGGCCGCGACCGCCCGGGCCGGCGCCGGCGCCGATCAGGTGCTGGGCGTCGAGCAGGTAGCGGCGCAGGCGCTCCCGGTAGCGCTCCAGCAGGCCGGGCTCGGCCGCATCGCCCGAGATGCGGCAGTACCACAGCGGATAGAAGTGCATGGCCCAGCCGGTGTAGTAGTCGACGCACCGCGGTTCCCCGGGCGCGCTCTCGCCGTCCGAGTACCAGCCGTCGCCGACGTACCACTCCTCGGTCCGCGCGAGAGCGTGCTCGATGTCCTCCCGCCGCCAAGGGCCGCCGACCGAGCGCAGGAACGCCTGCGTCACGGCGCGCGACCAGGTCCTGTTGTCTTCCGGGGACTCGGTTCCCAGCGCCCCGCTCATCCAGCGCACCAGGTTGCCGCGGGCGCGCTCGCCGAGCCGGTCCCAGATCCACGGCCGGCACTCGTGCAGGGCGATCGCCATCAGGGCGCATTCGACCCTCGCTCGCGCGCAGCGCTCGAGTTCGGGCCAGCGCTGCGCCGAGTCGGGGTCCGTGCCCGACGCGAGCCCGGCCGCGTACCACTCGGCGAGGCCGTCCGGATCCCGCTCGCCCCCTCGGGCGAGGCGGAAACCGGCCAGCAGGAAGGTGCGGGCGAAGGCTTGCAGCCCGTCGCCGCGACGCCCGGCCCGGCTCTCCGGTCCGGGCAGGTGGATCAGCGCGTGGTCCGGGGTGGCGTAGGGGCGAACGGCGGCCAGGGCGCGGTCGGCCAGCCTCTCCCAGTCGGCGCGGGTCCAGCCGATCGCGGGCGGGCAGGTGCGGTCCGGGGGCGTGGCCGCGCGGCGCGCGTCGTTCGCCGCAGTGCCTGCCGTGCCTGCCGTGCCCGCAGTACCCGCCGAGCCCGCGGCAGCGGCGCCGCGCGCCTCCCCGGACCGCGCCACTAGGCGCTCATCCTCGCGACCACAGCTGGTTGCCCCCTCCGTTGCGGGTCCACAGTGTCCACAGGTCCACCGGGGATCCGGACGCCGTCTTCTGACCGACGACGTCAAGGCAGAGCCCGGATTCGCTGTTCGTCATCGAACCGTCCGGATGCAGCTCCCAGCGCTGGTCGCCGCCGCCGTTGCACGTGTATATGTCCACGATCGTACCTGCGGTCCTGCCCTGCTGGTAGGCGTCGAGGCACTCGGAGCCGAGCTCCGTGCCTGGGCCGGGAGCAGCACCGCCGCCGTCAGCGCCGGCCGCGGCCTACGCCTTGCCCGGGGCCAGCGCCCCTTCCAGCGCGAACGTCGCAGCACCCAGACTCACCGCGTTGGTCGCGATCGGGCACAGCATTATGCGGGTGTGCTCCAGCGGCCGCGGCAGCGCATGCTCGGCCACTGCTTCGCGCATACCCGACAGCAGCGCGGTGCCGAGCCGGGCGGCCACCCAGCTGCTGAGCACGATCACCTGCGGGTTGAGCAGGTTCACCAGGTTGCCGACGGCCACACCAAGGTAGCGCGCGGTGCGCTTGACCGTCTCGAGCGCGGCCGCGTCCTCCTTCGCCAGCGCGTCGGCCAGCGCGCCGATCGCAGTGGCCTGATCCAGCTGCAGGATCGCGCTGTCCGGGTCGACCTCACGCAGGGTGTTGAGAATGCCGGGCGCTCCGACGTACGCCTCGACGCAGCCCATCGCGCCGCAGTGGCACACCCGTCCGTCGAGGACCAGCGTGGTGTGCCCCCACTCCCCCGCCGTGTTCGAGAAGCCCCGGTAGAGCGAACCGCCCACCGCGATACCCGCGCCGACCCCGGTGCCGAGGTTCACCACGATCACGTCGTCGCAGCCGCGCGCCGCGCCGAACCACAACTCCGCGACCGTGCAGGCCATCAGCGGGTTGTCCAGGTACACCGGGAAGTCCAGCGCGCCGGCCAGCAGGTCGCGCAGCGGCACGTCGCGCCAGTTCCAGTTGGGCGCGAAGACGGAAAGCCCGCCTTCCCGCTCGACCTGCCCCGGCATGCTGACCCCGGCGCCGAGCACCAGCCGGATGTCCACTCCGGCCTGGTCCAGCACCGCGCGCACCCCGGAGGTGATGTGCCCCACCACCTGCTCGGGCCGGTTCTCGCTCTCGGAGAGCGGCTCCTCGGCGCGGGCCAGCAGGCGCAGCGCAAGGTCGAACAGTTCCACGTGAATGTACGTCTCGGCCACATCCACCCCGATCAGCGCCCCGCCGTCGGCCCGCATCGCCACCAGGCCGCGCGGCCGCCCGCCGTCCGAGTCCTCGAAACCGACCTCGACCAGCACGCCGCGCTCCAGCAGTTCGCCGACCAGGTTCGCGACCGTGGCCAGGCTCAGGCCGGTGGCCGCGGCCAACTCCTGTCTGGACACGGGGGAGCGCGCGATCACGTAGCGCAGCAGCTCGTTGCGGTTGCCCCTGCGAATGTCCCGCGACGTGCGCTTCACCAACTGTTCGCCCCCTTGTCGACCGCGCTTACGGACTGGCTTCCCAGCAGTACGAATGCTGAGAGCTTAACCCGGTTGACGCACCTCTATCGCTGTTACCGGCAGAAACTCCCGCACACACCCTTCGACACGCCGAGCCGACGGCGTGTCGTGTTCCTTACGAAGCCGTGACGCCCGGGCGCGCAGGCTGCCCGGGCGGTCGGCCTGCGCCTAGCGTGGCGGCATGAGGGTACTGGTCACCGGCGCTGCCGGGTTCATCGGATCGCACGTGGTCGAATCGCTGTTGGACGCCGGGCACGACGCGTTGGCTTATGACGCGCTGCTGCCGGCCGTGCATCCGGAGCCGGAGCGTTCGCGCGACCGGATCCCGGCCGACGTGGAGTTCGTCCAGGCCGACGTGCGCGACCCCGACGCGCTCGGCCGGGCGCTACGCGGCGTCGACGCGGTGTGCCACCAGGCCGCGATGGTAGGTCTCGGGCTCGACCTCGACGACGCGCCGCACTACGCGGGCTGCAACGACCTGGGCACGGCCGTCTTGCTGGCGGCGATGGCGCGCGCCGACGTGCCGCGGCTCGCGTTGGCATCCTCGATGGTCGTTTACGGCGAGGGCCGCTACGACTGCGCCGAGCACGGCCGCGTGGAGCCGGGACCGCGCGTCGTGGCGGACCTCGCGGCCGGGAGATTCGAGCCGCCCTGCCCGCATTGCGGCAGGCCCCTGACACCGGGCATGGTCGACGAGGACGCGCGAGTCGATCCGCGCAACGTCTACGCCGCGACCAAGGCGGCACAGGAGTACCTGGCCACCTCGTGGGCGCGCGCCACCGAGGGCGCGGTCGCGATGCTGCGCTACCACAACGTGTACGGCCCGCGGATGCCGCGCGACACGCCGTACGCCGGCGTCGCGGCGATCTTCCGGTCCGAGCTGCGGGCCGGACGCCCGCCGCGCGTCTTCGAGGACGGAGGGCAGCGCCGCGACTTCGTGCACGTACGCGACATCGCCGCGGCGAACGTCGCAGCGCTCGAATGGACCGGGAAGGCGGATCCCGGCGCGGGCCGGGCGTTCAACGTCGGCAGCGGCACGCCGCGCACCGTCGGTGAACTGGCGGCCGCCCTGGCGTCCGCGCTGGGCGGACCGGAACCGGTGGTCACCGGGCAGTACCGGCTCGGCGACGTGCGGCACGTGACCGCCTCCAACCGGCGGCTGCGCGAGGAACTGGGCTGGCAGCCCGCGGTGAGTTTCGCCGATGGTCTCGCTCAGTTCGTTGTCCCGGCGTGAGGCGCGCACGATGCTGAGGACATGCGTACACGTATTCAGCCTCGCCGCCCGCGCGGGTCGCTGCGCGCCACCGCCTGCCTGATCGCGACCGGTGCGGCGGTCGTGAGCCTGGCCGCGACCGCCGCCCCGGCCCGGGCCGCTACGGGGATATCCGGCTGGACCCAGACCGGCCATTACCTGGAGAGCAGCCTGACCGCGGCCCAAGGGCCGGCCACCGTCGATCCGCGCGCAGGCTCGCCCTACCAGCTCTACCGCGGCGACGCGTCGATCCCTCTCAGTGTGCTGATCGAGGGGTGGAGCCACGTCGGCGACCCGGATTCGGCGAACGGCTACGTCTTCGACGCCTACCAGAGCGGTGCGTCGTCCCCGACCTCGAAGATGTTCCGGGTGACGACGCCCTCCGGATCAACCTACGAATACACGCACGACCTGCTGCCGGGCGAGGAGTACAACAACTCCTTCGTCACCGTCTCCCCGGACACCCGGTGGATGGTCGCAGGCGAGTGGGACACCATGTCGCACCTGCAGGTCTACCCGACGCCGATCCTCAACCCGCAGACCTCGGCGACCGGCGGCAGCCTCGCACTGTCCGGGTACATCCAGCTCGACCATCAGGTCGCCGACGTTCAGGGCTGCGACTTCGTCACCGCGACGAAGCTGATCTGCTCCTCGGACGACACCAGCCGCTCGCTGTTCCCCGACGCCAAGCCGCTGCTTGAGGTGGACCTGCCGCAGGCGCTGACCGGCGTCGGCAGCACCGGCCACGTCACCGACCTCGGGCCGATCCCGCAGCCGAACAGCATCTGCTCCGGCGGCTTCGAGGCCGAGGGCCTGGATTACGATCCGGCCGCCGGCATCCTGCGGGTCGAGGTCGTCCAGCCGGGCGTGTGCGCGGTGGTCACGACGGTGTACGAGTACCGGGCCGGGTAACCTCCCGAGGCCACTCACCCGGATGGGCCCGGGCCACTCGTGGGCCCATCCGGGTGAGCGCGGCCGAGCGGCCGCGCCGAGCCCTTGCGCGCGCTGGACATCGAGAGCAGTGTCCGTCTCAAGGACTTGCCGACAGCTTTCGGGGCGAGAGCCCGCGCCGAATACGGGCTCGCGCGATGCCGCCGACTCGTCGTCATCATCATCGCCATCGTTGTCGCATTCGGCGCCTTCGGCGCGGTCCGGCAGGGCGATGCCCAGGAGGGAGCGCTTCCCATGCGCACGATGCTCGTGGTGGAACTCGACACCGAAGCGGGAAACAAGCAGATCGCCGATCACTCCATGGCCAAGACGATGGAGGAGGTGCTCGGTACGCTCAAGCCGGAGGCGGCCTACTTCCACGCGCTGCACGGCCACCGCGCAATGACCCTGGTCGTCGACGCGCCCGACGAAGCCTCGCTGGCGACCATGGCCGAGCCGTTCTGGCTCCAGATGAACGCCAGCGTCGAGGCGTTTCCCTGCATGAACGCCGATGACCTGCGCACCGGCCTGGGGCGCCTGGGCTGACCCGGTCCCCCGCATTCAGCCGCCGAGCTGATCGGTGCTGATCCGTGCTTTTGGTGCTGATCGGTGCTTTTGGTGCTGATCGGTGCCGATCAGTCGTCGGCGCCGGTCAACTGCGCCAGCGCCTTGACGGTGTTCCAGTTGCGGCCGGTAGCCTGCACCCCCCGAAGGCGGCCGGCCGGCTTGGACAGCGCGGCCGCCAACTGTGAACGCCCCATGCCGTCGGGCAGGTACAGGTACATGACCTGATCACCCAGGCGGAACTCCTCCGGGAGGAAGGCCGCCTGGTCGATGTCCGCATAACGCTCGGCCGTGACGGGCGCCGAGTAGAACACGGCGTGCAGGTGCTTGCCGGCGACCTCGTCCGCGGGGAACGGGCACGCCTCGATCACAGCACGCAGATACGACCCCGTGCGCACGATGCAGGGAACCTCGAAACCGAACCGCTGCGCGAGGGACGTCGAGATCTTCGCGGCGATCGCGTCCTGGGCCGCGCCGCCACCGGAATCGTGCGCGGTGAACACGGCGTTCCCGCTCGCCAGGTACGTGCGCACGTCGCCGTATCCGAGGCCGGTGAGCAGGTCGCGCAGGTCCGCCATCGGGACCTTGCGTTTTCCGACGTTGACCGCTGCGAGCAGCGCCGCGTACGTGTTGACCATGGCTCAAGTGTATAAAGCGGCACTGACAAGCCGGGGCGACAGCCCGCCCACCGGCTGTGGGCTTCGCGGCCCCTACCCGACCGGCACCGGCAGCCGCACCTCGAAGCGGCAACCGCCCGCCACGTTGCGCACGTCCACCTCGCCGGCGTGCGCCTCGACGATGCCCCGCACGATCGCCAGGCCGAGTCCCGCACCGGCGAGCGGTTCCGGGGTGCGGGCCGCGGTGCCTCGCCATGCGACCTCGAAGACGCGGTCCAGGTCCTCGTCGGGGATGCCGCCGCACGCGTCGACCACGGCGAGCACCGCGTGACCGTCCCGCTCGATCGCCTCGACCCGGACCGCGCCGTCGCTCGGCGTGTGCCGGATGGCGTTGGCCACCAGGTTGGTCAGGGCGCGGGAGAGTTCGCGCGGGTCGACCCGCACGGCCAGCGGGGTGCGCACGTCCGCCTCAAGGGCCACGCCGCAGGCCCTGGCCAGCGGATCGGCGCCGACCACCGCCTCGTCGACCAGATCGGTCAGCGGCACCCGCTCCAGCGTGAGCCTCAGCGCGCCGGCGTGGATCCGGGACATCTCGAACAGGTCGTCCACCATGCCGGCCAGCCGGTCCACCGACATGCGGATCTGGGTGTGGTACCGCAGCGGGTCCGTGGCAACGCCGTCCTCGAGCGCTTCGGCCATCGCGCGCAGACCGGCCAGCGGGGTGCGCAGGTCGTGCGACACCCATGCGACCAGTTCCCGCCGGGAGCGCTCCAGTGCGCGCTCGCGCTCGCGGGACTCGGCCAGCCGGGCGCCGGTGGTGGTCAGCTCGCGGCGCAGGTCGTCGAGTTCCGCGGTGGCGAGGGCCACGGGCGCCGGACGGTCGGCGAGCGCCGGGCCGGGCGCGGCGTGACGGCCGCCGGCCCGGACCGAGTACTCGAATTCGTGCTCTTCGTCACCCAGTGCGCGCATCGCGTTGCGCAGCGCGCGGCTGTCCGCGGTGACGCTGCGGGCCAGCGGTATCGCCATGGCGAGGGCCACCAGGCCGGCGGCGATGCAGACCACGAGCGCCACGCCGAAGTCGTGCTGGGACAGGAACATCGCCTGCGCGGCGGCGAGCACCCCGGCGACCATCGCCAGCACGGTGAACATCGCGACCGCGAACAGTTTCAGGCGCATCGAGCGCCCGCGCAGCAGCCGCAGCGCGAGCAGCCCGAGCACGCCTACGCCGATCGCGCTGCCGCCACCGATCAGGATGATCAGGACGAGATCGCTCACTGGTGCGCTCCGGGGGGCGAGGACGGGAATGTCTGGTCGGGTACGCCGGCGGTGCCGGTCGTGTCGGCCTGACCACGTCGGGCGTCCCGCGGCGGTTCACCGTCGGGCGCCGCCGCCTGCTGCGCCTCGGGAGGATCGAGCCGATAGCCGACGCCCCAGACCGTGACCAGCAGCCGCGGCTCGGCGGGGTCCTGCTCGATCTTCTCGCGCAGCCGGCGCACGTGGACGGTGACCGTGGACTGGTCGCCGTAGTCCCAGCCCCACACCAGCTGCATCAGCTCGGCCCGGGTGAACGCCTGGCCGGGGTGCGCGAGCAGGAACGCGAGCAGGTCGAACTCGCGGCCGGTGAGCGAGAGCGGGACGCCGCCTCGGCTGGCCTGGTGACCGGTGACGTCGACTTCGAGCTCGCCGACGCGGCGTATGTCAGAAGCCTGGTTCTGGGTGTTCGCGGTGTGCCGGGCGCGGCGCAGCACCGAGTTCGCGCGCAGGGACAGCTCGCGGGGGCTGAACGGCTTGGTGACGTAGTCGTCGGCGCCCAGTTCCAGGCCGAGGATACGGTCGTGTTCCTCGCCGCGGGCGGTCAGCATGATCACCGGTACCGGGCCCAGCCTGCGGATGCGCCGGTAGACCTCGAAGCCGTCGAAGCCGGGCAGCATCAGGTCCAACACGATCAGATCCGGCCGCTTGAGGTGCGCGGAGGCGACCGCGCTGGGCCCGTCGGCGGCCAGGCGCACCCGGTGGCCGCACCGCCGCAGGTAGGCGGCGACGACCTCGGACACCGTGGGGTCGTCGTCGACGACGAGCACGTCAGCGCTTGCTTCCATCCCGCCACTCTAGGCCGCCCGCACGCGGCCGGTACCGGTCGGCGGCGTGCGGTTCTCCAGTCCGTAAGAACTGCCGCAGGCACCGGCGCCGGCCCGATTACGGAGCTCTTACGGTCACGGCCGCGGGCGCGCCGAAGGGCTTGCGGGCTGCCACGGTGGATCGCTATGAGCTCCGCAAGATCTACTGCGCCGGGCCCGGCCGGGCCGCAGCGCACCGGCGCCCACACCGGCATTCCGGCGCCGCGCGCCGGGCGCAAATCGGACCAGGGCCAGGCGATCGGCGCGCCTTCGGGCACACCCGAGCGCGCGCGGACACCCGCAAGAGCGGCGGAATCCGGCGCCCAGTCGGTCCCGACCGCGCAGACCGCACCGCTCCCGCAGCCCGCACCGCCCGGTACCCGCCCGGTCCTGGACCGCACCGCGCTCCTGCATACCGCCGCGGTCGCCGTAGCGGTCGCCGCGCTCGTGGTCTGCCTCGCCGAGCGCGTGCACCTGCCTCCGGCACGCGGCTCGGTCTGGCCGACGAATCTGCTGTTCGGCGCCGCGTGGCTGGCCTTCGCCGCCGCGGTGTACCTGCTGCGCAAGGTGCCACCGCGCGCCGCGGTCGCGCTGATCCTGCTCGGCGGCCTCGCGGCGGCGATCGCCTGCGCCTCGGCGCCCGAACGCACCAGCGACGACCTGTACCGCTACGTCTGGGACGGCCGGGTACAGGCCGCCGGGATCGACCCGTACGACTATGTTCCCGCCGCGCCGCAACTGGCCGCGCTTCGCGATCCCTCGCTCTGGCCGGCCGGGCAGACCCACTGGTGCGTCGGCCCGGGCGCGGTCGATCCGGACGGCGGGCGGCTGGTGCCGGGCTGCTCGCTGATCAACCGGCCTGCCGTGCACACGATCTACCCGCCGGTCGCGCAGAGCTACTTCCTGGCCGTGCACGCGCTCTCGCCGCCAGGCAGCCGGTACAAGCCGATTCAGCTCGCCGGCGTGGCCCTCGCCCTGGCCACCACGATCGCCCTGCTGCTCGGCCTGCGCGCGCTGGGCCGGGATCCGCGGGGGGCCGCCGTGTGGGCGTGGTGCCCGCTGGTCGCCTTCGAGACCGGCAACGGAGCGCATGTGGACGTCTTGGCCGCGTTCCTGACCGCGGCCGCGCTGCCGCTGCTGGCGATCGCGGCCCGCGGCGCGCCCGAAGGCAGGTCGGCCACGCGCCGCCATCTGCTCGGCGCGCTGCTGCTCGGCCTGGCCGTCGGGGCGAAGCTGACCCCTGCGATGGCGCTGCCTGCGGTGTTGCGGCGCAGGCCGGTCCTGATCGCGGCGGCGGTCGCGGGGACCTGCGCCGCCGTGTACCTGCCGCACGTGATCGCGGTCGGCGGCAAGGTCATCGGCTTCATCCCCGGTTATCTGCACGAGCAGGGCTACGCGGGCGGCGGCGGGTTCATGCTGCTGAGCACTGTGCTGCCGGACGCGTGGTCGGGAGCCGTGGCCGCGCTCATCACCGGGGCGGCCGGGCTGGCGGTGCTGTTGCGCGGCGATCCGCGCCGGCCGTGGCGCGGAACCCTGGCGATCGCGGGCGTGACCATGTTCGTCAGCACCCCGGTCTTCCAGTGGTACGCGATCCTGCTGGTCGTCCTCGTCGTGCTGGACGGGCGGCTGGAGTGGCTCGCCCTCGCGCTGGCGGTGTTCGTCTCGCAGATCGCGCAGCCGCTCGGACTCGACCTCGTCGATTCCCTGCGCATCGGGTACGGGTTCGCGCTGCTCGTCGTCCTGGGCGCGACCGCGGCGCGCACACGGCGGCGGCGCCGTGCGCGCGTCGAGGCGGCCATCGCCTCTTCCCTCGCCGCCGCGCCCGCTGTCGCACTGCCCGCCCTCTCCGGGTCCGCTGTCTCAGGGTCCGCTGTCTCAGGGTCCGCTGTCTCAGGGTCCGCTGTCTCAGGGGCCGGTGTCTCAGGGTCCGGTGTCGCGGCGCACGCCATATCAGAATCCTCATCCATCTTGTCGCCCACACCGTCACCCACCGTCCGGGAGCCTGCCGTGCCGCTCGTCGATGTCGTTCTGCCCTGCCTGAATGAAGAAGGAGCGCTGCCTTTCGTCCTCGGGCGCCTTCCGGAGGGATACCGCGCGATCGTCGTGGACAACGGCTCCACCGACGGCTCCGCGCGGCTGGCCGCCGAACTCGGCGCGCTGGTGGTGACCGAGCAGCGGCGCGGGTTCGGCGCGGCCTGCCACGCCGGGCTGAGTGCGGCGAGCGCGCCGGCGGTCTGCTTCTGTGACTGCGACGGCTCGCTCGATCCGCGCCAACTGCCCCGGGTCGCCGGGCCGGTACTGGCCGGTGAGTCAGACCTCGTACTCGGTCGGCGCCGTCCGGTGGGCGCCGGGGCCTGGCCGCCGCACGCGCGCTTCGCCAATCAGGTGCTCGCCTTCCGGCTGCGCCGCGCGGGCGTACAGGTGCGGGACCTCGGCCCGATGCGCGCCGCGCGCCGCGAGGCGCTGCTCGGCCTCGCCGTCGCGGATCGCCGCTCCGGCTATCCGCTGGAGACGGTGCTGGCGGCCGCGCGCGCCGGCTGGCGCATCGACGAGACAGTCGTCGACTACGCGCCGCGCACCGGCAAGTCGAAGGTCACCGGGACGCTCACCGGCACGCTGCAGGCGGTGCGGGACATGAACCGGGTGTGGCGGGAGGCCACGAGCCGATGAGCACCCTGATCGTCATCGCCAAGGAGCCGGTCGCGGGCCGGGTCAAGACCCGGCTGTGCCCGCCGTTCACCGCCGCGCAGGCCGCCGCGCTGGCCCGGGCCGCGCTGCTGGACACACTCGACGCGGTCCGCGGCGCCCGGGCCGACCACCGCCTGCTGGTCCTGGACGGAGTGGCAGGAGACTGGCTGCCGCGCGCGCTGCGGGACGGCTTCACGATCGTGCCGCAGGTCCCGGGGACGCTGGACGTTCGGCTGGCGGCGGCCTTCGCCGAGGCGGCGCGGCGGGATCGGGGGCCCGCGCTGCTGGTCGGCATGGACACCCCGCAGCTTTCGGCGCCGACGCTGAACAAGGGTCTGCTGGCACTCGGCGCGGGCCTGGCCGGCGCAGCCACGGCCGGCTCCTACGCCGACGCGGACGCCGTGTTCGGCCCGGCGCAGGACGGCGGATTCTGGGCGTTGGGCCTGCGCGAGCCGGGCCACCCGCGGGTGAACGGTCTGCTGATCGGCGTGCCGATGTCGCGCGAGGACACCGGTAGGCACCAGCACGACCGGCTGGCCGCGGCCGAACTGCGCATCAGTATCCTGCCGACGCTGCGCGACGTGGACTACGAGCCCGACGCCCGCGCGGCCGCGGCAGAGGCGCCGGGGTCTCGTTTCGCCGGTTTGCTCGCCCGCATCGTCACGGGCGAGGACGAATCAGGGCCGCACGAACCTGACCTGATCGAATCGCACCTCAATCAACCCGACCTGAACGCACCGGACCCGCTCGAACCGGGCCTGACCGGGCCACGCGCCGGATCGACCGCACGCCCCGCCGCACCTCTCGGCGACCAGTATGCGGCCACGAGCTGGAGCGGACCGGTCTCCTCAGGATACGAACGCGCTCTGTGGCAGACGATCGCGCAGACGCCGCGCCGCTCGTCGGCCGCCTCCTGCGCCGCGCCGGCCCACCCCGAGCCGATCATGCTGCGCTGCGAGAGCGGCGCGGTATTCCATCTCGACGTGGCCAAGTACGCCGCCGCGCCCGACGAGACGGACAGCTCGCTGCTGGACCGCTGCACCGGTCCCACCCTCGACATCGGCTGCGGACCCGGCCGGCTGGCCGCGGAACTGGCCCGGCGCGGCGTCCCGTCGCTCGGCGTGGACGTCACCCCGGTCGCGTTGCTGATCGCCCGCGCCGCCGGGGCGACCGCGCTGCGCCGCTCCGTGTTCGACCGGCTGCCCGGGGAGGGCCGCTGGCCGTACGCGCTGCTGATCGACGGCAACATCGGGATCGGCGGCGACCCGGACGCACTCCTCGCACGTATCAAGACCCTGCTTTGTCCGCGCGGCGGGCGGCTGCTCGTGGAGACCGCCGCGGGAGAGCAGGACGAACGGCACGAGTTGCGGCTCGGTGAGCACGGCGCGCCGGTGCCCTGGGCCACCGTCGGGCGCGGCGCGCTGCTGGAGCTGGCCCGGCCGCTCGGATACCGGCTTGAGACGAACTGGGAGTCGGCCGGGCGCAGATTCACGGCCCTGGCCACCTGACCGAGCGCAGCGGTCTCGCGCTACGAGCCGGGTACGAGCGATTCGAGCGGCGTGCCCGGGTCGGCGAGCCGATCGGTGTCCACGGCCTGCCCGGACTCGATCAGGGCACGGATCTGGTCGCCCACATCCCACACGTTCACGTTCATCCCGGCCAGCACGCGCCCGCCGTCGAGCCAGAACGCGACGAACTGGCCGCTCGCCTGGTCCCCGCGCACGACGACGCGGTCGTAGCCGCCGGGTTCGACGTAGCCGAGATACTCCATGCCCAGCTCGTACTGGTCGGTGAAGAAGTACGGCAGCCGGTCGTACTGCGCGTCTTCGCCGAGCATCGCCGCGGCGGCCACCTGCGGCTGGTTGAGCGCGTTGGCCCAGTGCTCGACCCGGATCGGCTTGCCGTACCGCGGATGGAAGGCGCGCGCGACGTCGCCGAGAGCGAAGATGTCCGGGTCCGCGGTGCGCAGTGAGGCGTCGACCAGCACCCCGTCCGCGACGGCCAGGTCGGCGTCCTGCGCGAGCTGCGTGTTGGGATCGACGCCGATCGCGACGAGCACGGCGTCGGCCGGCAGCACCGAGCCGTCGCCCAGCCGGACACCGGTCGCGTAACCGCCCTCGGTGGTGATCTCGTCGACCACCTCGCCGAAGCGGAACTGCACGCCGTGGCCGCGATGCAGCGCGGCGAAGTGTTCGGCCAGCTCCGGGCCGAGCACCCGAAGCAGCGGAAGCCGCGCCGTCTCCACCACGACGGTCTCGACGCCCGCTTCGAGACCCGCAAGCTGGTCGACCGCGCCAAGGGCCTGCTTCAGGTACAGCTCGGGATGACCGAGCCCGAGGCGTTCCGCTGGATACAGAAGACGTCGATGGACCGGCGGCTGACGATG
>NZ_JAGSXH010000058.1 GCF_018283645.1 Actinocrinis puniceicyclus | reverse complement strand
ACCGCCGACGCCGCCGGCAGCTCCGCCGCCTCCTGCGCCGGCGCCTGCCGCGACAGCGGCGTTTGAGGCGCCGACGGCCACGATGGCTGCCTCGGAGGACGAGGACGATGACGAGGACATCTCCACCACCGTATACAGCTCGGCCGGCAACGGTCAGAGCACGAACGCCGCGGTCGGCCGGCCGATGGTCGCAGCGATCCGATGCACTGCCGGACACCTGAATCCGCCACAGGCCAAGCGGTGCCGGGTGTGCCCGCAGACAGTGCCGCCGCAGCAGGAGACGCACGTGCCACGCCCGGTTCTCGGCGTGCTGCGGCTCTCCACCGGCGAGGACATCCCCCTGGACCAGGACGTGCTACTCGGCCGCGAACCGAAGCCTACAAGCCAGAGCATTGACAAACAGCACGTGCTGCGCCTGCCCAGTCCCGGCAAGGACATCTCCCGCAACCACCTGCAGATCCGGCTGGTCGGCTGGCGGGTCATGGTGACCGATCTCGGATCCACCAACGGCACCACCATCCGGCCACCAGGCGGCGGGCCGGCCGAGGCGCTGCCGCCCGGCGGGACCCGCCTCGTCGAGCCCGGGGCCGAGGTGACGCTGGCCGGCGTCGTCTCCTTCATCTACGAGGCGACCGGATGAGCGCGGCCAACCTGCCCAAGCCGCCCGCCATCCAAGGCTACGAATACCGCGGGCCCATCGGCTCGGGCGGCAGCTCCTACGTGTACCTGTACTACGAGCAGACTCCGTTTCGCAGGGTGGCGGTGAAGATGCCGCGCACCTTCGGGCCCGACCCGGACCGGCGAACCCTGTTCGTCGACGAGGCGAACGTGATGGCGCAGCTCGGACACGAGAAGCTGATCGTGCCGGTGCTCGCCTTCAAGGAAGCCGTCGACGGAACACCCTGCCTTGTCACGTTCTACTACGAGGAAGGGGACCTCCACCGGCGGGTCAAGCGGCTGCGGCAACTGCCGGTGGCCGAGGTGCTGACGATCGGCAGACAGTTGGCCGAAGCCGTCGCCGCCGCGCACACCATCGGGCTGCTGCACCAGGACATCAAACCGGCGAACGTCTTCATCGCGCAGGCCGGCAGCAGCTACCTGCTCGGCGATTTCGGAATCGCCCGCCGGCTCAAGCACGAACAAGGCACGTTCGCGCTCTCCCCGTCCTGGGCCGCGCCGGAGGTCATGCGCGAGGAGAACGCGATCGCGAGTAAGCGTTCCGACATCTACTCGCTCGGCGCGACGCTCTGGCACCTGCTGAGCGGATCAGCCCCCTTCGTCATTCCGCACGGGGACAACAGTCCCGCTTCGCTCAGACAGCGCACCCTGGCCGGTCAGCCCACCCCGGGCATGGCCAGACGGGACGTTCCGCCGCAGCTCACCGACCTGCTGCTGCGGATGCTCGCCCGGGATCCGCGCAACCGGCCACAGTCCGCTGACGACGTACTCGCCGCGTTGACGCGCATCGCGGCCGAGGGCGGCGCGGCTGGCAGCGCGGCCTACGAGCGGCGCGCCGACGAGATCGACGAAACGGTCCTGCGCGACGCGCCGCCGCGGTCGACGGTTTCGCCCGGCCACTCGACCCAGGAGCCGGTAAGCGGCTTCGGAGACTTCGCCCGGTCCGCGCCGCAACGGGACGACGACCAGGACGACCAGACCGTGCTGCACGCGAAAGGCGCGCCAGTACCCTCCAACGCGCCGGAATCGTCAGCGTACGGATACCAACGGCCTCGCGACGACGGGCCTCGCGACGTGCTCGCGCAGAACCAGACCATGGGCTCGCACACCGTCCTGAAGGACCGCTCCCGGACGGAGACGCTGACCGACGACCAGCCGACTTCCGCGGACGGCCAGAGCGCGGCGCGCAACCACAGGCGTGGCCTCGTCGTGTCGCTCGGCGCGTTGACGGCCGTGGCCGTGGTCGTCGTCGTCGTGGCGACGCTCAGCATGGGCGGCTCGGCGCAGGGGAACGCTCCGGGCACCCAGGGCGTATCAGCGTCCGCGACCGGCGACGTCCCGGTGGATCCCGGTGTGGCGCTGGGCGGGAACGAACCGCCCGGAGCGGTGACCGTCACCGCGACCCGCACGGGCTCGGCCACCGTGCACTTCAGCTGGACCTACTCCGCGGCCCTCGCCAGCGACACCTTCCGATGGCAGAGCTCTGACGGAAAACGCACCGGCACGGCGAAGACCCCCGCCCTCGACCTGCCGGACCCCGCAGGCATCCGCCTGTGCGTCCAGATCAAGGTCGTCCGCCTCGACGGCTCGAACGGCGACCCGGACTGGTCGCAGCCCGGCTGCGGACAGTAGCCGTCCGCCGCGCCGCCCGCACCTGATTCTGTCAGTACACGTAGGAGTTGACCGTTCGTGAAGACCAGCGCGCGCATCCGACGCCGGTGGACCTCGCTCGCCTCGGTCGCGGTGTTGACCGCGACCGTCGGCGCGCTCATCGCCGGCGCCGTGCTCGCCGAGGGCTACCCCGTGCAGCACGTCGCGCTGCACGACGGCGGAATCTGGGTCACCAACAACCAGGACGGCCTGTTCGGGCGGCTCAACAAACCGGCCGGTGCGCTCGACGCCGCCTTCTATCCGCCGAAGGGCGCGCAGTCGAACTACCAGCTCGACATTCTGCAGGACGGCTCCGCGGTCGCGGCCTGGGACCAGGCGACCGGAGAGCTGTACCCGGTGGACACCGTCGACGCGAAGACGCTGGCGGACCAGGGCGTCACGCTCGGCGTCGCGGACCAGGCGCAGTTGTCCGGCGGCACGCTGGCCACCCTCGACCCGCGCAGCGGGGCCGTGCGGGCCGCCGCCGTCGACGGCGACCAGCAGATCAATGGCCTCAGTTCGCTCGCAGACGGGGCCGCGCCGGTCGCCTCGGTGGCGACGCGAGGCGCCTCCGACGCGGGAGCGGCCCTCGCCGTCGGCGTAGACGGCGCGGTGTACGCGGTGGCGGCCAACGGAAAGACCGCCGCGGTGGCACGCACCGCGACCGGGTTCGCCGCCGCGAACTACGGCAGCCTCGGCAAAGCCCTGACGAGCGTGCGCGTGACCGCGGTCGGCGACCGCCTCGTCGCGCTCGACGCGGCGACCGGGACGCTGATCGTCTCCGGCGGACCGACCGCGCACCTCGACCTGACCGGCCAGAGCGACGCCCTGCTCCAGGTGCCCGGACCGGCCGCCGCCACCGTACTCGTCGCCACTTCCCGCGATCTGCTCGCCGTGGACCTGTCCTCCGGCCAGGTCAGCGTGCTGTCAACGGCCGGGAGCGGCAAGCCCGCCGCGCCGGTCTTCTTCGGCAACTGCGCCTACGCGGCCTGGGCGACGACGCAGGACGGTCTGGTGGCCGGCTGCGACGGCCGCCGCGCCGGCGCGTTGAACCTCGCCGACGCGGGCGAACTGGTCGCTCCGGTCTTCCGGCAGAACCGTGGCGCGCTGGTGCTCAACGACCTTGCCACCGGCGTCCTGTTCGACCTGACGCAGAAGCCGGTGCGTGTCGACGATTGGCAGGCGGTGCAACCGCCGCCGGTGACGGCCGCCGGCAACCGCAACAAAACCGACCAGAACTCGCTGAACCAGCGAAACCAGCCGCCGAAGGCCGCGGACGTGACGCTCGGCGCGCGGCCGAACCGGACCACCATCCTGCATCCGCTCGACTACGACTCGGATCCGAACGGCAGCGTCCTGTCGATCTCCCGTGTCTCCGACCTCGACAAGGCTTCAGTCGCGAGCCTGGCCATCGCCCCGGACGGTCAGAGCGTCGCGCTCGTGCTCGGCTCGGCCTCCGGCGAACTGCACTTCAAGTACACGATCGACGACGGCAAGGGCCTGACCGCGACCGCGAACATCACGGTGCAGGTGCGCACCGATGCGCAGAACCGCAGCCCGCAACTGCGCCGCGGCTACCAGCCGACCGCGCTGACCGCGCCCTCCGGCGGCCGGGTCTCGCTGCCGGTGCTCAGCGACTGGCGCGACTTCGACGGCGATCCGCTTGCGCTGGCGGGGGCCTCGGCCAAGGCCGGAACGGCGGTCGCGACCGGTGACGGGTTCCTCGACTACACCGCGCCGGCAACCGCCGGGAACCAGACGATCACCTATCAGGTTTCGGATGGTCGTTCGGCGCCGGTGAACGGCACGGTGACCGTCGCGGTGCAGAGCGCGAGCGCGGCGAAGACGGTCGCGCCGATCGCGCAGCCGGACGCGGCGCGTGGCGAGGTCGGCCACCCGGTGACGATCCACCCGCTGGACAACGACCTTCCGGGCAGCGACCCGAGCGACCCTGGCGTGCAGTTGAAGCTGGCCGCGCCGATCGCGAGCCCGTCCGGCGCCCAGGTGACCACGGACCTGGACAGCGGCACGGTGACCGTGACGGCCTCACGTCCGGGTACGTACATGCTCGACTACACCGACGAGTTCGGCAACGCGCCGTTCGCCAAGAGCGTCATCCGCGTCGACATCGCGCCGGCGCCGTCCTCTCCCGCGCCCCCGGTGGCGATGCCGGACGTGGCGGTGCTCTACGGTCAGCAGCCCGCGACCGTCGACGTGCTCGCCAACGACTACGACCCGAGTGGCGCGCTGCTGGTGGTCCAACGAGCGCAGGTGGTTCTGCAGCCGGGGGATCAGGAGTCGGGGCAGCTTCAGGTCGGCATCGTCGACGGGCACTGGCTGCGTATCAACGCCCTGTCCGCATCGCTCGACGCGCGGCCACGGATCGTGCATTACACGGTGACCGACGGGATGACGGCGCCGGTGACCGGCGAGGTGTCCGTCACGCAACTGCCGCCGCCCGGCACCGATGTGCCGGTGCCGGTGGACGACACGGCGGTCGTGCGGGCCGGGGACTCGGTCTCGGTGCCGGTGCTGGACAACGACATCGACCCGGCCGGCGCGCCGCTCAGTCTGGTCGCGAACGTGCCCGGGGCGCCGAGTCCCGGTCAGCTTCAGGTCACGGCGCAGTCCGCCGCGAACCAGGCCATTGCCGGAGCCGCCTACGTGACCGGGAACGTCGTGCGCTACGTCGCGCCGCCGGCCTCGAAGGTGCGCACGCCGCTGACGGTCGTGGTCGACTACCTGGTGCAGAACCCGTCCGGCGAGCCCGCCACCGGTCACCTGACGGTGACTGTGAACCCCTTGCCGTCCGCGACGAACCCGGACCGGCGGCCGCAGCCGCAGCAGGTGATCGCGCGCGCGGTCGCGGGTGAGACGATCACGGTGCCGATCCCGGCCGGCGGCGTGGACCCGGACGGCGACAGCGTCGCGCTCACCGGCATCGGATCCGCGCCGAGGCTGGGGCGGATCGTCTCCTCAAACGCGACCTCGCTGACCTACCTGGCCTTCCCGACGAGTGCGGGCACGGACACCTTCACCTATCAGGTCACTGACGACTATGGACTGTCCGGCACCTCGCAGGTCGGCATCGCCGTGGTGCCGCCCGGGGCGGCGCAGCCGCCGGTCGCCGTTGACGACACGGTGACGGCCGCGCCGGGAGCGCATGTCGCGGTGGACGTGCTGGCCAACGACCTGGTCGCGGCCGGCGACACGGCGACCGTCGCGGTGCCGAAGTCCGCGAACCCGGACCTGCCCTCCGGCATCACGGTCGCGTCGGCCCAGGGCCCGGTGAACGTCGTCGCGCCGCCGAACGACGGCAAACCCGAGGTCGTCACCTACGACGTGAGCGACGGCCTCGGCCGGCCTTCCTCGGCGACGATCACGGCGCACTCCCAGCCCGGCTACGACATTCCGCCGGTCGTCCCCGACACGTATGCGACCCCTGACGGCAAGGCGACGACGGCGACGCTCGACGTGCTCGCGCAGGCCGGCGACCCGGACGGCACGCCCGGCGACCTGACCTTGTCCAAGGTCTTCGACGCCTCGGCGAAGATCGTCGGCGGGAAGCTCGTCGTCCCGGTCGCCGCGAACCCGCACATCTATGTCTTCGAGGTGCGTGACCCGCAAGGCGCGACGGCGGTCGGCTACGCACACGTGGTCGCGGCGGGAGCCGGAGCGCCGTACGCGAAGGCCGGCAAGTCGATCACGGTGCCGGTGAACGGCAAGACGAGCATCGCAGTGTCCGACTATGTCGCCGATCCGAGCGGCAGGCCGCTGCGGCTGACCACGACCGACCAGATCTGGGCCGCCCCCTCCCCGGGCCTGAGCGCGGCGAACCGGGGCACCGGGCAACTGGTGCTGACCGCCTCCGGCGGCTATGCGGGCCCTGCGTCGGTCACCTTCCAGGTGACAGACGGCACCTCGCTGACCGATCCGCACGGGGTCATGGCGGTGATCACGCTCCCGGTGCAGGTCGGCCCGGACACCCCGGTGCTGCGCTGCCCGAGCGACCCGCTGACCGCAGTGGAGGGCGGGGCGCCGCTGAACATCGACGTGACCTCGGTGTGCCACGTGTGGACGGCGAATGCGTCGACCGCCGGTTCGCTGCACTTCTCGGCGCAGTGGCTGCATCCGGCCGCCGGACTCTCGCTCGCCGGGTCCGGTGACCACAAGCTGACCGTCACGGCCGGTAGCGCCGCGACTCCGAACGCTGTCGGAACGCTCACGGTCGGCGCGGTCGGCTTCCGCGGCGCGACGAGCCAGCTGCTGGTGCAGGTGGTCGCCGCCCCGCCGCCCGCCGTGCTGCCGATCACGGTCAACGGCGTCAAGGCCGGCCAGAGCGCGACCGTGAATCTGAGCTCGTATGTCAGCTCGCAGCTGGCCGATCCGGTGATCTCGGTGGTGTCGGTGTCGCAGACCTCGGGCATGCCCGCGTCCGCCTCGGCGAGCGGCGCGACGGTGCGCATCACGCCCGGGACGGATTCGCACGGCGCGCAGACCTTCGCCGTCACAGTGACCGACGTGGCCGACCGCAGCCGAGCGGACCGGCAGAGCACCGGCCAGATCGCGCTCAATGTCCTCGGCAAGCCGGACGCCCCGGGAACGCCGACGATCGGCCGCACGGTGCTTAGCCGCGCGGTGCAGCTGTCCTGGCCGACTCCCGCGGACAACGGCGCGCCGATCGACTCCTACCGGGTCAGCTACTCCGGCGGTCAGCAGGTCTGCGCGGCCTCACCGTGCACGATCAGCAACCTGACCAACGGAAGGACGTACACGTTCACGGTCCAGGCGCACAACCTGGTGGACTGGAGCGCGGCGAGCCCGGCTTCGGCCCCGGCCATGCCGAATACGGTCCCTGACGCGGTGACCGCGCTGGTGACGTCGATCCCGCAGGACGGAACGCTGCACCTGGCCTGGGCAGCGCCGGTGGACGCCGGCACCCCGGTGCTCCGGTACGACGTGACGTGGACCGGTGGCGGCCAGGCGAATTCGAGCACGACCAGCCTGACCGCGACGGGGCTGACCAACGACCAGGTGTACACGTTCACCGTGATCGCCGTGAACGCGCAGGGGCCCGGACCGTCGGCGACCGTGCAGGGCCAGTCCGCGGGTGCTCCGCCGGCCCCGGCCGCGCCGAGCCTGGCGGTGACGAACTCGACGAACTCGACCGAGCGGTCGGTCGACGTCTCATGGACCGCTGTCGACCCGAACGGCCCCGGGCCGACGACTTACACGGTCATGCGCGCGTCGAGCGGCGGGACCAAGACCGTGTGCAGCGCGGTCGCCGCGTTGACATGCCCTGATTCCGGGCTGGCCAACGACGGCACGGTGTACACGTACACGGTGACGGCCGCGAACGCCGATGTGTCGCTCGATGCGAAGACTCACACCTCGCCGTCGAGTCCGGGAACGCAGATGGAGGCGGCCGCTACCCCGGACCCGATCACCAACTACACCGCCACGCCCACCGGTCAGAACAGCCAGGCGGTGTTGAAGTTCGACGCCCCGGCCTCGCACGGTAAGACCTCGATCGTGACCTGCACATACTCCGGTGGCCAATGCGGCAGCTGGACCTTCCCGACCTCCGGCCAGACCGGGGTGCAGGAGACGATCGGCGTGCTGACGAACGGCCAGGCGCAGTCGGTCAGCCTCCAGGACTGCAACCAGAGTTCGGGTGCGAACTTCTCGGGAAACCCGTGCGACGCGCAGGTTTCCGCGACGGTGACGGCGTACGGCCCGATCGAGAGCCCGAACGTGTCCGCGTCGGCGAGTGGTCAGGTGGTGAACTTCACCGTGTCGGTCAACCCCAACGGCAAGCCGGCGACCGTGACCGTGCAGACCAGCAGGCAGACGCAGACCTTCACGACGGGCACCGCGCCGTGGAGCTGGTCGAGCAGCGACAACATGGGCTACAGCAGCACGGACACGATCAACCTGACCGTCTCGGACCCGGGACGCGCGACCGTGACCGCCTCCGGTTCGGCCACGACTCCGCCGCCTCCGCCGACGGTGACCGTTTCGCGCGGCGCACTGTGCGGTTACACAGGTGAGCCTCTGTGTGACGGGAAGTACACCTGCAATAACTCGTCATGCGGTTACATCCATATCCAAACAGCGAACTTCAGCGGCAACGTGACGTGCAGCTTCAACAGCTCGGCCGGCGGCTTCAACGGATTCACCGAGGTCTACGGGCCGAACCAGAGCAAGGACTCTGGAGCCTACTTCGGATACCAGCCCGGAACGGTTTACGTCACCTGTGGCGGTGTCCAAGGCTCCTACGTATGGCCATAACAAAGCACTGATAGTTGCCGCCCAGTCTTCCCTTTTTCAGCACCACCGACGATACGGAGCACACCGCACATGCAGACCGAAGCCCCGCGGATCAGCGCCGAGGAGGCGCTGAAGTTCAAGGACCTGTTCGACCGGATGGTGCAGAACGTCGGGGTCGCCATCCTCGGCAAGGAGGAACCGATCCGGCTCGCGCTCACCTGCCTGCTGTCCGGCGGCCACCTGCTGCTTGAGGACTACCCGGGCACCGGCAAGACCTCCCTGGCGAAGGCCATCGCGCAGATCGTCGACGGCCGCAGCGGACGCATCCAGTTCACCCCGGACCTGCTGCCCGCCGACGTCACCGGCGTGCACGTCTACGACCAGGAGAAGCGCTCCTTCGAGTTCCTGGCCGGCCCGATCTTCAACGAGATCGTGCTGGCCGACGAGATCAACCGCGCCTCGCCCAAGACCCAGTCCGCGCTGCTTCAGGTCATGGAGGAGGCGAAGGTCACCGTCGACGGCGAAACCCACGAACTGCAAAGCCCGTTCATGGTGATCGCGACACAGAACCCCGTCGAGCACGCCGGCACCTACCCGCTGCCCGAAGCGCAACTCGACCGCTTCCTGATGAAGATCGCGCTCGGCTACCCCGACCGTGAATCGCTGGTCGAACTGCTCGCCGCAGCCGAGGTGCGCGACCGGTCCGCCACCGTGAACCGGGTCGTCTCCTCCTACGCGGTATCAGAACTCATCCGCGCCGCCGACCTGGTCACCGTGCGCTGGGGCTGCCTCGACTACGTCGGCCGCATCGCGGAGGCCACACGCAACCACGAGCACATACAACTCGGCGTCTCACCGCGCGGCTGCCTCGCGCTGGTGCGCTGCGCGAAAACCTGGGCGATCTCGCAAGGCCGCAACTTCGTGCTGCCGGACGACATCGACCGGCTCGCGCTGCCCGTCCTGGCCCACCGCGTCACGCTCAAGCCGGAAGCCCGCTTCGACGGCGCTGCCGGCACCACCCCCGGCACTGGCCACTCCTTCGGCGCCGGCTCCACATCCGCCGCGGCGTCGCAACTGCTTGAGCGCGTCCTGCGCAGCGTCCCGCCGCCCGTGGACCGCTGAGGAACACCGAGATGAACCTGACCTACCCGACCGGGCGCCGCTCCAGCGCGCCGCGCTCTCGCCTCCGACTTCCGCAGGCGCTGCGCCGCCACGAGACCCGACTGCGGCCCGCAGCCGACGCGATCCTGCGCATTGCCCGCGTCGGTCGCGACCTGTCCGCGCGGTACCTCGCGCCGCCCTCGCGCGTGCTGACCGGCGCGGGACGCGGCGTGCTGCTCGGCTCGCTCACGGCCTGGCTGGTCGGCGCACACTTCGGCTGGTTGGAACTGACCGTCGCGGCCACGGCCGGGTTCATCAGTATCCTGCTGTCCATCGCGTTCGTCCTCGGACGCGCGCCCGTGCGCGTCACCGTGCGGCCCGAGCGCTGGCGGGTCCCGGCGGGCGAAACCGTGGACCTGACCGTCGAGCTGACCAACCGCGCGCAGCGCATGCTGCTGCCCGTCGGCCTCGAACTGGCCGTGGGCCCGGTCGGTAACCAGCAGCCCGTAGCGGTCCCCGCGCCGCGCCTCGGGCGCGACCAGAGCGTGATCGTCGACGATTTCCCGCCGATCTCGGCCGAACGGCGTGGCGTGATCGCCATCGGCCCCGCCACCACGGTCCGCGCCGACCCGCTCGGGCTGCTGCGCCGCACCGTGCAGTGGCCGGAAGTCAAAGAGCTGATCGTCTACCCGCGCACGGTGCCGCTCAGCCCGCTCGGCGCCGGCCTGCTGCACGACCTGGAAGGCCGCACCGACGAGCAGATCTCGCCCAGCGACCTGGACTTCCACACCCTGCGCGACTACGTGCGCGGCGACGACCGGCGGCACATCCACTGGCGCTCCTCGGCCCGCGTCGGCTCCCTCGCCCCCGGCTCGCAGCGCTTCCTGGTACGCCAGTTCCTCCAGACCCACAGCACGCACCTGCTGATCGCCGTCGACGGCGACGTCGCCTCTTATACGGACCCTGATCAGTTCGAGACCGCGATCAGCGCCGCCGCGTCGGTCGCGCGCCGGGCGATCGAAGACCGGATCGGCGCGACGATCGTCGTCGCCGACCGGCAGGTGCGCGACCTGACCGACGAAGCAGCGCTCTTCGACGCCTGCGCCCGCGCGCGGTTCGCCACTGGCGGCGACTTCGGCGCACTGGTCGCGCGCAGCGCCGGGCTCGCCCCGCACACCAGCGTCGCGCTGCTGGTCACCGGCCCGAACGCGGACGGGGCCCGGCTGCGCCAGGTGCGGGGCGGCCTGCGGCCCGAAGTGGCGGTCAATGCCCTGCGAGTCGACCCCGCCAAGCGCAGCGGCGTCGTCCCCGGCACTGCGATGAACGTGTACACGCTCGCTCAGCTACCTGATCTGCGTGCCCTGCTCGCCTCCGGAGGCGTCCGATGAGCACCTATCCTCTCTCCGCGAAACTGCGCGGCGCGGCGCGCACCTCGCAAAGCGCCACGCTCGCCGACCTGCGTACCACATACATTGACTGGAGCTACCTCGCGATCGGCGCGATCGGCATCGCGCTCGGCCTCGCCCTCGCCTACCTCACCTACGCACTGCGTGCCTCCACACTGATCACCGCGCTCGGCACCGTCCTGGCGTACCTCCTCGTCGGCCCCGCGCTGCTCGACCGCGCGGACTGCGTCGCGGGCTTCGCACCGAGCCTGCCCGCGCTGCGCACCGTCGCCGCCGCGGCCGTCTCCGGCTGGAAGGAACTGCTCACCACCACCCCGCCGGTGACCGCGGACGGCCCCCTGCTCGCCGTCCCCTTCATCCTCGGCCTTGTCGCGGCCGCCCTGAGCCTGACCCTGGCCCGGCGCGTGCGCGCCGCAGCGCTCCCGCTGGCCGCACCGCTGCTGCTGCTCGGCGGCGCGATCGCGCTCGGCACCCGCTCGCACGCGCCGTGGTCCGCCACCGGCCTGGCCACCGCCGTGCTCTGCCTCTCCTGGTCGGCGCTGCGCGTGCGCCGCGTCCAGCCCACGGCGGCGGACGGCTCCCGCCGTCACTACAAGCCGATCGCCGCGATCGTCGTGCTCTGCATCGCCGCCGCCATGGCCGCCCTCGCCGGTCCCCTGCTGCCCGGCAGCGACCCGCAGAACCGCGCGGTTCTGCGCGACCGGGTGCTCCCGCCGCTCGACCTGAACAAGTACCCGAGCCCGCTGGTCGGCTACCGCAAGTACACCCGCGACGCGAACGAGTTGTGGGATCAGACGTTGTTCACGGTCACCGGACTGCCGGTCGGCACCCCCGTGCGCATCGCAACCCTCGATGACTACAACGGCTCGGTCTGGGGCGCCACCAACCGCGCCGGCGCCGCGGCCTTCCTGCGCGTCGGCTCCGTCATCACCCCCGACGCCGCCGACGCGGTCGCGGCACCCGGCCCGACGAGCACCGTGCGGATCACCATCGCCCGCGCCTACGCATCGGCGAGCGACATCGACGTCTGGCTCCCCACCGCGGGCAGCGTCACCTCGATCTC
Organism: Actinocrinis puniceicyclus; assembly: GCF_018283645.1. GTDB lineage: Bacteria > Actinomycetota > Actinomycetes > Streptomycetales > Catenulisporaceae > Actinocrinis > Actinocrinis puniceicyclus. Next base: position 26,136 of record NZ_JAGSXH010000058.1, on the reverse strand, counting down.
CTTCACCGGCGCCGATACCAGGCAACTGGCCGCAGACCTGCGATACAACGTCGCCTCCGCATCAGGGGTCGTCATCAACGGCCTTCCCGCCGCAACCACCTTCACGCTGCACACCGACCTGACCGCGCCGACCTACTCGGCCGCGCCGCCGCCCTACGGTCCGCCCGACCTGACCGACGGCTTCGGCGCGCAGTTCGCCAGCCGTGCCGCCACCTGGGCGAAGGGAGCAAGCGGGCTGAGCGCGCAACTCCAGGCGATCGCCACCTACCTGCGCACGACCGGCGCATACAGCGACGGCGGACCCGGCGAGACCCAATACCTGCCCGGACACAGCATGTTCCGCCTCTCCGGATTCCTCAACGGCGCGCAGCCGGTCGGCGACGACGAGCAGTACGCCGCCGCGTACGCGCTGGCCGCCAACAGCCTCGGCATGCCCGCGCGGGTCGTGCTCGGCGCGATCCCCGAGAGCGACGGCGTCGTGCAAGGCAAGGACGTGCACGCCTGGGTCGAACTGCACGTGGCCGGCGGCGCGTGGGTCACCGTCCCGGACACGGCCTTCATGCCGGACAGCACGAAGAAGCCCGACCAGGAGCCGCCGCAGCAGGTCCAGGACGCCGCGGCGGCCCCCGTGCCGCCGCCGAACGCGGCACATCCGCCGACCACCGACAAGGAAACGCACGCCACGCATGTGGTCCCGGGCCCACTGCCGCCCGGCACCGGCGGTTCCCTCGCCTGGCTGCTCAACCTCCTGATGCGCATTGTCAGATTCCTGTCACCCATACTCGCGGCCGCGGCGATCTACGGCGCGGCGTACGCGCTCAAGGCCCGGCGCAGGCACCGGCGGCGCACCAGCGGACCGCCGGTCAGCCGGTACTCAGCTGGTTGGCGGGAGCTGACCGACTACGCGCGTGACCTTGGCGTGTCAGTGCCCGAGTTCGGCACACGCAGGGTGCAGGCGCTCGCTCTCGCCGCGTACGACCTGGCCGACCTCGCCTGGACCGCCGACGTGATGGTGTTCGGCCCGACGGACCCGACCACGCACCAGGCCGCCGCCTACTGGAAACGCGTCGACGAGGCCAGGCGCGCCATGGCCCGCGCCAGTCGCAGGCACCGCCGCTTCCTCGCCACGCTCTCGCTGCGCAGCACGCTGGCGTCGCGAGCCCGCCCCGACGCCGCCGAAGGAGGCACGCCGTGAAGTTGAAACTGACCCTGCAGCGTCGCGACGGAGAGCAGGTCGACCTGCTGGCCACCCTCGACGCCGACGCGCGGATCGGCGAGCTGGCCGAGTTCCTGCAACGCGCCGACCCGAAGGCGCCCGCGGTACTGCCGGACGCCACCCTGCGCCCGGCGGGCGCCGCCCAGCACGCGGCCGCGCCCGCCATCGACCCGGCGGCCAAGGTCGGCCGCAGTATCCTGCGATCCGGCATGGCGGTGGCGGTGACCAGCGCCTCGGGCACGCTGGTGCAGCCCTCGCCCGAGTCCGGCGCGACCCTCGTCGTCACCGGCGGCATCGAGGCCGGCCGTCGCATAACCCTGCGTCTGGGCGACAACCTCGTCGGGCGCGGCCCGGACTGCCAGGTGCGGCTGGCCGACCCGCAGATCTCCCGTCGTCACGCCCTCATCACAGTGGGCACCTCGGTGGAGATACACGACCAGGCTTCGGCCAACGGCGTGCAGATCGGGCAGCGGGACGTGACTCGCGCGATCCTGCGCTCCGGCGACCGGGTCGAGCTGGGTGACACCGAACTGATGCTCACCATCGGCGCCGCGCCGAGCGCCGCGGCGGCAGGCGGCTCGGCGGCGACCGGCGCCGCGTTCATCAGGCCCCCGCGCCTGGAACCGCGTTTCCCCGGCGAGCAACTGGCGGCGCCGACCGCGCCCGGTCCCCGGGAACGCACCAGGCCGCCGCTGATCCCGATGGTCGCGCCGCTGTTCATGGGCGGCATGATGTACGCGGTCTCCGGACGGTCGAGCAACGCCCTGGTCTTCGCGGCACTCAGCCCACTGATGAGCGTCGGCTACGCGGCCGAGTCGTTCATGAGCGGCAACCGGCGCCACAAGCGGGACATCGAACGCTTCGAATCCGAACTGGCCGAGTTCGCCGCCCGCGCCGAGGACGCCGCGCGGCGCGAGTTCCAGGCCCGCGTCCAGGAGCATCCGACCCTCGCCGACTGCCGCGACGCGATCGCGCACACCGGCGAGCTGCTGTGGGCCCGGCGCCCCGGCGAGCCCGGCTTCGGCGAGCTGCGGCTCGGCACCGGGCGGCGCCCGTCCCGCTCGCAGATAACGCTGCCGCCCGGGCCGCCGAGCGAGCACCGCGCGAAGCTGGAGGAGCAGGCGGCCCGCTTCACGCACGTCGACGGCGTGCCGGTGGTCGCGAATCCGGCGGACGACGGTGCGCTCGGCCTGGCCGGTCCGCGCGAGGCGATGCTGGAGGCCGCCCGCGCGCTGGTCATCGAGGCCACGGCGCTGCACTCCCCGGCGGAACTGTGCCTCGCGGCCGTCGCCTCCTCCGTGAGCATGCCCGACTGGGACTGGCTCAAGTGGCTGCCGCACACCTCCTCGGCGCACAGCCCGCTCGGCGGGATCCGGCTCGCCGCCACCGGGCCCGAGGCGATGGGTCTGGTATCAGAGCTCGAAGCCGTGCTCGCCGAACGCAGGGCGGCCGAGCCGTCGCACCGGGCCGCGGGATCCGCGCGCTCGCTCGCGTCCGCGCAACCATCCGCGGCCTCGCCCGGGCGCGGGCCGGCGATCCTGGTCCTGGTCGAGAACGACGCGCCGGTGGAGCGCAGCCGTCTGGTCGAGCTGGCCGAACGCGGCGGCCCGCTCGGCGTGCACGTGCTCTGGCTCGCCTCTGACCGAGCCCTGCTGCCGGCCGCCTGCCGGGTCGTGGTGACCTACACCCAGGACCCGCGGCACGCGACCGCCGCGTTCCTGCGCGCCGGGCAGAGCGTCGAGCCGCTGGCAGTCGAGGGCGTCTCCCGCCGCGAAGCGCTCGACCTGGCCCGCGCGCTGGCGCCGCTGGTCGACGCGGGCGCGCGGGTCGAGGATGAGGGCGACCTGCCCGGATCCGTCCCGCTGCTGAGCATCTACGAAGACCTGCTCTCCCCGCAGGCCGAGGCGGTGCTCGGCCGGTGGAGCGCGAACCAGTCGATCGTCACAGGGCCGCGCGCGCCGGAGAAGCCCGCCCGGCACGCCGGCGGCCTGCGCGCGTTCATCGGCCGCACCGCGACCGGTGTGCACTCGCTCGACCTGCGTGCCGACGGGCCGCACGCCCTGGTGGGCGGCACCACCGGCGCCGGGAAGAGCGAGCTGCTGCAATCCTGGATCCTCGCCCTGGCCGCCAACTACAGCCCGCAGCGGGTCACCTTCCTGCTGGTCGACTACAAGGGCGGCTCCGCGTTCGGCGGCCTGAGCACCCTGCCGCACGCCATCGGCCTGGTCACCGACCTCGACCAGCACCTTGTACGCAGAGCACTGATCAGCCTCGGCGCCGAACTGCGCTACCGCGAGCGGCTGTTCGCCAAGTACCGCGCCAAGGACCTGATCGAGTTGGAGAAGCTGGGCGTAGCCGAGGCACCGCCGAGCCTCGTCATCGTCGTGGACGAATTCGCCGCGCTGGTCAAGGAGCTGCCCGAATTCGTCGACGGCATGATCGACGTGGCGCAGCGCGGCCGTTCGCTCGGCGTGCACCTGATCCTGGCCACGCAGCGCCCGGGCGGCGTCATCACCCCGAACCTGCGTGCCAACACCAACCTGCGCGTCGCGCTGCGCGTGGCCGACGAGGCCGACAGCCTGGACGTGCTCGGCGTGAAGGACGCGGCCTACTTCGACCCCGGATACCCGGGCCGCGCGGTGTCGAAGACCGGGCCGGGCCGGCTGATCCCGTTCCAGACCGCCTACGCCGGCGGCTGGACCAGCGAGCAGCCGCCGCCCGCGCAGATCCAGGTCGAGGAGTTGCGGTTCGGCGGCGGTTCGCCCTGGCGGACCGAGACCACGCAGGCACCGGCCAACCAGGGCCCCACCGACCTCGCCCGGCTCGTCGAGGCGATCCGCGCGGCCAGCGCCCAGGCCGTGCTGCCCGCGCCGCGGCTGCCCTGGCGGGCGCCGCTGCAAGCGGTCTACGACCTGGTCACGCTGCTCGACCCGGCCGCGCCGGGAGCGGCACCCGCACTGGTCTTCGGTGTGCGGGACGACCCGGAGAACCAGGCGCAGCCGACCGTCGCCTTCGAACCGGACGTGCACGGAAACCTCGCGGTGTACGGCGCGAGCGGCTCCGGCAAGAGCACGCTGTTGCGCGCGCTCGCCATCGCCGCCGGCTTCCCCGCGCACGCCGGGCCGTGCCAGGTGTACGCCCTCGACTTCGGCACCCGCGCGCTGGCGATGCTGGAAGAACTGCCGCACGTCGGCGCGGTGATTCCCGGCGAGGACGATGAGCGGGTGGAACGGCTGGTGGGCACCCTCACCGAGTTGGTCTCCCGGCGTAAGCAGGCGTACGCGGCGGTGGACTGCGGCACCGTCACCGACTACCGCGCCCGCACCGGCTGCTGGGAGGAACCCAGGGTCCTGCTTCTGATCGACAACTTCCTGCCGCTGCGCCAGGCGTACGACGGGATCCCGGGCCGCGCGCACGTCTTCAACCAGCTCGCCGCGATCGCCGCCGAGGGCCGGCCGGTCGGCGTGCACGTGGTACTGAGCGCCGACCGCGCCAACTCGGTGCCGGCCGGCCTGGCCTCGACCATGCAGCAGCGCGTGGTGCTGCGGATGACGGAGGACAGCGGCTACAGCGGCCTTGGCGTACCGGCGAACATCCTGAAGCAGACCTCCCCGCCCGGCCGGGGACTGATCGGCCGCGCCGAGATCCAGGCCGCGATCCTCGGTACCGCTCCGGCACTCGGAGATCAGGCGGCGAACATCCGGGTTCTGGCTCAGGAGATGATCGAGGAGGGCGTCCCGGCGGCGCCCGGGGTGGCCAGGCTCGACGAGCTGATCCCGCTCGCGCAGCTACCCTCCGAGCGGGAAGGACGACCGGTCTTCGCTCGTGGCCTGCGCGACCTGGAGCCGGTGGCCTTCGCGCCGCGCGGCACGCTGCTGATCGCCGGTCCGGCCGGTTCCGGTCGTCGCACGGCGCTGCGCACGGTCGCTGCCGCGCTGCATCGCTGGAAGCCGGGGACGCGCCTGTTCTACCTCGGTGCGAGCGAGGCGGAGACGTACTCGCTGCCCCTGTGGGAGAGCCGCGCCGGCGACCCGCAGGAAGCTGAGAAGCTGCTCAAGGAGTTCGCGACGGCGGTGGCCGCGCGCGACCCGCAGCGGCGAGTCGCGCTGTTCGTCGATGAGCTGGTGCCGTTCCTCACGCTCGATCAGACGCGCACCGGGCTGGAGCAGTTGGTCCCCGCGTGCTTGATGGGCCACGGGCTGCTGGTCGTCCAGAGCGAGACGGCGGCGTTGCAGAACGTTCCCATCTCGGCCTCGTCGCTGATGTCGAAGCTGAAGTCGGGACCGGCCGGGCTGTTGCTGACTCCCGACGCGTCCGATCCGCAGGTCTTCCCCGGGCTGAACACGAGCAAGCTCGACCGTGACGACTTCCCGCCGGGCCGCGCACTGTTCCTGAACTCCGGCAAGTCGGCGGTCGTGCAGGTCGCGCTAGCCGACGACGCCTCCGGTCTCATGCGTGCAATCGCGTGATCGACCAGGCCGCGGGCGTGGAAATCCGCGGGAGGGTTCGCTTGGGCGATCGGGACAGCTGTGGCGCGATCCGCGGCGCGGGACGCCTGTGGGAGCGCGCTGGACCGCCCTCGCGGCGAGCCCCGGGGTCTGCGCGAAAACCTGTTGGCGGACCGCGACGCGCGCTGCTAGCTTTCCGGAAGCCGTGCCAGAGACCGAGGAGGTGGTACCCGTGAACGTATCGACATGGGTGCTCCCCTCCGGGGTCACGGTCGGACGATAGGTCGTCCGGGAGCGCCGTTCGCGAGCACTCCCGAAAGGCACGACCATGCGATTCACCTCCGAGCAGCGCCTCGACGACGGCGTCCTCGAACGCGAATTCACCCTCGGCGAGATCCCCGGCATCCTGTGGACGCCCGGATCCGCATCCACGTCCGGATCCACATCCGGATCCGCATCCACGTCCGCTCCGGCCCGGCTGATCCTGCTCGGCCACCCCGGCGGACTGCGCGAGATGTATCCCCGCCTGGCGGCCCGGGCCCGGTACCGCGCGGCGGAGGGCTTCGCCGCGGCGACCATCGAGCTGCCCGGCAGCGGCGACCGGCCTCGTTCCGCCGCCGCCGAGCAGGCCCGCGCCGACCTGCGGCGGGCGCTGGAGACCGGCGAGCCGGTCGAAGAGATCGTCGACCGGCTCGTCCTGCCGCTGGTCGAAAGGGCGGTACCGGAATGGCGGGCCACCCTGGACGCCCTGCTTTCGCTGCCCGGGATCGGCGGCCCGGTCGGGTACGCGGGAGGGGTGATCGCGATCGGCATCCGGCTGGCGGTGCTCGAGCCGCGCATCGCGGCCGCCGTTATGTTCGCCGGCACTTTCGTGCCCCGCGCCGTGTTCGAGGAGGCCCGGCAGGTCGCCATCCCGCTTCAGGTCCTGCTGCAGTGGGACGACGAAGGAAACAACCGGCAACAGGCCCTGGACCTGTTCGACGCCTTCGGCTCCAAGGAGAAGACACTGCACGCCAACCTCGGCGGCCACGCCGGCGTCCCGCGGTTCGAGGAGGACGACGCGAACCGGTTCTTCGCCCGGCACCTGAAGTAGGAGCGCGCGGGTCTCCGCCCTCCTCGAAGACGGTGGCCGGCAGAAGCACGACTCGCCCCGACCGCGCAGGTACCCGCCATCGGCGGTACCGGCGCGGTCGGGGCGTCATCCGGATTGACCGGCGCGTCCTTCGGACTGACGTCGGTGAAGGTCCCGTGCCCCGGGCATCACCGCACGCATCGGCTCGCTTACCGGTCTCGGCGCCCGATCGGGCGAGTGCACCGGCCGAAACCGGGTCATTCTCGCCCGCTCGCCAAGCGGTGGCCAGCAGTTCATGTACCGGTCACTTGACCCTCGCCACCTCGTCTTGATCGTCACGCACGATTCCTAACGACGGTTACATATCCGAGCGTGTCGAGGTGAGAAGATCAATGATCTCCTGGAAACGGCGGGACGCCGGAGTCGGCGCCGCAGTCCTGCTGCTGGCCGTGGCCGCCACCGCCTGCGGTAACTCAGCGGGTGGCACCACCACCGCGGGCGCGGCGGGTTCTTCCGGTACGGCTTCCGCGCCGGCCGCGGTCGCACCGCTGGTCGTCTACTCGGCCCAGGGCTATGACGCCCCGGTGACCAAGGCGTTCACCGCGGCCACCGGAATCCCGGTCAAGCTCGACGACGACAGCACCGGCCCCCTGCTGACCAAGGTCTCGGCCGAGCGTAACAACCCGCAGTGGGACGTGCTGTGGGTCGACGGCGACACGGCGTTCGCGGCCCTGGACAAGCAGGGACAACTGCTGGACTACACCCCGCCGGTCACCCTGACCCCGGCCGGCCAGGCGCTGGTGCCCGCCGACCACGCCTACATCCCGGTCAGCACCACCGTCGTCCCGGCCCTCATCTACAACGCCGCCAAGGCCGCCGGCGCCGCGCCCACCACCTGGCAGGACCTGGCCGGCGCCGCGTACAAGGGCAAGGTCGGCATGAACGACCCGTCGCAGTCGGGCCCGACCTACCCGCTGATCGCCGGCCTGATGAACCAGCTCGGCGGCCAAAACGGCGGAGTGAAGGCGGGGGAGAGCTTCCTGACCCGGCTCAAGGGCAACGGGCTGCACGTGTTCCCGACCAACGGTGACACCCTGCACGCCCTGGAGACCGGCCAGATCGACTACGGGATCATCCAGAGCTCGGCGGCGCTCGGCGAGGTGGCCAAGGCCCCGAAGAACGCGAACTTCGACCCGAAGATCGTGTACCTGCCGCAGTCCACCCTGCTGCCCGGCGTCATCGGCATCGACAAGGGCGCCCCGGCGAACCTGCAGGCCGAAGCCGAGAAGTTCGTGCAGTACGTGCTCTCCCCGGCCGGGCAGGCGGCGATGCAGAGCGGCGACCCGAGCGGCGACTCGCTGTACTGGCCCGTCGTCCCCGGCGTCTCGCCGCGGGCCGGCATGCCGCCGCTGCCCGCCCAGTACCAGCGCCTCGACCCCTACTTCTGGGGCCCGCTGGAGAACCAGATCAACACCTTCTTCGACACCGACATCAAGTAGCCAGGACGTGGGGGCCGCCCGCGCATAGGGCGGCCCCCACGGACGTCACCGGGAGGAGCGGAAAGCATGACCGCGCAGAGCCTTGAGCCGAGCGCGCCGGCGCCGACCGTCGTGCCCGCACCGCGCGGCGGGCTCACCGGACGGCGCTCGGCGGGCGGCCGGCTGCGCGCCGCGCCCATGGCCGTCTTCTGGGCCCTGGTCGTGGCGATCCTGCTGTTGCCGATCGCGCTTTTCCTGCTCGTCGCCGTCAGCCCGAGGCTCTTCGGCCAGGGCGGCGCATGGCTCACCCTCGACGGGTTCCGCGGCGCTCTCTCCGGTCCGCTGCTGCGCGGCATCGGCGACTCGCTGCTGGTCGGCGTCGCCAGCGCGCTGCTGGCCGCCGTGCTCGGCGGCGCGGTGGCGTGGACCGTGCAGCGCACCGCCGTGCCCGGGCGCAGAGTGTGGAGCGCGTCGATGTTCGCGCTGCTGCTCGTGCCCTCCTATCTGATCGCGCTGGGCTGGGAACGGCTGCTCGAACCCCAGGGCGTACTCGATCTGCTCGGCGTGCCGGACGGCTTCGCCCGGACCCTGCTCTACGGTCCCGCCGGAGTCATCATGGTCCTGACGGTCAAGGGCATTCCGTTCGCCTACCTGGCGATCGGCGCCGGACTGCGCGGCCTGGGGGAGGAGTTCGAGGCCGCGGTGCGCGTGCACGGCGGCGGGCGGGCGGCCGCCGCGCGCACCGTGGCCGGGCTGCTGGCCCCCGCCCTGTGGTCCGCGCTCGCGATCGTGTTCGCCGAATCGGTCAGCGACTTCGGCGTGGCGGCCACGCTCGCCAACGACGCGCATTTCCCCGTGGCGACCTTCGCGCTCTACAACGCGGTGGACAACTTCCCGGTGCAGTTCCCGGTGGCCGCCGCGGTCGGCTGGGTCCTGCTGGGCATGGCCGGCCTGGCGCTGCTGGCCCAGTCCGCCGCGCTGCGCGGCCGCAGCTACCGCGTGCTGGGCGGCCGCACCCGCCCGGCCCGCCGCCGCGCCCTGCCGAAGCAGGCCGCCGCGGCCGCGGTCGCCGGCATGACGCTGCTGGTCGGGGCCTGCTTGGGGGTGCCCGCGTTCGGCGCCGTCAGCGCATCGTTGATCGACGGCCTCGGGTCGCTGCTGGGCAGCCACGGCTTCACCCTGTCCAACTACGGCCGCGTGCTCTCCAGTGCGGCGCTGCGCCAGCCGCTGCTGTTCTCGACGCAGCTGGCCGCGGTCACCGCGACCGTCACCGTGCTGCTCGGCCTGGTCGTGGCCCGCACGCTCACCGGCCGCCGCTCCCGTCGTTCCGCGCGGCTGCTGGACCTGCTGCTGCTCGCCGCCGTGGCGCTGCCGGGCATCGTGTTCGCGGCCGGATACATCTTCGCCTACAACCTGCCGCTGACCAACGACCTGGGCATCCACCTGTATCAGACCACGACGCTGCTCGTGCTCGGCTACGTCGCCACCGCGCTGCCGCCCGCCGCCCGCGTGCTCTTCGGCGCGGCCGGACAGTTGCAGGAGTCGATGCGCGAGGCCGGCCGGGTGCACGGCCACGGGCCGCTCGGCTCCTGGCTGCGCCTCACCCTGCCGCTGCTCGCCCGCCCGCTGCTGTCGGCCTGGTCGCTCACCTTCGGCGCGACCGTGCTGGAACTGCCGGTCTCCCAGCTGCTCTACCCGCCCGACCATCCGCCGGTCTCCGTCGGCATCGAGAAGGCGCTGGCCAACTACGACTACGGCGGCGGCACCGCGATGCAGGTCATCGCGATCCTCGCCGCGCTGCTCGTGATCGCCCTCGTCTGGGGCGTATTCCGGCTCGCCGCCCCCGCCGGCTGGCGCCACCTGGGGAGGAACGCATGACCACCACACCCGCGACGTCCGCGGCGAGCATCAATCCCGCGCCGTCCACCGAACCGTCCACCGAACCGTCCACCGCGCCGGAGACATCGCCGTCCGCAGCCGCCACCGGGCACAGCGTGCGCGTGCGCGGCGCGGTCAAACACTACGGCGCCACCCGCGCCCTGGCCGGCATCGACCTGGACGTGCCCGCCGGGCAGTTCCTCGTGCTGCTCGGCCCCTCCGGTTCCGGCAAATCCACCCTGGCCCGCGCCCTGGCCGGTATCGAACGGCTCGACGACGGCGAGATCAAGCTCGGCGAGTACATCGTCAGCACCCGCAGACAACACCTCCCGCCCGAGCGGCGCGACCTGGCGATGGTCTTCCAGGACTATGCGCTGTGGCCGCACCTGACCGCGCGCGGCAACGTCGCCTACGCGCTGCGCCGCCGCAAGCTGCCCGCCCCCGACGCGGCCCGCCGCACCGGCGAGGCCCTTGAGCGTGTCGGCCTGGCCGGCCTCGGCGAGCGCTACCCGCACGAGCTGTCCGGCGGCCAGCAGCAGCGGGTGGCCCTGGCCCGCGCGCTGGTCGCCAGCCCCGGCCTGCTGCTGTTCGACGAGCCGTTGTCCAACCTCGACACCGACCTGCGCGAGCGGCTCCGGGTCGCGATCTCGACGCTGACGCGGCAGGCGGGCACCACGGCCGTCTACATCACCCACGACCAGTCCGAGGCGTTCGCGCTGGCCGATCGGATCGGCGTCCTCGACTCCGGACGGCTGGTCCAACTCGCCGAGCCCGAGACGATCTACCACCGGCCCGCCACCCCCTTCGTCGCGCGCTTCACCGGCCTGGCCGGCGAACTGACCGGGGTGGCCGCCGTTGCCGACCCGGAACACGCCGTCGTGCTCGTCGCCGGGCACCGCCTGCGCGCGCGCACCCCGCTCCGGCTCACCGAAGGGCAGCGCGCCCGGCTCATGGTGCGACCCGCGGCCACCCGCATCCTCGACGCCGTGGATGCGCCGCCCGACGGCATGTTGGCCGGCACCGTCATCGACATCGCGTACCGGGGACGCGGCTACGAGCACGTCGTGGCCTGCGCGGAGAGCACACTGACAGCGGTGTTCGATACTCGCGCCCGCCGACGCGGCGAACAGGTGTGTGTCACCCTCGACCCCGACGGCTGCTTCGCCTACCCGCTCGAGGACGAGCCGGACGGAAAATCGCCGCTTGGAGAGTTATACATGGATGCTAACGACTGTTAGGGTTCCCAGGTGAAGAATCTTGCGGTCGGTGCGGCCGTGGAAGGAGACAGGCGATGACGGGTACCGGGGGTGCGTTGTTCGCAGCCGTGTTCCTGGCGTGCGCGGTGGAGGCGGTCGAGGCGCTGACGATCGTGCTGGCCGCGGGCACCGCGCGCGGCTGGCGTTCGGCCGGCCAGGGTGTGATCAGCGCGCTGATCGTGCTGGCGGCGGTGGTCGCGGTGCTCGGTCCGGCGCTGACCGCGATCCCGCTCGGTGCGCTGCGGCTGCTGGTGGGCGCGCTGCTGTTGATCTTCGGGTTGCAGTGGCTGCGCAAGGCGGTGCTGCGCGCGAGCGGGCACAAGGATCTGCACGACGAGGACGCGATCTTCAGCCGGGAGCTGGCCGCGGCGCGTGACGCGCAGGCCGAGCGGCGCTGGGTGGTCACCGACTGGTACGCCTACACCCTTTCGTTCAAGGGCGTGCTGCTCGAAGGGCTTGAGGTGGCGTTCATCGCGATCACGTTCGGCGGTAATCAGCATGACGTGCCGCTGGCGGCGATCGCGGCGCTGTGCGCGATCGTGGCGGTGACTCTGGCCGGGCTGGCGGCCAAGGCGCCGTTGTCGCGGGTGCCGGAGAACACGCTGAAGTTCGTGGTCGGCGTGATGCTCACCAGCTTCGGGATGTTCTGGGGCGCCGAGGGCGCGCACGCGCGCTGGCCGGGCAGTGACGCGGCGCTGCTGGTGATCGCGCCGCTCACCGCGCTCTTCGCGCTCGGGCTGGTCGCGCTGCTGCGCCGCTCGGCCCCGTCGCGTGAAACCGCCCCGCGGGTCGCGGCTTTGGAAATGGAGCGGTCATGATCGCACGGCTCAGGGCCTTCGGCGCCTTCTGGTACGACTTCATCGTCGGCGACGACTGGCGGGTGGCGGTGTGCGTCATCGCCGCGTTGGCGATCACCTTCGGCGTGAGCAGGAGCCAGGTTCCGGCCTGGTGGGTCCTGCCCGCGGCCGTGGTGTTGGTGCTGCCGTGGAGTCTGTGGCGGGCGCGCCGCAAGCGGTGACTGCGACCGGTTGTCGCGGGCGGACGGCGGTAGGGCGTGCGCAAGTGCGCCCTACCGCGTCGCCCGCCCTCTTCCGTCGCTGCGCGGCAGCCGGGCCGGGGCCCAGCGGCGGCAGTCGCAGAGCGCGCAGTCACTGCCTTTGCGGTAGTGCTGATGGGCGTTTCGCCCGTGCCCACATCGGCACAGCAGCAGTCGCCGGATGATGTTCACGACGCACCCCCACCACGGCCCCGTGCTCCGCGAGATTCAGAGCGCGCGCTGTTAAGGACCTCATTCGCACAGATGGTACCGAAGCGCGCGCACCCCGTCGGCGCGGTGCCCGGCTCGGGCGGGAAGGGCGCGCCAACCCTCTGCGCGTACGCTCCTATGCCGCCCACCGCGTCCAGGTCACGTCGTCGAACCACACGGCGCCGGAGTTGTGCGCGCTCTTGAGCCAGATTTCCGCGAAGGCGGCCGCGGGCGGCGCCGTCCCGGTGGCTTCCAGTTCGGTCCAGTCCGTGTCGCCCGGGTCGAGGGCGGCCGAGTCGCAGCCGCTGATGAAGACGCCGCGGCTGTCGAACCAGCTGACGTTGACCACGGTGGTCCCGGTCGCCGCCTGCCCGCGGACCCACGCCGTCACGCGGTAGCGGTATCCCGGCACTGTCTGCGGTTGAACCGGGACGGTATAGAACGCCGGCATGCCCTCAGCGGAGCCGCCGCTGTCCGAGATGCGGGCCGAGCCCGGCGTTTCGTGACCGCGGGCCGGGTCCAGCGCGAACCGAGCCTGGTCGGGCTCCCACAGGCGCCAGACGGCCGGCAGTTCGCCCCGGGGCGTCGTCACCGCCTGTGAGAAGTCGCCGTTGAAGTCATCGCCGATGCTCGCGCCGTGGAAGATCCGGCGGATGACGGCGGCCGCGGGCTTGGGTTTGCCGTCGGTGTCGAGCAGCCCGAAGGCGTACTGGTCCGGCTGCTGCCGGCTCGGAATGGCGGCCCGGGTGAAGTCGTACAGGGCCCAGGGGGCGGCCGGGCCGAGACAAAGCGAGAGCGCGGCCTGCTCGATCACCTGGTAGTAGTGCGCCTGGTATGCCTCCAGCGAAGGCGCCGCGGCGGGCAGGCCCGGCGGGGAACCGTCCGCCGCCGTCGCGAAGCCCGTCTCCCCTACGAAGACCGGCCGGGGCGCCGCGGCCTGGATCGCTTCGTCCATGGTCGCGTAGGCGAGAGCGTCGGACGAGTAGTAGTGCAGGTCCCAGAAGTCCGGCTCGACCCGCAGGGCGACCCGCAGGGCACTGATGTGGGCCGGCTCGGTCACGGACAGGGCGACCGGGACGCCGTGCGCGTCGTGTCGCACTGCGGGAAGCAGCGCGTCCAGCCACCGGTAGACCTGAGGCCGGTGAACGGCAGGATCATCCATCGTGGCCGGCGCGTCGATTTCGTTGCGCAGGTCGATGAACCCGATCTGCCGCGAGCTTCCGGCCAGGGGTTCGAGCAGATCGTGTGCCCAGGTCAGGCTGTCCGGGATATCCGCGAAGTCGGTGAACTGATCGAAGAGGGACAGCTGCACCTTGAGCCCGTGGGCGCCGGCCATGCCGAGGATCTGCGCGAGGCGGGATCGCATGGCCGCACTCGGCGTCGGGAAGCCCATCACGTCCGGGAACACCGTGATCCGGACCGTATTGACGCCCATGGTCGCCATGACCGCGAAATCGTGGTCGATCCGGTCGGGCTCCCACCGGGTCCACATGTACTGCCATCCCGCGTCGGACGGGAAGTAGTTCATGAGCCGCAGGGTGCGCAGGTATCGGCTCAGCGCGGATGACCGGCTGCCGGCATTCCCGCAGCCTGCCGCGGGTGACGGGCCGGACGGCGCCGCCGCGGACATGAGTGCGGCGATCACGGTGATCACAGCCGCCGTCAGCCCGATGCGTAACCGCAGGCCGCGGCGTCTCATCGGCCTCGTTTCCCGGGTTGCCGTCACCGATTCGACAGGCTCGCCACGACGGTCCCGCCGTGAAGCGCGACCACCCTGACGGGGCCGTCGCCGGTGACGGTGAACGCGGGTGCCTGCCAGGTCCCGCCCGGGGCGAGGCGAATGTCGTTCCACGTCGCGACGGTGACGCCTGCCTGGGTCACGACGATCCGCAGCGACGTGCCGCCGCGCCCGGCGGGCTGCCGCGCGCCGACCTGGAGTTGCCCCCCCGAGGGGTAGGCCCAGATCGCGACGGATGACGCTGCGTCAGCGTCGGCCGTGGCCGCGGACGCGCCGTGGTGAACGGCCAGGACCGCGGCGGCCGCGAAGGCCAGGACGCCGGCGGCGGCGAGCGGGGGCGGCGCGTTGAGCCGTGCGCTTCGCTCCGCGGACCCGGCGGACCCGGCGGGGGCACGCAGGGCGCCGGCCCAGAGGGCGGCGAGGGTGACGAGCGTCAACGTCAGCGCGAAGGGGACGGTGCTCAGGGCGTGAACGGCGGCGAGCGCGAGCCCGGCCAGGACCAGGAAGACCAGAGTCAGACCGGCGGCCGGCACGATCGCTTCGAATCGCGCCCGGTGGACGAGCCACGCGGCGCAGAGGAGGGCGCCGGCCAGGCCCAGGCCCGCGATCTGCCTGACCGGCCCGGCCGACGACGCGCAGACGACGACGAACGCGGCGACGGCGAGCGTCGAACAGGCCGCCCGCAGCCCGCGTCGGCTCGTCGTCGGTGTTCTCGTCGTCAGGTTACTTGTTGTCAGTGCTCTCATTATCAGCGCTCTCATCGTCAACGTTCTCATAGCCAGGACCCGCGCCGTCGGTGTTCTCGTCGTCAGCGCCCGCGCGCCGATGCGACGACCTGGTACAGGCGCACAGACCCGGCCGCGTAGATCTCTCGGAACAGGGGGCTCGAATCGAATTTGGAGAGCGAGGCGGCGGGCAGCGGGGAGTCGTAGTACTGCGCCGGTTCGGAGTCGTCGAAGCGGGTGACACCGGTCGGCAGGTCGAGCACGTCTCGCTGTACGACCACGTACTCGACTGCCGATCTGCGTATCTCGGCCAGGACGTCACCGGTGACGCTCGGCGGATAGAAGATCAGCCACGTGCGCGAGCCGTCCTCGGCCGAGGCGAGCACGTCCTGGCGTCCCAGCGAACCGAGGGCCAGTCCGGTCTGGTCGTCCGTCGCGACGCGGTGCCCCGGACCGAGCGTGGCGAGCATCCATTGGGCCAGCGCCCGATCGTCCGGAGTCACGAGCGCCGATCCGTTCGTCAGCCGGTAGTCCGATGCCAGCCGCTGCGAGTAGTTCCAGGAGACCGAAACGCCGCCCACGAACAGCACGGCGACGATACCGAGGGCTGACACGCGCCGCCATCGGGACGAGGCGAGGAGGGGCTCCAGCAGGAGCGCGAAACACACGGCGATACCCACGTAGAGAAACTCGGAGGATCGATTCGCCGTCTCCTGTCCGCCGGCGGTGAACCGCAGCGGAAGCAGGGCCACCCACGCCAGCGAGGACCACGTCAGTAGCTTGACGATCACGGGAAGGCCGGTTCGCCTGCCGCGATAGAGGGTGACCGGAAGGGCCGCGAGGATGACCAGGGTTCCGGCGACGGCGGCCACCCGCTCCCACGCCGGCGCGGTGGCGGCCTGGCCCGTGTTCGCGAACAGCGTGCGCGAGGTGTGCAGTTCGACGATGAGCTGGAAACCCTGCACGGCGGCGCGCGCCACCACCGGGCCGATGTATCCGAGGGTGATCGGTGCCACGGCGAGCAGCCACGCCACCGCCGTGCCGGTGGTGACCGTGGCCGGGAGCGTCGGCGCGTACTGTGCCGCCGCGGCGGTTCCCGGCGCCGCGTCCGGCTCCGTCGATGCAACGTCAGAACTCTGACGGCGACGCGACCGGACCGCCGCCGCCCACGCCGCAAGCAGTACGGCCAGCACCCAGGCCGTTATGTGATGGGTGGCCACCACGGCGAGCCCGGCCGCCAGAGCGCACAGGAGCGCCGGGGCGCCCGGCGCCCGCCCGCCGCGGCGCGCCAGGAAGAAGAGCGCGAGGACGGCCAGGGGCAGCGCCAGCGATTCGTAACCGTACTGGGCGTCCCAGTAGAGGAAGTTGGGACCTGCCGCGTACACCAGGACGGCCACGCCGGCGGCCCGCGCGGATCCGAGGAGTTCGTCGACGAGCAGGTACAGCGCCCCGACCAGCGTCAGCCGCGCGCAGCCGATCAGGATCAGGCCACTGGTGTAGACCGAAAGCCCGGTCAGGCGCGCGAGCGCGTCGGTGGCCACGGCCAGGCCCGGGTAGTAGCCGGTGGCGCGGATCAGCGGGTTGTAGCCGAAGAGCCGGCCGGATGACAGCAGGTTGGCGGCGTTGCGGTAGTGGGCGAACTCGTCGTGGAAGGTGAACGCCGTCGGCTCGTAGACGACCTTCGCCAGGTACAGCGCGAGCCCGAAACCCAGGGCCACGGCGAGCCGGGCCGCTCGGCCGCGCCGAGACAGCAGCAGAACCCCCGCGCTCGGCGCGAAGATGAGGGCCAGCCCGGCCCAGAACAGCGGGTAACCGCCCGACGCCCCGGACCGGGATCGCGCGTCGGCGGCCGCCAGCAGAAGGACTCCGGCTCCGTCGGCCGCGAGGGCCGACCCGACCGCCAGCCCGGCCGCGCGGGCGGCCCTGCGTCCGCGTATCGCATCAGGCACCAGGCGAGGGTAGGCCCCTTCCGCCATGGTCACAGGCACCGCCGTCATGGTCCTGGGCACCATCATTCGCGCTCTCGCCCTTCTCTCACCGGGCCAGCAGGCGGCCGACGGCCGCGCAGGCGGCGCGGTGGACGGTCCGCCTGCGCGGGCTTGCCGTGACACTGCGGGCGAACCGCGCGAGATCCTCGGCGTAGCGCTCGTCGTCCTTCCATGCGACCCAGGCCGGCGCGCGGCGGGCCATGGGCGCCCGCAGCGACGGCTCGGCCAGGTCCCGCATGGCTCGGGCCAGGGCGCCGGCGTCCCCTACCGGGAAGACGCGGCCGACGCACTCGGGAACGCGGGCCCTGATGTCGCCCGCGGCGTCGGAGACGATCACGGGCAGGCCGGCGGCCAGTGCCTCCTCCACCACCAGCCCGTTCGGATCGCCGTGGGTGGGGAAGACCAGGACGTCGCAGAGGGCGTACCACTGCGGGAGATCGGCCGGCTGTACGAACCCCGCGAACCCGACGCCGGCCGTGGCCGCCTCCCGGCCGAAGTAGCGTTCGTAGTCGACGCCGTCGCCGACTATCAGCAGGTTGATGTCGTCGCGGACCGCACGGACCTGCCGGTAGGCGGCGAACAACTCGTCCAGTCCCTTGCCCGCCCAGACTCGACCGACGTACAGGAAGACGCATCCGGACAGCCCCAGCGCTTCGCGCCGCCGCTGCCGTTCGGCCGCCCGCATGTCGCGACCTCGGCCGTAGTGGGTCACGTCGATCGATTGCGTGACCACGGTGACGCGCTCCCGCGGCAAGCCGTAGCGGGTCGCCAGTGCGGCTCCGTGCGGCCCTGGCACCTTCGCCGCGTCAACCGCCTTGAACAGCACCCTCTTGCCCAGCTCCCGCCACCAGGTGCGGCGCGACCAGGCATCGAAGTTGGGCAGCACCCGGAACGCCACCCGCCGAGCGGCGGCGAAGCCGATCACCGCGCCCAGGGCCAGGTTCCAGCGGTCGTACTCCAGGATGAACACGTCCGGGCGCAGCCGGCGCAGTTCCTTCACCGGCACCTTGATCCGGCCCAGGTAGCCCGCGGGGAACTTCCAGGCCGACTCGTCCACGTCCCACGACCGGTCCGGCTCGCGCACCTGCGAGAAGACGGCATGGAAGTCGAGCTCCGGCCGCTGGGCGGCCGCGTTGAAGCGCGCCACCGCGTACGGAGTGGGCTGGGTGAACCAGTACAGAACCCGCACCGGTCGGTCGTTCATGCCGCCTTCGTTCACGCCGCCTTCGTTCACGCCGCCTTCGTTCATGCCACCGCCACCGCGCTCGTCACGTCGCGGTAGACATCAAGGGTCTGCGTCGTCACCTCGTCCCAGGTCGGGATCCGCTGCGCCGGCGCGGGCGCCGCCTTGACGGCCCGCTCCAGGGCGCGGGCCAGGACGCCCGGGTCGGCATCGAGGGGCACCAGGGTGATCGCTCCCGCGGTGCGCTCGCGGATGTCGCGGTGCGCCGGGATGTCCGAGGCGACCACGCGGGCGCCCGCGGCCAACAGTTCCAGGATGGTGACCGGCATCGCCTCGTTCGACGACATGGAGCAGAACACCTCGGCGCTGGCGTACCAGCGGTACAGCGGATCGGTCTGCACCCGGCCGATGAAGCTGACCCTGTCCCGCACCGCGCGCTCATCGGCGAGTGCTTCGAGGCGGCCGCGCTCGGGGCCGTCCCCGGTGACCACCAGGCGCAGCCCGGGCGGCGTCAGCGCCATGGCTTCGACGATGCGGTCAACCTGCTTATACGACTCGAGGCGTCCGCCGGTGATGACCACCGCTTCCACGTCGGGGAACGGCCGGGCCGCGGTGATCCGCCCCAGATCGACGCCGTTGGGAATGACCGTGACGCGCGGCCGGGCCGAGGGGAAGTGCGTCAGGAACAGATCGGCCTCGGCGCGGGAGACGCAGATGATGCGTTGCGAACGGGCCGCTATCGCCGCGCCGGCGGCCCGGTACGGGATGTGGATGGCCTTGCGCAGCGGTGAGTGCCCGGTGCCGTGGTAGTGCGGCGTGAACACCATCGGCGAGGCGCCGGCCATCGCGGCGGCCAGGGGAGCGGCGGAATGGTAGCCGTGCGCGTGCACCACGTCGTAACGGCCCCGGTGCCGAAGCAGCGTGGCCCACACCGCCGGAGACACCCCGAAGTGCCGGCTGTTCACCGGCACCTTGTACCGCCGCACCAGGACGCCCTCGCGCGTCTCGGTGTCGGGAAGGCCGGGGGAGTCGTGGTGGGTGAGCACTTCGACGGCTTCCCCGCGCTCGGCCAGCCGCTTGGCGATCTCCTCGACGTGGGACTCGACGCCCCCGGCGAACGGGGCGTAGTGCGCCGAAACCATGGCGATCCTCATGTCAGCGTCACCCCGGCGCCGACCGGGCGGTCCCAAGCGGCCCGCAGGCCGTCGGCCAGGGACGTGCGAGGTGCCCAGTCCAGCAGCTTCTGCGCCAGGGTCGGGTCGGCCAGCAGGGTGGGGCGGTCCACCGGGCGAAGCCGGCTCGGGTCGACGACCGGGGCCACGGCGGCCGGCTCGGTTCCCGTCATCGACCTGGTCAGCGCCTCGACCACGTCATGACCCGAGTAGGCCCGCCCGCTGCCGACGTTGACCGTCACCGCTTGTCCGGGCACGAAGTCGCCGCCGCAGTGCCGGGCCAGCCGCAGCAGCGCGTCGGCGACGTCGTCGACGAACACGTAGTCCCGCCTGGTCGAGAGATTCCCCAGCCGGACCGATTCCCCCGCCTTCATCTGGCAGATGAGGCTGGGGATGAAGTGCGCGTTGGTCTCGCCCGGGCCGAAGACGTTGAAGAGTCGTGCGATTCCCACCCCGGTTCCGGTGCGGGCCGCGAAACCCGCCGCCAGTTCCTCGGTCCAGCGCTTGGAGTACCCGTAGACGTCGACCGGCCCCAGGGAATCCTCCTGCTCTCGATGCGGCCCGTCGGCCGGGGCGTATACCGCCGCGGAGGAGGCCAGCACCAGGCTGGCCGGGCTGCGAAGTCCCGCCGCGGCTTGCAGCACGGACCGCGTGCCGTCCACGTTGACCCGCAGGCAGCGCGCCGGGTCGGCGTCGCAGTCGGGAATGAAGTGCAGCGCGGCCAGATGGAAGACGGCCTGGGGCTGGAAGGACGAGAAGACCCGGTCCAGGCCGTCGGTCACGTCCTGCTCGATCACGCGGACCAGGTCCCGGTCCGCTCCGAAGTTCTCCCGCGAACCCCGGGAGAGATCGTCCACGACGAGGACCTCGCAGGACTCGGCCAGCAGCCGTCGTACCAGCGCCGAGCCCACAAAACCGCAGCCACCCGTCACCAGGCACCGCATCATGAATCCTCCTTCAACACTTTGTCGGCTTTTACCGCGGTACTGACCGCTTCCGCGGTGATGACTTCTGCTGCGGCGAAGGCTTCTGCCGCGGCGTTGAACGCGCCGCGGTGCACGGCCAGATCGAGCGCGCACCAGAGCGCGCCGGCCGTCTGCGTGGCCAGCCAGGCCCAGCCGGCGCCGGTGATGCCCCACCAGCCCAAGGCCAGCGCGGTGAAAGCGAGCCGGGAGACGGAGACGGCCCAGCAGATGGCCGCCGCGGTCCGATACCGCTTGTGCACCCGCAGGACACCGCGGTAGATCGTGACCACCGCGTCGGGAAAGGCTCCCAACGACAGCAGAACGAGAAGCGTGTATGAGTGGGCCGCGTACTGCGCGCCGAAGGCGTGCAGGATCAGACGGCCCCCGAGGATCGTCACGGCGGCGCCGAGGGCGATCAGCGGAAGGATCATCTTCATCCCGGCCGCCGCCAGCGACAGCACGCGGTGCGGGCGGTGGCTGCCCTCGGCGAAGGTGGAGGTGCCGACGGCCGAGGCGAACACCGCGTAGAAGCCGCCGATCTTCCAGGCCACGTAGAACCAGCCCGCGGCCTGCGGAGACACCTTCAGCGCGACGATCACCGGGACCGCGTAAAGCGTCACCTGATCGCCCACGCTGATCACGTAGTTTCCGGTGAGGCTCTGCCGCATCGACCAGATCTGCCCGCGCAGGCCCGTCAGCCGCGGCCGGTATCCGAACCGGCGCACCAGCACCAGCACGCAGCCCGCGGTGGTGGCCGCCAGGACGGCCGACCAGGCGGAGAGGATGCCGGTGGCCCCGAACACCGCGAACACCGGAAGGGCGACGATCGCCAGCTTGACGACGGCGAAGACGGTGCTCGCGCCGAGAAACCAGATCCCCTGGCGTTCGGCCACCCAGACGCTCTCCAGCACCTGGGAGGCCGTCGTGGCCACCACGCCGACCACGAACGCAGCCACCCACCAACCGTCCCGGTACAGGAACGCCGAATGCCCCATCAGCGAGAGCACCGCCACGGTGGCCAGCGCGGTGGCCGCCGACGTCGCCGAGGTGAACACGAGCGGGGCGGTGATGGTGGCCGACCACTCGCGCGGCCCGCGCTTGCCGGGCAACTCGGCCAGCACGGCCATGGATCCGCCCAGGGCGCCCAGCAGCGAGGCGAAGGCCATGGCCGAGACGCCCGCGCCGGCCTCGCCGATGGCCGACGCCGGATACATCCGCGCGGCCACCGTCCAGAAGACGTATCCGAGCAGCGAGGTCACGACCGTGGTCGCGGTCAGATACAACGAGTTCATCACCAGCGGGTCCCCGGTGCGGACGCGAAGCCGGGAACCGAGCCGGTCGCGTGCGAAGGGCGTGCGCAGGAACGTCACCGCGACATCGCGTCGGATGGCACCGCGTCGGATGGCACCGCGTTGGACGGCACCGCGTTGGACGGTCCTGTGTCGGACGGCCCTGCGTCGGACAACACTGTGTCGAACAGTTCCGTGTAGCCGCGGGCGGTGTCGGCCCAGGTGGTGACGCCCTCGAATCGCCGTCCGACGAGCCCGGCCGCCTGGAGGATGCCCTGGGCCAGCGAGGCCGGGTCGCGCGGATCGGCCAGCACCGCGCCGGGATAGCCGGCCGTGGCTTCGACCAGACCCCCGACCTTCGTCACTACCAACGCGAGCCCAGCGGCCATCGCGATCTGGAGTGGCCCGGAGGAGGAGGAGCGGTGATACGGCAGCACGACGACGTCGGCGCCGGCGAAGTAGCCGGCCGCTTCGTCGTCGGTGACGTACCGATTGACGAACGTGATCCGATCCCGGTGCGGCGAGTCGGCGATCAGACGGCTCGGCAGATCCCAGCCCTCCCAGGTCTCGCCCACGAGCGTGAGCCAGAACCCGGAGCGGTCCGGGCCGAGCAGGTCCACGGCCGCGATGAGGTCCTCGACGCCCTTGAACGGCCGGATGACGCCGAAATACAGCAGGTTGACAACGCCCTGCGGGGCGTCCCGCAGCGGGGGGCGCGAGGGGAGGTAGTCGTAGCCGGCGTGCGGAATCACCACCGCGCTCTCGTCCACCCCGTAGCGACCCTTGACCTGGTCGTGATCGAACCGCGAGTGGACCAGTTGCGCCGCCGAGAGCCTGAGCAGAGCGCGGCCCAGCAGGTCCATGTAGCGGGAGACGAACGGCAGCCGGGCCTCGCCGACGTCCTGGGCTTCGTGGAACTCCACGACGACCCTGGCGCCGCACAGCCGGGCGACGACGGCCAGCACCAGATAGGTGTGCAGCACGGCCCCGGTCCACCACTGCAGGACCAGGACCTGCGGCCGCTGCCTGCGCAGGAACGCGACCGCGCGGACCAGCGACCGGCCCCAGTACCAGTCGACTCCGTCGAACCGCGGCACCTGCGGTGGCAGGCGCAACTCGGTCAGGGCGCCGCCGACCCGGGCCCGGCCCGGATAGAGACGGACCGGCACCAGATCGCGGATGAGCACGGCCGAGCACTGGTGCCCCGCCGCGGTGAGCGCCTCGATCAGGGAGTACGTGTAGTAGGTGATGCCGGAGAGGAAGCGGGTTCCCGGGCCGACGACGCATACCCGCCTGGGCTCAGCCACCGGAGCCTCCGATTGCCGGCGCTGGACTGGAAAGCTGCGCGGGACTCGACGGCTGCGCGGGACTCGACGGCTGCGCTGTACTGGACGGCTGCGCAGCCCTCGAAATCGGTGCGTCGATCGGCGGGATGTTGCCGAACAGGTGGCCGGTGGTTCCGCTGATGAGCAGCCCGTGCCCGCTCTCCCCGACCTGTATCTCGCCCTCCCTGACGACCACGCGGACCGGGTATGGCAGACCCCAGACACGGTTGGCCACGTAGGCGGACGCCGCGGAACCGGTACCGCAGGCCCTTGTTTCGTCCTCCACCCCGACCTCGTAGGTGCGGATGCGCACGCCGTCCTCGTACCGCTGCATGAAGTCGACGTGCAGGCCTTCCGGATGATTCAGCCGGCGGCACAGCTGCTCGTCGTAGCGCAGCGCGGCGCCCGCGCTCCGCACGTCGACCGCATCAAGGTCCTGCTGATCATCGAGCAGCACGATCAGGTGCGCCACGCCGCTGAACACGAAATACCGGTCGGCGGCGACACGCTGGAACTCCCGCCCGGGCCCGAGCGCGACGCGGATCCGGCCCTCGGCCGCCGAAACCCACTTCGGTCCGTCGTCGGTCATGATGACGTCCGCGTCGCCGCGCAGGTATCCGCGTTCGGTGCCGTACCGAGTCACGCAGCGCAGTGCGTTACCGCACATCGAGGCGTTCGTGCCGTCCCGGTCGAAGTAGGTCATCCGCACCGGCCCGTCGGCCGTCCGGACGAAAGCGATCCCGTCCACGCGCACTGCCGTGAACGACTCGCACAGTTCGCGCCCGAGGTCGCTTCCGATCGCGTGCGCTGACAGACCGCTGAGAGTCTCGTCCACCAGGAGGATCAGGTTGCCGTTGCCGTGCATGAGCGAGAAAGCCAGCAGTTCGACGTCGATGCCGGGGACGCCGCGCAGGCGCAGGTCGTCATGGTCGGTCTGCAGGGCCCGGCGATCCGGGTCGAGCATGTCCGGCTCCTTACCTTCGGCCGGCTTCACGTGGCCGGCCGCAATGCGGGTAGTCGCCACTTCTCGCCGAGCTCGACGTCGAACGAGGCCGGTCTGAAGCGCTCAAGACCCCCGCAGGGATAGGCGGTGAGCTCGCCGAAGACGATCGATCCGGCGACGTCGTAAAGGTCGACACGGATGAAGTCGAAGGGCTCGCCCAGTCGCCGCGCGATGTCGAGCATCCGCTCCAACTGCGGCGGCCGTGGTGCCACGGGAGCGATTGACTGCGGCCCGTACAGCACTTCCAGCGGCGTCCAGTCCGTCCGGTACAGCCTCTGCTGGTTCCCGTCATACCGGTTCACCATCTCGATGAGGTCCGGCTCGCCGTCGAAGACGAAGATCTTGTAGTCCGGAGGCGGCGATCCCGGCGGCCCGAGCAGTTCCTCGACCAGGAACAGCGCACGGGCCTTGGCGTAGGCCCATTCGCGCAGCCTGCTCGACTCGAACGGGTCGAGCCAGGTCGCCGTCACGGCCGACAGCTCCCGCAGATCGGCCTTGCCGCTGCCGAAGTAGATCAGCCCGGACCGGTGATTCGGCTTGAGCACCCAGTGCTCGGGCAGTTCGACCGCCGTCAGTTCGCCGAGGTCTGCGCCGGACCAGATCGTCCGCGGCACGCGCAGCCGATCCGGTCCCGCTTTCCGCGCGTATTCCTTCATGGCCAGCTTGTCGCAGGTCCATTCGAGCAGCGGCCTGCGGTCGTTCAGGATGCGCCAGTTGACCTTGTCGCTGAATGTCACCGGCCTGCCGAAGCGCGGGAGCCTGCGCTGGTAGTAGCTGAAAAGAAGCCGTCTTTCCAGGCCGGCGGGCAGGCGGTAAACCGTTGACCGCGCCGCCCCGCGCAGATTCTGTGCGACGCCGTTCACTTCGCCTCCCGTGAGCCTGGTGCCTGAAATGATGCGAATTCCTCGACCATGCCCGTGTCGGGGAATCCATGGGGCGGCCGCACGGCCGCGTTACGAGCGCGCCGTTCGGCGAAAATCGTCCGCAGCACGCGCAGGCCGTCGCTGACCGCGGTGAGATTACTGGCGCCGTGGATACGGGAATGTTCGAAACTGGGCACCTCGACCACCGCGAGGCGTGCCACGGTCACGCGTATGGCGATCAATGTTTCAATCTCGAATCCGTCACCCCACAGCCGCTGCGCGCCGTCTCGCGGCGGCGTCGTCGAATCCAGCCTCAGCACGGGAAGGTGCCGCCGCCAGAAGACGTTGAAGCCGTAACACAGGTCCGTATAAGCCGTGCCGTAGGCCCGGTTCACCACGGCCATGAGCACCCGGTTGCCCATCGTGCGCAGCCGGGTCAGATCGGAGCTTCCGCCGCCCGGGGCGAACCTGCTTCCCTTGGCGAAGTCGGCGCCGTTCAGCAGGGCCTGGACGAACCCGGGAATCTCGCCGGGATCGGCTGATCCGTCCGCGTCGAGCATGACGACGATCTGACCGGTGCTGACCGCGAAGCCACAGGCCAGCGCGTTGCCCTTGCCGCTGCGGTTCTGCATGACGATCCGGGTGTCCGGCCTGAGCCGGCGAGCGACCGCGCAGGTGTCGTCGACCGAGTGACCGTCCACGACGATCACTTCGTGGACGCCGCCCGGTAGCCGAGCGAACACGTGCGGCAGGTTCTTGGCTTCATTCAACGTCGGAATGACCACAGAAACACTTGGCCAGGACGCAGGTAGGTGTGCCTGATTCGTCATGTTCCCCACATGCAAAATTGGCGGACGTGTAACCCGCTGAGCGCCGTGTATTCACGGAAGAGTCTTCCCTGCGTGGTCTTCCCGATCGGGCTGCACGCTGTCATGGCGTCTCGCGGCGAATTCTCTCGTGTTCGGAAGGGTCGGTGCGCGCGCTTGAGTGCCCGTTCGGAGAAGAGGCGACGAAGGCGCGTCGAAGAGGACACGGGTCCCGACCCGTGCCTTGAACGCCCTGCTATGCGGTGACCCCGTGGTGAGGGCCGACGGATTACCGGCCTGACGTACCGGGTAATGCTTGCGACGCCTTATGAGGCGACGGTCACATGACCGCTACCCACACTGCCCTAAAGTTAAGGGTGGTCTGATGGTGTGTGGGGTGGTTTGACGATCGCTGGTTGCGACTCGATCACGATGTGGACGGTGCGTCAGATATAACAAAGCTCCTGGTAGGACGTGGGTTGTCG
>NZ_JAGSXH010000057.1 GCF_018283645.1 Actinocrinis puniceicyclus | reverse complement strand
GGCCCCAACCCCGCCCACACCACCAGCCGGCCGCACGCACCAACCCAGCTCAGCCGCCCTTGCCGGGCCGTGCGCCGCTCGATTGGCCACGGCGTGAGCGCGTGGGTGAGAATAGGCGGATGCGCCCGCCCGGCGTGCGTTGGTCACCAACTGGTTTTTTTTGCAGCAGTCCCACAGCGACGTAGTTCGTTGTAGTACCACGACAGGAGCCCTGAACCGCATGTCCACCTCCTCATCCGGCCGTCCCCGCCGCCCGACCACGGGCCGTCCCACGGGGAACAAGCGTGTTGCCGGACAAGGGCGACGGGGACGCGACGAACAGCCGCGCGACGGAGGCCGTGACGTGGGCGCGGGAGGTCGCCCCGGCAGCGACCGCGGGGATTCGAACTCGTCCCGCGCGCGTTACGGCGACCGCCCCTCCTATGGTGAGCGCCGTCCCGGATATGAGCAGCGGGATCGCGGTGCCGATCGGGGTGGATTCGACCGTGATCGTGGTGGCGACCGCGGTGCCGAGCGTGGCGGTTTCCAGCGTCGCGACGATCGCGGCGCTCCCGGTCAGCGTGATGACCGGCCGCGTTTCGGCGACCGTGATCGCGGCGGCGACCGTGGTTTCCAGCGTCGTGACGATCGTGGCGGTGCCGGCCAGCGTGACGAGCGTCCTCGTTTCGGTGATCGGGACCGTGGCGGTTTCGATCGTGATCGTGGTGGCGACCGCGGTGCCGAGCGTGGCGGTTTCCAGCGTCGTGATGATCGCGGCGCTCCCGGTCAGCGTGATGACCGGCGCGGCGGCTTTGATCGTGATCGTGGCGGGGATCGTGGCGGCTTCCAGCGTCGTGATGACCGTAGTGGTCCGGGGCAGCGTGACGAGCGTCCTCGTTTCGGTGATCGGGACCGTGGCGGTTTCCAGCGTCGTGACGACCGCGGTGGGGATCGCGGCGGTTTTGACCGTGATCGTGGTGGGGATCGCGGCGGTTTTGACCGTGATCGTGGTGGGGATCGCGGCGGGGATCGTGGTGGTTTTCAGCGTCGTGATGACCGTAGTGGTCCGGGGCAGCGTGACGAGCGTCCGCGTTTCGGTGATCGGGATCGCGGCGGTTTCGATCGTGATCGTGGTGGCGACCGCGGTGCCGAGCGTGGCGGTTTCCAGCGTCGTGATGACCGTGGCGGCTTCGGCCAGCGTGATGACCGGCGCGGTGGTTTCGACCGTGATCGTGGCGGGGACCGTGGTGGGGATCGTGGTGGTTTTCAGCGTCGTGATGACCGTAGTGGTCCGGGGCAGCGTGACGAGCGTCCGCGTTTCGGTGATCGGGACCGTGGCGGTTTCGATCGTGATCGCGGTGGAGACCGTGGCGCCGATCGCGGCGGCTTCCAGCGCCGTGATGACCGCGGTGGAGACCGTGGCGGCTTCGGCCAGCGTGATGACCGGCGCGGTGGTTTCGACCGTGATCGTGGCGGGGACCGTGGTGGGGATCGTGGTTTCCAGCGTCGTGATGACCGTAGTGGTCCGGGGCAGCGTGACGAGCGTCCTCGTTTCGGCGACCGTGATCGTGGCGGTTTTGACCGTGATCGCGGCGGCGACCGTGGCGGTTTCCAGCGTCGCGACGACCGTGGTGGGGATCGTGGTTTCCAGCGTCGCGAGGAGCGCCCTCATTTCGGTGACCGGGACCGTGAGCGTGGGGCACGCCCTGCGGTCGCCGACTCGGCGAAGCCCGGTGGCGCGGCCGAATCCCTGGACGAAGTCGCGCTGCCCGACGACGTCGACACCTCGGAACTGGACGCAGACATCCGCGCCGAGCTGCGGACCCTCGTACGCATGAAGGCGGAACTCGTCGGCGGCCATCTGGTGATGGCGGGCCGGCTCGTCGAAGAGGACCCGGAGAAGGCCTACGCCCACGCTCGCGCCGCACAGCGCCTCGCGCCGCGCCTGGCCGCCACTCGAGAAGCCCTCGGGCTCGCCGCCTACCTCTCGGACCGCTACGCGGAAGCGCTCGCCGAGTTGCGCGCCGCCCGCCGAATCACGGGATCCAATCACCAGTGGGCCGTGATGGCCGACTGCGAGCGCGGCCTCGGCCGACCCGAGAAGGCGCTGGAGATGGCGCAGGCTCCGGAGGCCAAGGAACTGGACAAGGCCACGCAGATCGAACTGCGCATCGTCGCCGCCGGTGCACGCCGCGATCTGGGTCAGCCGGACGCGGCCGTGGTCCTGCTGCAGGGCGCCGACCTGACGTCCGCGACGCCGGAGCCGTGGACCGCGCGGCTTCGCTACGCGTACGCGGAAGCACTGCTGGATGCCGACCGGGAGGACGAGGCCCGCGAGTGGTTCGCCCGCGCGAGCGAGGTAGACCCGGAAGGCCTCACCGGCGCCGGCGAGAGGCTGGCCGAACTCGACGGACTCACCTTCGACGAGGTCGAGGAGGACGACGACGAGGACGCTCTCGACCCTGACGCGGAACCCGAAACCGAGCATGACGACGCGCTCGCGGACGAGGACGACGACGAGGACGACGACGAGGACGACGACGAGGACGACGACGAGGACGACGACGAGGACGAAGAGGACGAAGAAGACGCCGTCCGGCCCGAAGCTCACGATGTGCACGACGCGGCCGGACCGGCAGCTGAGCAGCATGTCGGCCCCGACCCGGAACATGACGAGGAACAGTGACGACGCGTAGCGGCCGCTAGGTTCTGGGCCGGACGCATCGCGAACGCAGCGATCGCGCCGCGGTTGACTGCCGGAGGCATTGGCCCAGCGATCGTGGCGTTCGCCTGACGCGTGGAGAAGAACACGGGCGGGACCGGACTTACCGGTTCCGCCCGTTCCCGTTCCCGTTGCCGGCCAGCCCGCGACCCGTCCCGGACAGTCGGCACTCAGTCCGCGTCGAGCAGCCGTAGCACCAGACCGGTGGCCGGTTTGGGGGCGAACGCGGTGGACTTGCGCGGCATCCGCACCCCGGCCGCCGCGAGATCCAGGACCGTCGCCTCCGCCACCGGGCGCAGCAGCACCGCCAGGCCGTGATGGCGCTGCGCCTCGATGACCGCGTTGCGCGCGTCATGGTCGAAGCGGATATGGTCCGCCGTGTCCGGCACCTTCCACACCGTGCGGGCGAGCGCGAGGTGCAGCACCGTGGCGTCCAACAGACGCCAGGACTCCGGCCGGTCGCCGGGAATCGACTCGGCCACCAGCTCCGGCTTGGGATCGGCGATGATCCACGCGCGTTGACGGTCGACCGCCGCCATCGCGACACGCTCCGGCCCGATCCGGTCGAGCTCGTCCAGCGCCGCACGGTAACCACCCGAGACCGGCGTCACCGTGAAGAACTCCGCGGCGGCCGCAATGGCCGCGGCGACCGGCAGATCCGGAATCCAGCGATGTATCCCGCGTACGCGCAGCGCATGGCGCTTCGAGTCGACCAGCAGCGCCAAACCGCGATCCGAGCCCGGACGGCCCAGCGCTGCCAGCCGCTGATAGGCGGCATAGCGGTGATGCCCATCAGCGATCAGCGAGCGGCGCGGCGCCAGATCCCGCGCGATGACCGCCAGTTCCCGCGGGTCCGTGATCGACCACAGCCGGTGGTGTGTGCCATCCGCGGTCGCCGCCTCGACCAGCGGCTCGCAACCGCCCGCGTACTGCTCCACCAGATCGGAGGCAGGTCCACCACCCTCGTACGTGAGCAGGATCGGCTCCGGATTGGCACCCGTCGCATGCATGAGCGCCTGGCGATCCGCGACCACGCCGTCCACGACGTCCTCGTGCGGGAGTACCGGCCCCGCGTCGTCGGCCGGCAGCTCCAAGGCCCCGATCAGGCCGCGTTGGTGCCCTGCCGGGCCGGTCTGCTCATAGACGTAGAGCGCGGGAAGCGGGTCCAGGACGAGGGCGCCCTCCTCGCGCCACTCACGCAGCGTGCGGGCCGCACGGCGGTACTTGAGCCGCGGGTCGGGCTCGTCGAGCTCCGGAAGGGTGAGCCGAACGACGTTATGGGTGCCGCTGAGGGCAAGTCGGTGTGCCTGAATTGGGTCGATCATGTCGTACGGTGGCGATATGACTGCCGCCGGGTCGCCGACCTTGGCGCGATCGAACCGCAGACCGCGGAACGGGACGAGCGAGAGCCGTCCCTGCACGTCGGCGCGCGGGAAAGCGGCGTCCGGAGCAGGATTCATATGCAAATGCTATGGGGTGCTGCCGACGCGACTGACGGACACGACCACGACCGAGCCTGATGTGACAGCTCGGGAAAGACGGGAACAGCGGTTAACAACGGACGGATCGAACTCCGGGAGGCACGAAGTGGCTGAGAGTGCGCAGTGGCATGACCACGCGGCGCGGGAGCGGTCGACGGGACATGGTGAGCCGCTTGACGAGTCCGCCCTCTCCGGGGAGGTCAACGACTGGTACCAGCGCGGCGTCCAGTTCCTCGACAGCGGCAACCCGGCTGCGGCGACCCAGCTGCTTACGCGCGCGGCGGAACGGATGCCGCGTTCCCGCCTGATCCTCGAAGCGCTGGCCCGGGCGCAGTTCGACGCCGAGCAATACGAGGACGCGGCCGACGCGTTCCGCACAATCGCGGAGGCCGACCCGGACGACGATTACGCCCAGTTCGGCTGGGGCCTGGCGGCCGCGCGTCTCGGCGACTACGAGATGGCCGTAACGCACCTGGCTGTGGCCGCGGCGATGCGCCCGGACGTGCGGTACTACACGCAGGCGCTGCGTGGGGCGCGAGCGACGGTGCGTTCCCGGGCGGCAGCGGGGAAGCGGGGCCGGTCGTGACTTTACGTGCCGTCTCGCCCGAACGCTTCGAGTCGAGTCATCGGCCAAGCGGCCGCCCGGCCCGCTCCGCGGCCCATGAGACAATCACTCATTGTGACGAATATCGAAGGTGTGGCCGCCGCGGCCGAAACGACCGCCCGGCAGGAGGAGCGGGCGGGGCGGCAACCGCTCGCCTCGCTCTATGACACGGCTCTCCTCGACCTCGACGGAGTCGTATACCGAGGCAAAGACGCCGTCCCGCACGCGGTGCCCACGCTGCTTTCCGCCGCCGACGCGGGGATGCACCTCGCGTATGTCACGAACAACGCGTCGCGTACGCCGGACGCGGTCGCCGCACACCTGCGGCAACTGGGGCTGCCGGCGGAACCCTCGGACGTCGTCACGGCCGCGCAGGCGGTTGCCCGGTTGATCGCCGAACAGGTGCCACAAGGTGCGCCCATCCTGGTCATAGGCGGCGAAGGGCTGCGACAGGCACTGCTGGAGCACGGGCTGACTCTGGTCGACAGCGCCGAGGACACCCCCGCCGCCGTGGTGCAGGGATACCGGCCGGACACGTCATGGAAGGAACTCGCGGAGGCCGCATACGCGGTCGAGCAGGGCGTGCCCTGGTTCGCGGCGAACACGGACCGGACGATGCCCACCGCGCGGGGGATCGCTCCCGGCAACGGCGCTCTCGTCGGCGCGGTCGCCGCAGCGACGGGGACGTGGCCGACTGTGGCCGGCAAGCCGGAGCCCGCACTGCACCGCGAGACCATGATCCGGACCCGAGCACGCCGGCCGCTGGTGGTCGGAGACCGCCTGGACACGGACATCGAGGGCGCGAACCGGGCCGGCGTCGACTCGCTGCTCGTGCTCACCGGCGTGACCCGGCTGCCGGACGTGCGAAAGGCGCCCGAAGAGCAACAGCCGACCTACCTGGCCGAGGACCTGCGCGCACTGCTGGAGCCGAATCGGCTGATCACCGACTGGCGTGAGGGATGACGGCCGCGGCAGCCGCGGTGGCTCACTGCGGTGGGCGCCGCGGCCGCTGGGATGAACCGGGTCAGAAGATCTTGCGCAGCCGGATCAGGTCGCCGAAGGAGGCGTTGACCTTTATCCGGCCCGAAGTCCACGCGGAGATGAAGTTCAGCCCGCCGTCGACCAGCATCAGCAACTCGTCGCTCGGTATCGTCAGCCGGATCTGCGCCTGCGGTACCTCGGCCCCGTCCGTGTAGGCGACGACGTTCAGCAGCCGCGCGTCCTTGAGCAAGCCGTGAAAGGTCGTCTCCAGGTCCGGCACGTGACAGCTCACCGTGCGCTCAAGCCGGTGCCGGTCGCGGCTGCCCTCGTCAAGGCCGCCCATCTTCGCGGCCAGCCGGTCCAGGGCCGCGGCGCATTCGTTCTCGGTCGCCACGGCTGGCACCCTACATCCAGTGGGCCGCGCCACGCGGTACGGTCAGGGAGTACAGCCAGAAGCAGCGGCGGACGCGGGCACTGCCTGGGCAGTGCCTAAAGACACTGGCTGGGCGAGAGGACGGCGGGCAGCATGGACACAGAGGGCGTGGTTCGCACCGACGGCACGGCCATGCGCCAAGAGATGCCGCCGCGTACGCCCGCTCCGGACGCGCCGGATCTGTTCGCCGCAGTCCCGGAACCCGAGCCGACGGGTCACCCCGATGTCGACGCGGCACTGGAGCGGCTGCGCGAACTGCCCGAACTGCAGACCGGGGCGCACCCGGAGTTGTACGACGGCATCCACCAGCGACTCCAGGACGCACTGGCGCAGATCGACCGGCAGGACGCGGCAAGCTAGTGTCCCGCGCCGAAATCCGCCGTGAAAATCGGCCCCCGCATCCCGCCTGGCCGCGTTGCCGAAACACCCGCAGACGACCCACTGCGTTGATTGAGCACCGCGAGGGTGTTCCGGCGCCTTGCCAGCCGGGCGCGGATGACCGGACCTGCGCAGCCAGGTCGAGCAGAGTCATGCGACGGATTTCCGGCGCGGGACACTAGACACACACCCGGGACGCAGACGGTCTCGGTACGGCACGGCTGGACGGGATCGAGATGGCGGGACAGCCCCGGCGGCGACTTGACGCCGAACTGGTCCGGCGCGGGCTGGCCCGCTCGCGGGAGCAGGCGGTCGAGTTGATCGCGGCCGGGCGCGTCACCATCGGCGGCCAGGCGGCGGCGAAGCCGGCCACCCAGGTCGAGACCTCCGCTGCGATCGTCGTCGTGAGCGCGCAGGACGCAGAGATCGAATACGCGTCGCGCGGCGGCCACAAGCTCGCCGGCGCCCTGGCGGCGTTCGGTCCGCAGGGACTTTCCGTGCAGGGACGCCGCTGTCTGGACGCCGGAGCGTCCACCGGGGGCTTCACCGACGTGCTGCTGCGCGCGGGCGCCCGGCAAGTCGTCGCGGTCGATGTCGGTTACGGGCAACTGGCCTGGCGTTTGCGGACCGATCCGCGCGTTGTGGTGGTGGATCGAACCAACGTGCGCGATCTGACGTTGGAGCAGATCGGCGGCGAGGCCGCGGAACTCATCGTCGGCGACCTGTCGTTCATCTCGCTGACGCTGGTCCTGCCCGCTCTCGTGCGCTGCGCCAGGCCGGACGCGGACCTCGCGCTCATGGTCAAGCCGCAGTTCGAGGTGGGCCGGGAACGGCTCGGTGCCGGCGGTGTGGTGCGCGACCCCGCGCTGCACGCGGACGCGGTACGTACCGTGGCCGCGGCCGCGTGGGCGCTCGGGCTCGGCGTGCTCGGGGTGACCGCGAGCCCGCTGCCCGGCCCGAGCGGCAACGTGGAGTACTTCGTGTGGCTGCGCGCAGGTGCCGTGCCGCTGGACGAAGAGCAGTTGGCGCACGCTGTCGCCGAGGGGCCCGCCGGGGCCGCGGCGAGCGTGTACCCGCGTGGGGACAGACATGGCGACGGACATAGGGAGCGCGCGTGACGGTCGACGACAGCAGCGGCGGCGAGCGGCCCAAGCGCAGCGTCCTGCTGATCACCCACACCGGCCGCAAAGAGGCCAAGGACGCGGCGCGCAAGGTCGCGCACTGGCTTTCGGCGGCCGGGGTCGAGGTGCGGGTGCTCGCCGGAGAAGTGGACGGCGTGGACTTCGGGCCGACCGCCTGGATCGTGCCGGACGACCGGCACGCGGTGGACGACTGCGAACTGGTCGTGGTGCTCGGCGGCGACGGGACGCTGCTGCGCGGCGCGGAACTGGCCCGCGAGGCCGACATCCCGTTGCTCGGGGTCAACCTCGGCCGGGTCGGCTTCCTTGCCGAGGCGGAATTGGAGGACCTGCACGAGGTCGTCGAACGCATCGTGGAGCAACGGTACGAGGTCGAGGAGCGTATGACGCTCGACGTGATGGTGCTCCAAGGCGGGCGTGTGATCGGGCACACCTGGGCGCTGAACGAGGCCAGCGTGGAGAAACGCTCGCGGGCACGCATGATCGAGGTCCTGATCGAGATCGACGGGCGGCCGCTGTCGCGCTGGGGCTGCGACGGGGTGGTGTGCGCGACGCCGACCGGGTCCACCGCGTACGCGTTCTCCGGCGGCGGACCGGTGGTCTGGCCGGAGGTAGAGGCGCTGCTGCTGGTCCCGATCTCCGCGCACGCGCTGTTCGCCCGGCCGCTGGTGGCCGCGCCGACCTCGCTGCTGGCGGTCGAGATCGAGGACGGCTGGGCGGTGGGGCCGGAGGGCAGCGCGGTGCTCTGGTGCGATGGGCGCCGCACGCTCGACCTTCCGTACCGTGCCCGCGTCGAGGTGCGCAGGGGCGAGCGCTCGGTGCGTCTGGCCAGGCTGCACGACGCGCCGTTCACCGACCGGCTGGTGGCCAAGTTCGGGCTGCCGGTGGACGGCTGGCGCGCACGGGATTGACGGCTGTTTCGAGCGGTCCGATGTCCGGCAGTTCCGCTAATCTCACGAGTGTGCTGGAGCAGATGCGCATCCGCGGCCTCGGCGTGATCGAGGACGCCGTACTGGAGTTGTCGCCCGGCTTCACCGCCGTTACCGGTGAGACCGGCGCCGGCAAGACCATGGTCGTCAGCGGGCTGGATCTGCTGTTCGGCGGCCGCGCGGAGACCACGCGGATCCGGCCGGGCGCAGACCGGGCGGTGATCGAGGGCCGGGTGCTGATCCCCGCCGAGGGCGCCGTCGCGCGCCGGGCGGCCGAGACGGGCGCGGCGATAGACCCCGCGGAGCCGGGCGCGGACGGCGGCGCGCGGGCCGAACTGCTGCTCGCCCGCGTCGTCGGCGGGCAGGGCTCCGGTCAGAACGCCTCGGTGCGTTCGCGCGCGCACCTGGGCGGCCAGGCCGTGCCGGTTTCCGTGCTGGCGGACCTGGGCGAGGACCTGATCGCGATGCACGGCCAGTCCGCACAGCAGCGGCTGCTGCAACCGGCCCGGCAGCGCGCCTCGCTGGACCGCTACGCCGGGGACGCCGTATCCCGCCCGCTGGGCGAGTACCGCGCTGCCTACCAGCAGTACCGCGACGTGGCGGCGCAACTGGGCGAGTTGACCACCCAGGCGCGTGAACGCGCGCAGGAGGCGGATGCGCTGCGCTACGGCCTCGCGGAGTTCGACAAGGTCGAGCCGGTCGCCGGGGAACTGGAGAAGCTGGCCGCCGAAGCGCAGCGGCTCGGCAGCGCCGAATCGCTGCGCGCGGCCGCCGCGAGCGCGCACGAGGCGCTGTTGTCGAGCGACGACGCGGCGGTCGGTGGCGACGCCTGCTCGCTGGTGAACGCCGCCCGCCGCGCGGTGGAGCAGGTGCGCGGTGACGACGCGGCGATCGCGCCGATCGCCGCGCGCCTTGAGGAGCTTTACTGGCAGCTGACCGAGACCGCGACCGACCTGGCCGGTTACCTGGCCGGTATCGAGGCGGACCCGGTGCGGCTCGAGGTGGTCAACCAGCGCATCGCCGACCTGGAGCACCTGTGCCGGCGGCACGGGCCGACCCTCGACGACGTGCTGGCCTGGGCCGAGCAGGCGGCCGGGCGCCTTGCCGAGCTCGACGGGGACGACGACCGGATCGAGACGCTGACCGCGCGGCGCGACGAACTGCGGGCGCGGCTGGCGGACCACGCCGCCGAGGTCTCCGCCGCGCGCCGGGCCGCCGCCGAGAAGTTCGCCGCGGCCGTGACCGGCGAACTCGCCGAGCTGGCGATGCCGCACGCGCGGATCGCGGTGCACGTCGCGCAGCGGGAACTGCCCGCGAGCGCCGACACCTCCTCGGCGCTGCCCGTGCCGTATCCGGACAGCGGCGCGCAGCGGCTGGTCGCTTTCGGACCCAACGGCGTCGACGACGTGGAACTGCGCCTCGCGTCGCATCCCGGCGCCCCCTTCCTGCCGATCGCCAAGGGCGCCTCGGGCGGCGAACTCTCCCGCGTGATGCTCGCCGTCGAGGTGGTCTTCGCGGGCGCCGACCCGGTGCCCACCTTCGTCTTCGACGAGGTCGACGCCGGAGTCGGCGGCAAGGCCGCGGTCGAGGTCGGCCGGCGGCTGGCCAGGCTGGCGCGGACCGCGCAGGTCATCGTGGTCACGCATCTTCCGCAGGTGGCCGCGTTCGCGGACCGCCAGTTGCTGGTGCGCAAGGAGAGCGACGGTTCCATCACCTCCTCGGGGGTGACGGTGCTCGACGACGCCGAGCGCAGACGCGAATTGGCGCGTATGCTCTCCGGCCTGGAAGACTCCGAGCTTGGCCAGGCGCACGCCGAGGAGTTGCTCGCGGCCGCGCACGCCGAACGGCGGTGAAGCCGGGCGGCGTCCAGGCGCGATGGAACCGGGACGGCGCCATGGAAAAACGAGCCCGCTCACGTAACAACCCCGTCACGACCGGCTGAAGGCGTGTTAAGAACTGGTGCAGTGGGACGTGTCAGGCCGCACGGGCCTGGCAGGATTGTCCCGATGAGGATCACCGTGCGCCCGCCCGAGCGCGCGGCTGAGCGGGCCGAACCGCGGCCCGGGCCGGCCGCGGACGGCGTCGCGCGCGTGGACCGGCGCACCAAGAACCTGACCAAGCGGCTGCGGCCGGGCGAGATCGCGGTCATCGACCACCAGGACATCGACCGGATCGCCGCGGAGGCCCTGGTCGCCCGCCGCCCCGCGGCCGTGGTCAACGCCTCCGCGTCGATCAGCGGGCGCTATCCGAACCTCGGCCCGGAGATCATCGTCTCGGCCGGAATCCCCCTGATCGACGACGTCGGCCCGCACGTGATGACGCTGGCGCGGGACGGCGAGCGGCTGCGCGTCGAAGGCAACGTGCTCTTCCGCGGCGACACCCCGCTGGCCGCGGGCAAGCTGCTCAACCTTCCCGCGATCCTGACCGCGATGGAGGAGGCCCGCGCCGGGCTTTCCGAGCAGCTCGAGGCCTTCGTCCAGAACACGATGGAGTACCTGCGCAAGGAGCGGGATCTGCTGCTCGACGGCGTGGGCGTACCGGACGTGCGCACCGACTTCGACGACAAGCACGTGCTGATCGTGGTGCGCGGCTACCACTTCCGGGAGGATCTCAAGACGCTGCGCCCTTACATCCGCGAATACCGCCCGATCCTGATCGGCGTGGACGGCGGCGCCGACGCGATTCTGGAGGCCGGCTACAAGCCGCATATGATCGTCGGCGACATGGACTCGGTCTCGGACGAAGCGCTGACCTGTGGCGCCGAGGTGGTTGTGCACGCCTACCGGGACGGGCGCGCCCCGGGCCTGGAGCGGATGAGCGCGCTGGGCCGCGAGTGCGTCGTCTTCCCGGCGGCGGGGACCAGCGAGGATGTGGCGATGCTGCTCGCAGACGACAAGGGCGCCAAGCTCATCGTCGCGGTCGGCACCCACGCGAACCTCGTCGAGTTCCTGGACAAGGGCCGCGGCGGCATGGCCTCGACCTTCCTGACGAGACTGCGGGTCGGCGGCAAGCTCGTCGACGCCAAGGGCGTCTCCCGGCTCTACCGCAGCCAGATCTCCACCGGCTCGCTGCTGCTGCTGATCGGCGCGGCTCTGGTGACCGTGGTCGCCACGGCCCTGGTCTCCCCGCTCGGCGGGCTGTACTGGGAGGTCCTGCGCGGGTACTGGGACTCGTTCGTGTTCTGGGTGCAGGGACTGTTCTCGTGATCGACTTCCGGTAC
The DNA here is from genome assembly GCF_018283645.1 of Actinocrinis puniceicyclus. GTDB lineage: Bacteria > Actinomycetota > Actinomycetes > Streptomycetales > Catenulisporaceae > Actinocrinis > Actinocrinis puniceicyclus. The sequence continues at coordinate 27,091 of NZ_JAGSXH010000057.1, read as the reverse complement.
CACGTCGTGTCGATCATCGCGGTGTTCCTCGCGCTGACCGTCGGGCTCGTGCTCGGTGCGTCTTTCCTGCCCAAGGCGCAGGTCGACTTCCTCAACGGGCAGATCACCAGCGCCAACAACGCCAAGAACCGCCTGGAGACCAAGCAGTTCTCGCTGAGCGCCGACAACCAGCACATGCAGGACTACATCGACGGCACGAAGGACAACCTGGTCAACAACCAGCTGTTCAACGACGCGGTGGTGGTGGTGCGGGCCGCCGGTTACGACCCGGGGGCGGTGAACTCGGTGCTGGCGCTGACCAAACAGGCCGCGGCGACGATCACCGCGGACATCACCGTCAACCCGACCTTCGCCGACCCGAGCAGCGTGGCCTCGCTTCAGGACCTGGTGGCCAACTACGCGCCGCTCGGGCAGAAGGTGCCCGGCGGCGACCCGGTGGCCCAGGCGATCAACCTGCTGGTCGAGGCGCTGACCGTGCAGAGCGCGGCGACCGGCGCAGCCGCCGGGAGCGCCTCGGCGTCGCCGGCGGCCTCGCCTTCGGCATCGGCGACGCCGAACGCGGTGCCGGCCGCGATGACCGCCGCCTGGGCGGTCCGGACCGTCCAGGCGTTCAAGAGCATCGGCGTGATCAGCGTGACCGTGATGCCTTCCGCGACGAACCCGGTGAAGCCGACCGCGGCCTTCATGGCGGCGCCGCTGGACCCCGCGCCGGATCCGCAGAACAGCCTGTACCTCTCGCTCGCGCAGGCGTTGCGCGCCGCGGGCGCCGGGCCGGTGATCGGCGGCTCCGCGCCGGCTGCGGGAGCCGGCGGCCTCATCACCGCGGTCCTCAAGGACGCGGCGGCCACCAAGACGGTCTCCACCGTCGATGACACCGACAGCACCATCGGGCAGGTCGCCGTGGTCTTCGTGCTCTACGGCGAGAGCCGGAACGCGGCCGCTCCGGCGGGCCACTACGGAACCACCGGCACCACAGACGGCCCGTTGCCGAAACTGCCGAAACTGCTGCCGGCACCCTCACCGAGCGCGAGTTAGCGCTCGCACAGCCGCCCGCCTCCGCAGCGGCGCCCACGCTGCGGACCGAGACAGAACGGATCAGGCCCATGGGTATCGCGGCCGCAATCTCCACCACGGCACCCAAGCTGCTCGCCGCGGCCGTCGGCGCGGGCGCGGCCCGCCTCGCCTTCTCGGCGGCGCGCGCGGCGGTTGCGGAAGGCGCCGGCCCGGGCCGCGATCCGAAACGGTGGAACCGCACCAACCACCGCGGCGAGCCGGTCACCCTTCTCGAAGGCCCGGCCTACGCCGTCGGCGCCGCGGCCGCGCTCGCGATCACCCCGGGAGTGCCGAGCGGGCTGCGCACCGCGGCGATGGGCGCCGCGGCCGCAGCGGGCGCGTTCGGCGTGTACGACGATCTGTGCGGAAACGGCGACCGCCGCGGCATGCGCGGCCATGTCAAGGCCCTCATGCAGGGTGAGCTGACCACCGGCGGCGTGAAGATCGTCGGCATCGGCGGCGCGGGACTGCTGGCCGGCGCGCTGGTGCGGCGCGGCCCGGCCGACACGCTCACCGACAAGCTGCTGGCCGGGGTGACGATCGCGGCGGCGGCCAACGTGGTGAACCTGTTCGACCTGCGCCCCGGCCGCGCCATCAAGGCCGCCTGCATCGGCGCCGCACCGGCGCTGCTGCGCGACGGGGCGGCCCCGGGCGCGGCTGCGGTGCGCTGCGCGGGTCTGGGCGCGGCGCTGGCGTTGCTGCCGGAGGACCTGGATGAGCGGGCCATGCTCGGCGACGCGGGAGCGAACGCGCTCGGGGCGGTGCTCGGGACGGCCGCTGCGGCGTCCGCGTCGCGCGCCGGGCTGGTGTGGCGCGCCGCCGCGCTCACCGCGCTCACGCTGGCCAGCGAGAAGGTCTCGTTCACGAAGGTGATCGCGAGCACCGCGCCGCTGCGAGCCCTGGACGGACTCGGCCGACGTGCCTGACCGCCCCGCCCCGTTGCCGTCCGTCGACGATCCGCTGGTTCAGCCCGTCGCGCCGATCGACACGCGCCTGGTTGCCGCCGAGGGGGACGGGGTAGGGCGCTGCGAAGGCGGGTCGGTGTTCGACCAGGGGGTGGCGCTCGATCACAGGGTGGCGCGCGACAAGCAGGTCGCGGGCGATCGAGACGGGGCTATGGACCGGGAATCTGTGCGGTACAGCTCGGCAGCGGTGCTCGCCGATGGCGGTGAAAACACGGACGGCCTCGCCGTGGCCCGGCGGGCGGCCCAGCGTCGTGCGGCGGTGCGCTCCGTAGCGGGTGGTGCAGCGCTCATCGCGGCGGTCACGGTACTCTCACGCACCGTCGGATTCCTGCGCACGCTTGCGTTTTCGCACACCGTCGGCACACAGGCGCTCGCGGACGCGTACAACACCGCGAACCAGATCCCGAATACGGTGTTCGACATCGTCGCCGGCGGCGCGCTCGCCAGCGTCGCGGTCCCGCTGCTGGCCGGTCCGCTCGCGCGCGGCGAGAAGGCCCAGGCCGAATCGATCATCTCCGCTCTGCTGACCTGGACGCTGGCGGTGCTGTTGCCGCTGAGCCTGATCGGGGTCGCGATCTCGGGTCAGCTGGGCCAGCTGCTGGCCGGCAACCACGCGCCGGTCGGTGCCTATGCGGCCACCGTCAGCCGCTTCCTGGTGTTGTTCTTACCGCAGATCCCGCTCTACGGCGTCGCCGTGGTCCTGTCCGCGACCTTGCAGTCCGACCGGCGTTTCCTTTCGCCAGCCCTCGCTCCGCTGCTTTCAAGCGTCGTGGTGGTCACCACTTACCTGCTCTTCGGCGCGCTCGATCCGACGGCGGCGGGCGGCGCGCTCGGCGCGCTCGGCTATCGCTCCGAGCTGTTCCTCGGCCTGGGCACGACGCTGGGCGTGGCCACCCTCGCACTCAGCCTCCTGCCCGCGGTACGCCGCACCGGGCTGCGTGTGCGGCCGCGGCTGCGCTTCCCCTCCGGGGTGGCTCGGCGCGCCCGGAATCTGGCGCTGGCCGGCGTCGCGACGCTCGCGGCGCAGAACGTCGTCGTGCTCGGCGTCGTCCTGCTCACCAGCCACACGCGCGCGGCTACGGGTTCGCTGACGGTGTACACGTTCAGTTGGGCGGTGTTCGTGCTGCCCTACGCCGTGCTCGCGGTGCCGATCGCGACCACCGCGTTCACCGATCTGGCGGCACGCGCGGACAGCGGAGACCTCGCCGGCTTCCGCGCCGGTGTGGCCACCACCAGCCGCGCGGTCCTGATCGCGGCCTGCGCCGGCGCGGCCCTGCTCGTGGCCACCGCGTGGCCGATGGCGTACCTGTTCATCTCCGCGCCGACGGGTCCGCGCCCGTCGATGATGGCGTACGGGTTGGTCGCCTTTTCGCTCGGGCTGCCCGGCTACGCGGCGATCGCGCACTTCGGCCGGGTGCTGTACGCGGGAGGACACGGCCGGGACGCCGCGGTCGCCACCGTGATCGGCTGGCTGACCGTGTTGGCCGCGGACTGGGTGCTGATCTGGCGCTTTCCGCCGCGGCAGGCCGTGGCCGCGCTCGGCCTCGGCAACGCGTGCGGTATGACCGTCGCCGGGGCGCTGCTGCTGACGGCCGCCCGCAGGCGCACCGGGCCCGGCACGTTCACCGGGCTGCCGCGGGCCGCCGTGGTCGGCGTGACGGCCGCGGTGGCGGCGGGCGCGGCCGGCTGGCTGGTGGCCGGGTGGATCGGCCCGACCGGGTCGGCGCCGGCGGTGGCGACCGGCGCGCTGTGCGCGCTGCTGGCTCTCGGCGTGTTCGCCGCGGTGAGCCTGGCGTTTGATGACGGAGACCTGCGGCCGCTGCTGGCGCGCGCGGTGCGCTGGTCCTCGGCGAGAGCCGGGGCGGCGCGGGGACGTGGGCGTGGCCGATGAACGCGCTGGAGGAGCGGTCGTGACGGCTTTCGGCACGCGGGTGGCACGGGGGCGCCGACAGCCCGCTGAACGCTTCGGCGCGTCGGAAGAGCGCTTATGACTATGCGTATCGCGTTGGTACTCGGGACCAGTGTCGGCGGTATCGGCGCGCATGTGCGCGATCTGGCGGCGGGGCTGGTCGAGCGCGGCGACACGGTGACGGTGCTGGGACCGGCGCAGACCGAGGAGAGCTTCGGGTTCGTCAAGGCCGGCGCGCGCTTTTGCCCCGTGCCCATCGCGGCCGCGCTCAACCCGCTGCGGGACGCGGCCGCCGTCAGGACTCTGCGGGCGGCGCTGGTCCGGGCGGAAGCGGACGTCGTACACGCCCACGGGGTGCGTGCGGGTGCGCTGACCGCGCTCGCGCTGGGCCGTGGTCGGCCGGGCCGCATCCCCAGCGTTGTCACGCTGCACAACGCCATGCTCGCCGTCGGCGTCAAGGCACGGCTGCTCAGGCGGTTGGAGCAGTTGGCGGTACGGCGTGCGAACGTCGTGTTCGGGGCATCAGCGGATCTGGTGGAGCGTGCGCGCGAACTCGGCGCCCGTGACGCGCGACTCGGTCCGGTACCGGCGCCGCAGTTGCCTGAACCGACTCGGGGACGCGCCGCGGTCCGCGCCGAACTCGGCGTGGGCGGGCCTGACAGAGCTGACCGGGTACTCGTTCTCGCGGTTGGACGCCTCGCCCCGCAGAAGGACTACGCGACGCTGCTTCAGGCGGTCCGGATATGGCAGGACGCCTGGGAGTTGACGCAGTCTCCGCAGTCGGTGCCCCGCCTCGTCGTCGCGGGGGACGGGCCGCTGCGCGAACAGCTTCAGGCCGACGTCGGGCGCTGGGGGCTCGACGCGCAGTTCCTGGGTCACCGGACGGATGTCGCGGATCTGCTCGCCGCCGCCGACATCCTCGTGCTCTCCTCCGCCTGGGAGGCCCGCGCGCTCGTCGTCCAGGAGGCGATGCGGGCAGGGGTGCCCGTGGTCGCCACCGCGGTCGGCGGCACGCCGGAACTGGTGGGTGACGCGGCGATCCTGGTTCCGCCCCGCGACCCGCACGAGATCGCGATCGCGGTCCAGCGACTGGCGCAGTACCCGGACGACCGCGCCCGGCTCGCCGGGCTGGGCCGTGAACGCGCGCGCGCCTGGCCTGACGCCGAGCAGTGCGTCAGCATATTGCGTGCGCTCTATTCGGCGCTTTCTACTGCGAGCTCAGTGACTCCATGAAGCTGTGACCGCAGGGCAGCGGGGGCCACGTACTGGCCGAGCAGTCGTTTTCGAGCCTGCGCAGTCCCTGCGCGGTGTCGTCGTCGTCAGGCAGGTAGACGATCACGCGGGTGCCGGGTGTGGCGTGGACGCCCAGGCTCGTCGACTTCAGCCGCAGCGGGCCGACCGCCGGGTGATTGAAAATCTTGATTCTCGTGCCGTAGCCGGCCACCTCGTGCTGCGCCCAGAGGGTGGCGAACTGCTGGCTGCGCTCCAGCAGGTCCTTGATGAACTGCTCCCAGTACGGTTCGCCGACGTGGTGCGCGTACGCGGCGCGCAGCGTCGCGACCAGACGCGGCGACTCCTCGGTCCGGTTGACATAGGGGTGGCAGCAGCCCGGCGAGGTGAAGATGCTCCACACGCTGTTGCGGTACTTGCCGCGGAAGTTCGCGATGCCCGGAAACAGCCGCTGATAGGCGGCGTTCCACGCCAGCACGTCGAACCGCTCGTTGAGCGCGCAGGCGATGGACGAGAGTTCGTCGAGGATCTGCTGCACCTCCGGGTCGACGGTGCACCGGGGCGTGGCCACCTGAGCGAGCGAGGGCACGTCGGCGAGCCGGTACAGATGGGTGTGCTCGTCGGGGTCGAGGCGCAGGGCCCTGGCGATCGAGTCGAGAACCTGTGTACTGGCGTTGATCGGCCGGCCCTGTTCCAGCCACGTGTACCAGGTCACCCCGACGCCGGCGAGCTGAGCGACCTCCTCTCGCCGCAGGCCGGGCGTGCGCCGCCGCAGGCTCGGCGGCAGGCCGACACCCTCGGGGGTCAGCCGCTCGCGGCGGCTGCGCAGAAAGGTGCCAAGCTCGGTGCGCCGCACTTTCCCAGCCTGCCGGGACAGGAACTGGGTCTCGTGCCGGTCGCGGGGGCGAGATCCGCCGGGGGCGTGATCGACGGGAGCGCCGTCGGTGATGGTGGGGACCGCCATGGCACCATCTTCACCGATGCGCGCGCGTTGATCCAGGTGGTATCGGTACCAGGATAAGCAGGCTCTTGGTAACAGGATCAGCGGTACGTGAAGCTCATCGCATGTCAAGCTCGACCGTTTCGCAAGTAACCCAGGCCGCTCCCGGCGCGGCGCCCCGGGGGCCCACTGCGGCTGCTCCCTCCGCGGATGCCAGAGGTCCGCTGCTGTGGACCGTGCTCATCGCGATGTTCATGGCAGTGCTCGATGTCGCGGTCGTCAACGTCGCGCTGCCGACGATTCACAACGAGTTGCACGCCACCGGCGCCGGGCTGCAACTGTCGGTGTCCGGGTACACCATCACCTACGCCGTCCTGATCGTGACCGGTGCGCGCCTGGGCGACCTGTGGGGCCACGGCCGGATGTTCCGCGCGGGGCTGGCCCTGTTCACCGCCGCCTCCCTCGCCTGCGGGCTGGCGCCCGACATCGGCGGGCTGATCGCCTTCCGCGGCCTGCAGGGTGTCGGCGCGGCCGCGATGGTGCCGCAGGTGTTGTCCATCATCCAGCGCACGTTCAGCGGACCAGCCCGGATGCGCGCCACGAGCATGTACACCGCGGTCATCGCGGGTGGCGCGGCGGTCGGGCAGGTCGTCGGCGGCCTGCTGGTCAGCGCGAACCTGTTCGGCTCGACGTGGCGGCCCGCGTTCCTGGTGAACGTTCCGATCGGCCTGGCCGCCCTGGTGATCAGCGGCCGGGTGCTGCCGAAGGACCGGGGCGAGCCGGGGCGCGGTCTCGACCCGGTCGGGGTCGCGGTGCTGACCCCGACCGTGCTGGCGTTCGTGGTGCCGCTGGTGCTCGGCCACGACGAGCACTGGCCGCTGTGGGGCTGGCTGCTGCTGGCCGCCAGCGCGCTCGGCGTGGCCGCGTTCGTGACCGTGGAGCGCCGGCTGGAGCGGCGCCGCGGGACGCCGATCATCCCCGGCCGCACGCTGGCGCTGCCCGGCTTCGCGCTCTCGATCGGCCTGATGTTCTTGGTGATGGCCGTGATGACCGGGATGTTCTTCGCGCTCACGCTGCACCTGCAGGGGGCGCTGGGCTTCTCCGCGTTGGACGCGGGCCTGGCCGGGGCGCCCGCGGCCGGGGCCATCTTCGTGGTCTCGATGCGGTGGCGCAGACTGCCGGCGCGCTGGTACCCGTGGCTGGTCGTCGCGGGTCTCGTGGTCGTCGCGCTCAGTTCGTTCGCCCTGGCTGGTGTGCTGCACGGCGGCACCACCGGCGGTCTGGCCCGGTGGATCCTGCAGGCTGTCAACGGCGCCGGCCTCGGCCTGGCCTACAGCCCGCTGCTGGGTGTGATGCTCTCGCGCATCCCGGTCTCGGACGCCGCCGACGCCAGCGGCGTGATCTCCACGACGGCGCAGGTCAGCCAGGTGGTCGGGATCGCCACGTTCGGCACGCTGTTCCTGAACCTGCTCGCCCAGGCACACCTCCACGCGTCCGCGCACGCCGTCTCGGCGGTGCTCGTGGTCGCGGGCGCCATCGCGCTGCTCGGGGCGCTGCTGGCGATCCGGCTGAGCAGGGTTCGCTGAGCGCCCTCGTTCCGGACGCGGCCGCGTGCAGCCGCGTCCGGAACCATCCGTCAAGACCAGATCAGGCCACTTACATGCCGACGGCCTTGTACAGCGAGCCGATCTCCTCGCGGGTCAGGCCGCGCACCTTGCCGGGGCGCTGGTCGCCGAGCGAGACCGGGCCGAAACGGGTGCGCACCAGCCGCTTCACCGGGAATCCGGCCTCCGCGAGCAGTCGGCGCACGATGTGCTTGCGGCCTTCGTGCAGCACCACCTCGACCAGGGCGTGCCGGCCGACCGCGTCCACCATCTTGAAGCTGTCGACCCGCGCGAGACCGTCCTCCAGTTCGATGCCCTGGCGCAGCCGCCGGCCGAGGTCGCGCGGGATGACGCCCTCGACCTGCGCGAGATAGGTCTTCTGCACGCCGTAGGACGGGTGCGTCAGCCGGTGCGCCAACTCGCCGTCGTTCATCAGCAGGATGAGACCCTCGGTCTCGGCGTCGAGGCGCCCGACGTGGAACAGCCGCTGCGCGCGGCCCTCCACCAGGTCGCCGAGGTTCGGGCGGCCCTCCGGGTCCGTCATGGTCGAGAGCACGCCCTGCGGTTTGTTGACCGCGAGATAGACCGAGTCGGACGCGGAGGCGACGCGCATTCCGTCCACGTGGATGATCGCCTTCTCCGGGTCCACACGCATGCCCTGTGTGCGTACCCGCTTGCCGTCCACGCTGACCCGGCCTTGGTCGATCAGCTCCTCGCAGGCGCGGCGCGAGCCGACGCCGGCTGCGGCCAGGACTTTCTGCAGGCGCACGCCCTCCTCGTTGGGATCGTGCAAGGGCGTCGCGCGCCGTTCCATCTTCGTCTCCATCGCATCAGAACGTCATACCTCGTACATCGCCGGTCGGGCGCCGGTCAGGTCTCGTCTTCCATCTCCGCTGCGGTGGGCAGCAGCGGAGCGAGATCCGGCAGTTCGTCCAGGCTCTTGAGACCCATCCGCTCGAGGAAGTACCCGGTGGTCTGGTACAGCAGGGCGCCGGTCTCGTGCTCGGTGCCGCATTCCTCGACCAGTCCGCGGGCCAGCAGGGTCCGCATCACGCCGTCACAGTTGACCCCGCGGATCGCGGAGACCTTCGAGCGGCTGACCGGCTGACGATAGGCCACCACGGCCAGTGTCTCCAAAGCGGCCTGGGTTAGCTTGGCCTGCTGGCCGTCACGCACGAAGCGCTCGACCACCGGGGCGCACTCGGTGCGCGAGTACATCCGCCAGCCGGTGGAGACCGCCGCGGAGCCGCGTGCCGCCTCGCCGACGCCGACCTCTCGCAGTTCGAAGCCGCGGCCCTGCGCGGTGTACTCCTCGGCCAGTTCGCGCAGCGCCTCGGCGACCTCGCCCTTGGGCCGTTCGACGACCTGGGCCAGCAGGACGTCGGTGACCGGCTCGTCGACCACCATCAGGATCGCTTCGAGGCACGCCTTGAGCGGCGGTAGCGCTCCGGAGAGCTCTCCGGCCAGCTGCCAGGCAGGCTCGGGGTGCGCTGCGTACTGCCGGGCGCTGCGGTTCTGCGCGAGCGTGGCGTTCAGCGTGGCGAGACCGTCGACCACCTCGCCCTCCTGCGGTTCGACCTCGTCGAGCGATGCCTGGCCCGATGTGGCGGCGGCGGCGGGCCGGGTGCCGGTGTCGGCGGGCCGGGTGCCGGTGTCGGCCTGCTCCTGGGCGGGGGCTGGTTGCGCGTCGTTCGCGTGTTCAGCCTCTCCCGGTTCGCCGGCGCCCTGCTCACCGGCGTCCGCTTCACTGGCGCCCTGCTCAGCGGCAGCCGCCTCGCCGACGGTTGGTCGCTGCCCTTCGTACGGCTCCTGCGGGACGGCGTCGGTTTCTGAGTCGGTTTCTGAGTCGGCTTCGGCTTCGGGTTCGGTCACGGTGTCGGTCGTGGCGGATCGCTCCGGCGGCTCCTGCGTCGCCCGCGCGACCTCCGGCGGTTGCTGCGGCTCCGGGTCGTGCTCGTGTTCCTGTTCCGGCTCGGGCTCTATCCGCACGCCGAGCGCCGCCCAGAACGCGGCCCCGCCGCCGGGTTGCGTCTCGCCGTTGGTGCTCACTCGGGTTCCTCCTGCGTGCGTTGTGCCGGTATCACGGTCAGCTCGGCGGCTCGTTCCGCGTCCGGCGCCGGGCTGCCGTCGAACTCCTCCTCGACGTCGATCTCGCCGTCGTCGCTGCCGGTCCAACGCACCGTCAGCTCCCCGAACGGGTCCAGCTGGTCGAAGCCGACCGCCTTCTCCCGGAACAACTCCAGCAGCGCCAGGAACCGGGCCACGATGTGGATCATGTCGGGCGCGTCGGCGATCAGGGTGCGGAAGGTCGCGGTGCGCAACCTGCGCAGCTTCTGCGCGATCACGTTCGCCTGCTCCCGGATCGAGACGCTGATCTGGTGGATGTGCTCGATGGAGACCGTCGGCGGCTGACGCGGCGTCATCGCCCGCACGGCCAGCGCCGCGAACTGCTCCGCGGACAGGCTGATCAGGACCTCGGGTAGCAACTCCTTGAACACCGGCTCCAGCGGCACCGAACGCGGATGGCGCAGCGAACCGAAGGCGTAGCGGGCGGCCAGTTCCGCGGCGACCTGCTTGTACGCCCGGTACTGCAACAGCCGCGCGAACAGCAGGTCGCGCGCCTCCAGCAGGGCCAGGTCCTCCTCGTCCTCGACCTCGGCGGCGGGCAGCAGCCGGGCCGCCTTCAGGTCCAACAGCGTCGCCGCGACCAGCAGGAACTCACTGGCCTGGTCCAGGTCCCAGTTCGAGCCCTTGCTGTGGATGAAGGCGATGAACTCGTCGGTCACCTTCGAGAGCGCAAGCGTGGTCACGTCCAGCTTGTGCTTGGCGATCAGGCTCAACAGCAGGTCGAAGGGGCCCTCGAACTCTTCGAGGTGCACCTGGAACGAGTTGGCCCGGCTGCCGCGCCCGGTCAGCGCGTCGCCCGGAACCGGCGCGTCGAACCCGGCCGGCGCGGCGGCGGGCTCGGCCGCCGGCACGCCTTCGGCCGTCGGCACGGGCTCGCTCGGTTCCACGAACTCAACTCTATTACGCCGGATGGGCAGCTACCGGGCCTGGCGCGCGCGGCCCGGCTCCACTGGATCAGCGCCCGCGCAGCGTGCGGACCAGGAGGGAACGCTCCCCGTTCGCCTCGAAGTCCGCCAGCACCAGGTCGATGGCCTCGCGCACGATCCGGCCGCGGTCCACCGCCAGGCCGTGCTGCGCGCGCAGCAGGATGCGGGCCTGCTCAAGGCTGAGCAGTTCCTCCGGCGAGACGTACACGGTGATCTTCTCGTCGTGCCGTTCCCGGCCGGTCGCCCCGCGTGCCGCGGTGGTGGGCGCTGCGGCGTTCTGCGAACGCGTGGCCGGCCGGACCCGCGCGGACTGTGGCTGCTGCTCCGGTGCACGAGCCTCGGTGTATCCCTCGTCCGGATAAGCGCCCGGCTCCTCGTCGACAGGGTCGGGTACGGCGCGCAGCCGATCGGTGCCCGGCCGCGCCGCGCGAGCCGCGCTGCCCATCGTGGACAGCGCGGACGCGGTTATGCCGCTGCCGGAGCCGTGGGCGGTCGAACCGGGGGAGCGGAACAGCTCGTCGGCTGCGGGCATCCTCACTCGGCGGGGCACCTCGCCAGCACCTCCCTGGCGAGCTGGCGGTACGCTGCCGCACCGACCGAGCTCGACGCGTACGAGGTGATCGGTTCCCCGGCCACCGTCGTCTCCGGGAAACGCACCGTGCGGCCGATCACCGTGTGGAACACCTGGTCGCCGAACGCCTGCACCACCCGCGCCAGCACCTCGCGGCTGTGCACCGTGCGGGCGTCGTACATGGTGGCCAGGATGCCGTCCAGTTCCAGTTCCGGGTTCAGCCGCTCGCGCACCTTCTCGATGGTCTCGGTCAGCAGCGCCACGCCGCGCAGCGCGAAGAACTCGCACTCCAGCGGAACGATGACGCTGTGCGCCGCTGTCAGGGCATTGACGGTGAGTAGGCCGAGCGAGGGCTGGCAGTCGATGATGACGTAGTCGTACTCGGACATCGCGGGTTTGAGGGCGCGCGCCAGCGAGGACTCCCGGGCCACCTCGGTGACCAGTTGCACCTCTGCCGCCGACAGGTCGATGTTGCTCGGCAACAGGTCCATGCCCGGGGTGACCGTCTTGAGCAGGATGTCGTCGATGTTGACGCCGCGCTCCATCAGCAGGTTGTAGACGGTGCGGTCCAGTTCCATCGGGTTGACCCCGAGGCCGACCGACAGCGCGCCCTGCGGGTCGAAGTCCACGAGCAGGACCTTGCGACCGTATTCGGCAAGCGCCGCGCCGAGATTGATGGTGGAGGTGGTCTTGCCGACCCCGCCCTTCTGGTTGCACATCGCGATGATCTTCGCCGGGCCGTGCTCCATGGCGGGCCGTGGCGCGGGGAAGCGCGGCATCGGCCGGCCGGTCGGCCCGACCCGCTCGCGCCGCTGCGTCGCCGGGTCCGGGGCGAGCGTGGCCGCGTACTCCGGGTCCGGCTCTATTTCCGCGTCCGGGTCGAAGCCGTCCTCGAAGCGCAGTTCGTCGTCGATGCCGTACGGGTCGTCGATCTCGACGTCGCCGGTCCACGCACCGCTGGTCACGATTTTTCCTCCTCGACCGCTCCCTCCGGCGAGCGCCGCCGTATGCGGGTCGGCGTATGTGGATTCGCTCACCTGCCGGTCATCCTCCCAAGTGCTGTGCGGGGCGAGGCCCCCCGACGGTGCCCCGACAGTCAGTGTCCACCGTGCCGGTGTCAATTGTCGACCTATGTATTCATCGACCTGACGTCACGGTGGCAGTGCGACTCTAGGCGGGACTCTCCAATTACAGCAAGGCGGCGTCGCTCTCGTGGCGCAACGCGCGCACAGTCACGCGAATTCGTCGACAAATCATCATCACCGCGCGGTCGCGCGGTGCGGTGGAACGCACTTGCCGGGTTCGGACCGGGTTCTGACGGCATGTCAGAACCGCCCGGGCCGCAAGGTGTGAGAGCGGACGTCCGACGTCGGACTTCGGAAATGCCGCAAATACCGTCCTTGTCGGCGGCGACCAGTGATCTCCCGCTGCCCGTAAGGGCACGTTTCGCTCACAACCCCTATCCGAAGGGGGGCGCAGGCTGTAGAAGTATGGCAGCCCGCTCCGGAGAGGCGGGCCGCCCGCTGGCACCGGTCGGCGCGCACTTAGGAGGGGTAAATGGATCTGACGAAGCTCGGTCGCACCGAGCGCGTCCTGGCGATAGTCGGGCTGCTCGCGTTCATCGACAGTTTCCTGCCGTGGTACTCGGTATCGGTCAAGGGGGAACTGGCCGCCATGGGGGGAGTCGGCGGCGTCAGCGGCAACGCGTGGGACGTCGGCTTCTGGGCCTGGTTCCCGATGTTGTTGCTGCTCGCGATCGGCGTGCTGGTCGCGCTGCCCGCGGTCGGGCAGAACGTGAGCGTCCGCGGTGGCTACGCGGCGTTCGGCGCGGCCGCGCTGCTCGCTACGATCATCGTGCTGATTCGCTGGCTGACCTACCCCTCGGTGCCGGCCGAGGAGGCCGCGCTCATCGACGCCGGCGCGGATTTCGGCACGTACGTCGGCCTGATCCTCGGCATTGTGGCGACGGTGTTCGCCTACCTGGGATTCACCGCCGCGGGCGGCACGCTCAACAACATCGGCGCCGCCTTCCAGGGCGGGCAGCCGCAGCAGACCGGTTATGTTCCGCCGGCCGAAGGCTATGTCCCGCCCCCCGGAGGCTACGTCCCTCCGGCCGAGCAGCCGCCGACCTGGCAGCAGCCCCCGCAGCAGTAACGCGGCAGCCCGCAGCGGTAAAGGCGATCGTCGGTTCGAGATCGCACGAGAACAGCCCGCGCTCCGTAATCGGAGCGCGGGCTGTTCTCCGTCTGCGGCGGCGTCGCGGTGATTACCGCGTCAGGCGAGCACTTCGTCCAACTTCAGCAACGGCAGGCCGTGTGCCTCGGCGACCGGCGCGTAGGTCACCCCTCCGGCATGGGCGTTCAGGCCGAGCGCGAGCGCGTGGTCCGCGCGGCACGCCTCGCGCCAGCCCCTGTTCGCCAACTCCAGCGCGTAGGGCAGCGTCACGTTGGTCAGCGCGTAAGTGGACGTATTCGCCACGGCGCCCGGCATGTTCGCGACGCAGTAGAAGACGGACCCGTGCACCGCGAACGTCGGCTCAGCGTGCGTGGTCGGCCGCGAATCCTCGAAGCAGCCGCCCTGGTCGATCGCGATGTCCACCAGCACCGAACCCTGCTTCATCCGGGAGACCAGTTCGTTGCTTACCAGCTTCGGCGCCTTCGCCCCCGGGATCAGCACCGCGCCGATCACCAGGTCCGCCTCCAGTACCGCGCGCTCCAGCGTGAACGCGCTGGAAGCCAGGGTCTTGATCTGGTTGCCGAAGACCCTCTCCGCGTCCCGCAGCTTCGCGATGTCCCGGTCCAGCAGCGTGACCTCGAAGCCCATCCCGGCCGCGATCGTGGTCGCGTGCCAGCCGGACACCCCGGCGCCGATCACGACGGCCTTCGCGGGGGCCACGCCGGGCACGCCGCCGGGAAGCACGCCGCGCCCGCCCGAGAACCGCATCAGGTTGTAGGCGCCGACCTGCGGGGCCAGCCGGCCGGCGACCTCCGACATCGGGGCCAGCAGCGGCAGCGAACCGTTGGGCGCCTGCACGGTCTCGTACGCGATCGCCGTGACACCCGCCTTCAACAGCGCGTCGGTGCACTCGCGCGAGGCGGCCAGGTGCAGATAGGTGAAAAGGGTCTGGTCGGCGCGGATGCGGTGGTACTCGCTCGCCACCGGCTCCTTGACCTTCAGGATCAGATCACCGGTCGCCCACACCTCGTCGGCGCCGGGCAGTATCTCGGCGCCGGCCGCGGCGAAATCGGCGTCCGGGATCGAGGAACCCACCCCGGCCTGAGACTCGACGTAGACCTCGTGCCCTGCCCGGGTCAGCTCGTGGACACCCGCCGGGGTGATCGCGACCCGGTACTCGTGGTTCTTGACTTCGCGGGGAATACCGACCTTCACGGCGTATCGTCCTTCAGACGGAATCGTGGCGGGAAGAAGGAAACATCGAGCCCGAAACGCCGCCGAACAGGACAAGCCGAGCGAGCTGGGCTGTTCTCAGCGTAACCGGAGCCGCCCCGGCGCCGCGCCTTACACCGTGCGTCGGGTTTCCCGCCGGCGCCGACGAAGTGTCGCGGTGTTGACTCCTGCTTCACGGGAGAAGCGGGTGTCCGCCTTCGAATCGAAGGCGGACGAGCGGCGGTGCTTTCCGAACGATGCCCGGTTTCCGAACGATGCCGGCGCGGGTCAGAACGGCCGGGCGTCCCACGGCGCGTCGGCCGGGCGCAACTCGTCCAGTCCGCCGGGCCTGGCGCGGACCGCGGCCAGCGCGAGGACGCCGGCCACCGTGGCCGCGGTGCCGACCTTCCCGGCCAGCACCGCGCGGAGCAACTCGTCGAACGCGACCCAGTGCCGTCCCATGTCGGCTTCCTCGTCCTCGCGGTCGTGCGGATCGCCGTCCGCGGCGCTGATGTCGCGCGCCAGGTACACCCGCGAAGCCTCGTCCGAGGAACCCGCAGTGTTGTAGAAGTCTGCGAGCACCCGCCAGTGCGCGGCGCGCAGATCGGTCTCCTCCCGCAGTTCGCGCTGCGCGGCGACGAGAGGTTCCTCGCCGTCGCCGCGCTGGTCGTGCAGCCCCGCCGGCAGCTCCACCAACCGGCGGCGCACCGGGTGCCGGTACTGCGTGATGACGAGCACGTTGTCGTCGTCGTCGAGTGCGAGGACCGCGACCGCACCCGGGTGCAGCGTGTACTCGCGCTGCTGTGCCTTACCCGAGGGCATCCGTACCCGGTCGCGCCGATACGTTGTGATACCGCCGGATGCGAGGTCCTCGGTGAGTTCGACGGGCCATTCTTCGGGCGAATCCGAGAGCGCGAATGTCATGATTCGAATCTTAGGCGGCGGCACCCGCGCGCGGCTCGACTCGCCCGACGGCTACCGCTGCGTGCTCCCGGCACGGCTGTCGCGCCGGGCCACTGCGGCGCCGACCAGGCCGGCGAACAGCGGGTGCGGGCGGGTCGGGCGGGAACGCAGCTCCGGGTGCGCCTGCGTGGCGACGTAGTAAGGGTGCGTCTCGCGCGGCAGTTCGATGAACTCGACCAGCCGCCCGTCCGGAGAGGTGCCGGAGAACACCAGCCCGCCGGCCGCGATCTTCTCCCGATAGGCGTTGTTCACCTCGTAACGGTGCCGGTGCCGTTCCTCGATCTTCGCCTCGCCGTACAGTTCCCGCACCAGCGAACCCTCGGCCAGCGTCGCGGGGTACAGGCCCAGCCGCATCGTGCCGCCCATGTCGCCCTCGCCGGAGACGATGTCCACCTGGTCGGCCATCGTGGAGATCACCGGGTGCGCGGTCTGCTCGTCGAACTCGCTGGAGCCGGCCCCCTCCAGCCCGGCCAGGTGCCGCGCCGCCTCGATCACCATGCACTGCAAGCCGAGGCACAGTCCGAGCGTGGGCAGCTTGTGTTCGCGCGCGTACTTCGCGGCGTTGATCTTGCCGTCGATGCCGCGCACCCCGAAGCCGCCCGGGATGCACACCGCGTCGACGTCCTTGAGCTGCTTGGCCGCGCCCGCGTCCGTCTCGCAGGTGTCCGAAGCCACCCACTTGATCCGGACCCGGGCGTCGTTCGCGAAGCCGCCGGCACGCAGCGCCTCGGTCACCGACAGGTAGGCGTCCGGCAGGTCGATGTACTTACCGACCAGCGCCACCGTCACCTCGTGGCGGGGCTTGTGCACGCGGCGCAGCAACTCGTCCCAGGCGTGCCAGTCGACGTCCCGGAACGGCAGGTCGAGGCGGCGCACCACGTAGGCGTCCAGGCCCTCGGCGTGCAGCACTTTGGGGATGTCGTAGATCGACGGGGCGTCGGCCGCGGTGGCCACCGCCTCCTCGTCCACGTCGCACATCAGCGAGATCTTGCGCTTGATCGAGTCCGGGATCGGCCGGTCGGCCCGGCACACGATCGCGTCCGGCTGGATGCCGATCGAGCGCAGCGCGGCCACCGAATGCTGCGTCGGCTTCGTCTTGAGCTCACCCGAGGGGCCGATGTACGGCACCAGGGAGATGTGCAGGAAGAAGCAGTTGCCGCGGCCGATCTCGTGGCGTACCTGCCGCGCCGCCTCCAGGAACGGCAGCGACTCGATGTCGCCGACGGTGCCGCCGATCTCGGTGATCACGATGTCGACCGGGGCGCCGTCCACCTCGACCGCGTCCATCGCCAGGATGCGGGACTTGATCTCATTGGTGATGTGCGGGATGACCTGCACCGTGTCGCCCAGGTACTCGCCGCGCCGCTCCTTTGCGATCACCGTCGAGTACACCTGTCCCGTGGTCACGTTCGCGAAGCCGCGCAGATCGGTGTCGAGGAAGCGTTCGTAGTGGCCGATGTCCAGGTCTGTTTCCGCGCCGTCGTCGGTGACGAACACCTCGCCGTGCTGGAATGGGTTCATCGTGCCCGGATCGACGTTCAGATAGGGATCCAGCTTCTGCATCGTCACCCGCAGCCCGCGCGCCTTGAGCAGCGCGCCGAGGCTGGACGCGGTCAGCCCCTTGCCGAGCGAGGAGGCCACGCCCCCGGTGACGAAGAGGTGCTTGGTCGGGCGTCCGGAAGGTTTCCTCGAAGCTGCGGAACGGCTGGGCACTGCCAACGTGGGGCTCCCGTGGTCGATACGAGCGAGTGGCCGGGTGGGGATCGGCCGGTCATCCACGGGCTACCAGCTTAACAGGCGATTGTCGTGCTTCTGGTTGCGTACGCGCGTCACCGCTCTAATCCGCCGGGCGTGAAATGTCCATTCAGTGGACACATCTGTTCGCGGTTGGCGGGCCCGGTGCGCTCGTCGCTAGTCTGACCAGGACGATCTGTGGCGAGGAGGTGGCGGCGATGGCAGTGCGCGCAGTACGCGGGGCCGTGCAGGTGGACGCGGATGAACGGGAACTGGTGCTGAAGGCGACCGCGGAGCTGGTGAACGCGCTGTTCGAGGCGAACGGTTTCAGCGCCGAGGACGTCATCTCCATCATCTTCACCGCCACCCCGGATCTGACCAGCGAGTTCCCCGCCCTCGCCGCCCGGGAGCTGGGCCTGGTCGACACCCCGCTGCTGTGCGCGGCCGAGATCCCGGTGCCCGGGGCGCTGCCCCGCGTGGTGCGGATCCTGGCGCACGTCGAGACGCTGCGCTCCAAGCAGGAGATCCAGCACGTGTACCTCGGCGGGGCCGCTGCGCTGCGCCGGGACATCGCGCAGTAGTCGCGGACGTTCTTGCAAATATCGGGGCACGTCTACACCTCGAAGAGGGCCGGATGCGTACAGCCGCGGTCATCGGGACCGGTCTGATCGGTACGTCGGTCGCGCTCGCCCTGACTCGCCGCGGCGTCGCCGTGTACTTGTCCGACCGCGACGAGTCCGTGCTGCGCACGGCGGCCTCCCTGGGGGCCGGGCAGGTCGGAGACCCGGTCGTGCCGGTGGATCTGGCAGTGGTCGCGGTCCCCCCGGCGTACGTCGCGACCGTGCTTGAGGAGGCCCAGCGGCGCGGCCTCGCGACGACCTACACGGATGTCGCCTCGGTCAAGGCGGGCCCGCAGGCTGCGGCCGCCGCGCACGGCGTGGACCAGAAGACGTACATCGGCGGGCACCCGCTGGCGGGCCGCGAGGTCGCCGGGCCGCTGGCGGGCCGCGCCGACCTGTTCGACGGCCGTCCCTGGGTGCTCACCCCGACCGCGGATACCGGCCGCGACGCGCTCAACCGGGCGTTGGAGCTGATCTCGCTGTGCGGCGCGGTGCCCGTGGTGATGGACGCCGCGGACCACGACCACGCGGTCGCGCTGATCTCGCACGCCCCGCACGTGGTGTCCGTGCTCATGGCCGCGCGGCTGGAGCACGCCTCGGAGGACGCCGCGCGCATCGCCGGTCCGGGTGTGCGGGACGTGACCCGGATCGCGGCCGGCGATCCGCTGCTTTGGCAGGAGATCCTCTCGTCGAACGCCGCCGCGGTGGCGGACGTGCTGGAGGAGTACGCCTCGGATCTGAGCGGCGCGGTCATCGCGCTGCGCGCACTGGCCGGCGACGACGCTGACAAGCGCGACGCCGGGCGCGAAGACCTGGTCGCGCTGCTGCGCAGGGGCAACGCCGGACATTCCCGCGTCCCCGGCAAGCACGGCGCGCCGCGCGCGGTCTACGCGACGGTCACGGTCGTCATCAGCGATGCGCCCGGGGAACTGGCCAGGCTGTTCGCGGCCGTCGGCGCGGCCGGGGTCAACATCGAGGACGTGCGGATCGAGCATTCGCCCGGGCAGCAGGCCGGACTTGTCACCCTCCAGGTCGCGCCCGACTCCGCCGATCGGCTGGCCGAGCGGCTCGGCGAACGCGGCTGGACGGTGCAGAGTTGACCGGACCGCGCGGCCGGTCGTGATCCGACGAGGCCCCGGCCCCGGAGCGGGTGCGCAGCACGTCATCTGACACTGCGTCAGCACCGATACCCTTTTCCCTTCGGATCGGTCCGAGACAGAACGGAAAGCGTGGCAACCAGGTGTCCGACAAGGCGATCGTGGTCGCGGTGGACGGGCCTTCCGGCTCGGGCAAGTCGAGCGTGTCCAAGGGTGTGGCGCGCAGACTCGGCCTGCGCTATCTCGACACCGGCGCCCAATATCGCGCGATGACGTGGTGGATGCTGCGCAACGGCGTGGACCTCGCCGACCGTGAGGCCGTCGCCGCGGCGTGCCCGAAACCGGTGATCGTCTCCGGCACGGACCCGGACGAGCCGTCGATCACCGTAGACGGCACGGACGTGGCCGCCGGCATCCGGACCGCCGAGGTCACCGGGGCCGTCTCGGCCGTGGCCGGGGTGCAGGCCGTGCGCGACCGGCTGATCGAGTTGCAGCGGCAGATCATCGCCGCCGCGCTCGCGCAGTCGGCGGGCGTGGTCGCGGAGGGGCGCGACATAGCGGACGTGGTCTGTCCGCAGGCCGACAGCAAGATCTTCCTGACCGCCTCGCCCACGGCCCGCGCCGCGCGCCGCAGCGCGGAACTCGGCGCGGTGGTGGCCGGCGGCTCGGCCGGCACCCTGGCCGACCTGGCCCGTCGTGACGCCGAGGACGCGAAGACCACGCGCCCGCACGAGGCCGCGCCCGGCGCGATCGTCGTCGACGCGACACACCTGACGCTCGATCAGGTGATCGAGCGGGTGGTCGAACTGGTCGAAACGGCCCGGGGATGACCGCCACACCGAATGCGACACCGCACGCGACACCGAACGCGCCGGCAGCGCCGCGGGTGCCTGCGCCGCGGGAGGCGGTGCGGGCACGCCGGATCGGCCCGTTCCTGCTCAGGCCGTTCTGGAAGATCACCCTGCACGGTGCGCAGCACGTCCCCGCGGCCGGGCCGGTGATCCTGGCCGGGAACCACACGGGGTTCCTGGACGGTCCGCTGCTGGTCGGGCTCTCGCCGCGGCCGGTGCACTTCATGGTGAAGCGGGAGATGTTCCGCGGCGCGCTCGGCCGGTTCCTGGGCTGGCTCGGGCAGATCAGCGTGGATCGGCACTCGGCCGACCGCGCGGCGATCCAGGCCGCGCTCGGCGTGCTGGAACAAGGCGGCGTGCTCGGCGTGTTCCCCGAGGGCACGCGTTCGGCGGAGGACTTCGCGACCATGCACAATGGGCTGGCGTACTTCGCGCTGCGCTCGGGGGCGCCCGTGGTGCCGGTGGCCTGCCTCGGCTCGGGTACGCGCGGCACCACGATTGGTGCGCTGCCCCGGTTGCGCACTCGTCTCGACGTGGTTTACGGTCCGCCGATCGAACTCGGACGCGGCACCGGACGCAAGGCGGTCGCGGCTGCCAGCGAGCAACTGCGCGAAGCACTGCGTGCGCACATCGAACAAGCGCGCCGGGACACCGGCCGGGCGTCGACCACGTAGGCACAACAGGCTGGCAGTAGGTACGGCAAGCAACAGGCACGGCAAGTAACTGGTACAGGTAGCGGTAAGGACGAACTGGCGATGACTGTGGACCACGACGCGTTCGACGACGACCTCGACGCGCCGTTCGACCCGAGCGAGTTCGTCGACGAATTCGGCAACGCGGAACCGCTGCCCGGCGAGCCCGCCGACGAGGACGCGGCGGCCGGAGCCGAGGCGCCGCTGCCGGTGCTCGCGATCGTCGGACGGCCCAACGTCGGCAAGTCGACGCTGGTCAACCGGATCCTGGGCCGGCGCGAGGCGGTCGTGCAGGACGTGCCGGGTGTGACCCGCGACCGGGTGTACTACGAGGCGAACTGGGCCGGGCGCCGATTCACCATCGTGGACACCGGCGGCTGGGAGGTCGACGTCGAGGGCATGGACGCCCGGGTCGCCGAGCAGGCGGAGATCGCGGTGGAGCTGGCGGACGCCGTCATCCTGGTCGTGGACGCGACCGTCGGGATGACCAACACCGACGAGGCGTTCGTCAGGGTATTGCGGCGTACGAAGAAGCCGGTGATCCTGGCCGCGAACAAGGTGGACAACGCGCGGCAGGAGGCCGAGGCCTACGCGCTGTGGTCGCTCGGGCTCGGCGAGCCGCATCCCGTCTCGGCGATGCACGGCCGCGGATCCGGCGACCTGCTCGACGCGGCGCTTGACGCGCTGCCGGAGACGCCGCGCGAGGGGTTCGGCTCCGGGGGATTGGGCGGACCGCGCCGGGTCGCCCTGGTCGGCAAGCCCAATGTCGGCAAGTCCTCGCTGCTCAACAAACTGGCGGGACAGGAGCGCGTGGTGGTCGACTCGGTGGCCGGCACGACCCGCGACCCGGTGGACGAGCTGATCGAGCTGGGCGGCAAGACCTGGCGATTCGTGGACACCGCGGGCATCCGCCGCCGGGTACACCACACCTACGGCGCGGATTTCTACGCCTCGCTGCGCACCGCGGCCGCGATCGAGAAGGCCGAGGTCGCGGTCGTGCTGATCGACGTGAGCGACCGGATCGCCGAGCAGGACGCGCGGATCCTGACCAAGGTGATCGAGACCGGCCGTGCGCTGGTGCTGGCGTTCAACAAGTGGGACCTGCTGGACGAGGAGCGCCGTTTCTACCTCGAGCGGGAGATCGAGCAGGACCTGGGCCAGGTGGCGTGGGCGCCGCGGGTGAACATCTCGGCCTCCAGCGGCCGGCACGTCGAGAAGCTGGTTCCCGCGCTGGAGACCGCGCTGGAGGGCTGGGCCACGCGCGTGCCGACCGCGAAGCTCAACTCCTTCCTCGGCTCGGTGGTGGCCGAGCACCCGCACCCGGTGCGCAGCGGGAAACAGCCGCGGATCCTGTTCGCCACACAAGCCGGATCGCGCCCGCCGCGCTTCGTGCTGTTCGCCTCCGGGTTCCTGGACGCGGGGTACCGCAGGTTCATCGAGCGGCGGCTGCGTGAGGAGTTCGGGTTCGCCGGTTCCCCGGTCGAGATCTCGGTGCGGGTGCGCGAGAAGCGCCCGCGCAACAAGAAGTAGCGCAGGACCCGAGGGCGGGCGCTGCGGGCCGGGTGGCCCGCAGCGCAGCCTGATCAGTACGCGGCTGTGAAACGGCGCCCGGCGTGCTCGCGCTTCTCCGCTTCGTCGATCAGCACGATGGCGTAGTCCTCGGCGGAGATGTTGCTGTTGCCGTCGGCGTCGACGAGCAGGTGGTC
Source organism: Actinocrinis puniceicyclus (assembly GCF_018283645.1). Taxonomy (GTDB): domain Bacteria; phylum Actinomycetota; class Actinomycetes; order Streptomycetales; family Catenulisporaceae; genus Actinocrinis; species Actinocrinis puniceicyclus. The sequence continues at coordinate 4,716 of NZ_JAGSXH010000057.1, read as the reverse complement.
CTCGCCGAGGCGGAAGGTGCCGGTACGCTCGCCGGGCGCGACGACACCGGCCGGGCTCACGTAGGTCCATGCGACGTCGGAGACGCCGAGCAGCTTCTCCAGGCCGGCTGCGTGCGCCAGGGCCTCGCTCTTGTAGACCTCCGGGAAGTAGGGCTGGTCGACCAGCCGTTCACCGGGGCCCACCAGCAGGCTGCCCGCGCCGCCGACGACCACGAGGTACGGCGCGTCCCGGCCGAGCGCGCGCAGCGCCGTGACGAGGCTGTCGAGGTTCGCCTCCACCTGCCGCTTCGGCTCGGTGCCCGGGTCGCGCGGGGAGACGGCGCTGATGACCGCGTCGGCGCCCGCGATGATCTTCTGTGTCGCGGCCGGATCCGTCACGTCCGCCTGCTGCACGGTGAGGTTCGGGTGTTCCTCGGTCACCTTCGCCGGATGCCGCACGGCGGCCGTGACCTCGTGCCCGCGGCGCAGCGCCTCGTGTATCGCGCGCCCGCCGATCATTCCGCTGCCGCCGAAGACCACGATTTTGGACATGGAGCTGCCTCCTGCTGGTCGGTTGCTGCTTTTCGGTGAATTGCGCCGCGGGCGCGCCGGCTATTCGCCGGCGGCCGAGACCTGCTCCAGGACGCGCAGGAAGACCTCGGTCTCCTGCGCTCCGGAGACGGCCCACCGCCCGTCGAAGACGAACGTGGGCACGGAGGAGACGCCGCGGGCCCGCGCCTCGGCGATCTCGTCGAGGACGTCTTCGCGGCCTTCGCCGGAGTCGAGGTAGGCGCGGGCGCGGTCGCGGTCGACGCCGGCTGCCGCCGCGGCCTCGATCAGCTGGTTCCTGTCCCCGACGTCGCCGCCCTCGGCGAACCGGGCGGCGAGCAGCTTCTCCTTCAGCGCGCTCTGGACGGCCGGACCGTATTCGGTGAGCGCGAGACGCAGCAGGCGGTGTCCGTCCAGCGTATTGACATGCAGGGCGTGGTCGAAGTCGAACGCGATGCCCTCGCCGCGGCCGATCTGGGCGACCCGGGCGTCCATCTGCGCGCTGCCGGGACCGAACTTCCGGTCGAGGTATTCGCGGTGCGGTGAGGCGGTCGCCGGCGCGCCCGGGTCGAGCTGGTACGGCCGGTACACCACCTCGACTTCTGCCGCGCCCGCAAACGCCGAGAGGGCGCGCTCGAAGCGGTGCTTGCCGATGTAGCACCACGGGCAGGCGATATCGCTGTAGACCTCAACCTTCATGGCCGCGACAACCGTCGCGGCCCGCCGATTATTTCCTGACCCCGCAGATTTGTCGCGGCGGTGTGGCGCTGTCGGCGCTGTCGAGGAGTGCCGGCGGTGTCGGCGGCCCGATCGGCCGCGGCCGTATGATCCCTGGATGCGCATGAAGGGCGGGCGGCGAAGCGGGGAGGTGGCCGCGCGGGCCGGGGCGGCGGCGCGGGTGAGCGTGCTGCGCGGTTTCGACTCTGCAGCGCTGGCGGCCGTGGCGGAACTGGTCGTCGCCGCGGCGGTGCGCGGTGAGGCGCTGGGGCTGCGGGAGGATGTGACCCGGCCCGAGTACGAGGAACACCTCAAAAGGCTGATGAGCGATGCCGAGCGGGGCGACGCCGGGCTGGCCGTGGCGCGCGCCGCGGACGGCACGGTGGTCGGCTCGGCGCAGTGGACCCGCAGTCCTTATCCGACCCGGCGGGTGCTCGCGGAACTGGACCGGGTCGTCGTCTCGCCGCAGTCCCGCGGCGCCGGGCTGGGTACCGCGCTGGTCGACGCGATCGCCGGCGACGCGCAGGCGGCCGGTGTCGAGGTGCTGATGTTGGAGGCGCGCGGCAACAACCATGCCGCCATCGCCCTGTACGAACGCGAGGGGTTCCGGCGCGTGGGCGCGCTGCGCAACGTGGTCGCGGTCGGTGCGGCGCGGCACGATGTGATTCTGATGAGCCGCGCGCTCGCCCGCCCCAAGGACGCCGATCTGCTGGGCGACCTGCCCGCGGGGCAGGGGGCGAGCCTTCCGCGCGGCGTGACGCGGGGTGCCGGCTGGCAGCGCACCGAGCGGCTGTTGCTGTGCGTTCCCGCGCCCGAGTCCGACGTGGCTGACGCCTACTTCGCGATTCACGCCGATCCGGCCACGAACGTGCACAACCCGGCCGGGCCGATGGTGGATCCCGCGGCGGCGGCGCCCGTGCTGGAGTTGTGGCAGCGGCACTGGCGTGCGGCGGGCTTCGGATACTGGGTGGTGCGTGACGCCGCCGGCGGGCGGATCATCGGTTTCGCAGGGGTGCGTCCGGTCGTCGAGGGCGAGGACTTCCTCAACCTCTACTACCGCTTCCATCCCTCGGTCTGGGGCAGGGGTTACGCGACGGAGGTCGGGCGCGCGGCCTTGGCTCTCGCCGCGAGTATGGCCCCGGGCGTGCCCGTCGTCGCACTGATCCGCCCGCGCAATGAGCCGTCCATCCGCGTCGCGCAGCGCCTCGGCATGCGCCTCGAAGGAGAGGTGCAGCGGCAGTTCGGCATATACCTGAGATACGCGCTCGTGCCTCCCGCGGTCGCATAGCCGCCGGTTCGAGGCACCGGGCCTGGTCCCCGCCCCGGTCCGCGCTCTGATCCTCGCCCCGGGTTGCCGGGCGGGATCCGGGCCGTGCGGGTCCCTGGTGTCCTGGTTGAAAGCCGTTCGCCGAGTTCGGTGCGCGGCCATGTCAGGAGCGTTAATCGGCTTGCGGACGGCAGTTCGCTGAGACGACGATACGGTAGCCCCCTCGCCACCGCCTGTCCGACAGGAAGCGCAGGTTTATGTCCATGACCGTGCCCGTGAACGTGGCCGCGCCCGCGAAAGGGAGGGCGATCGAACCCGTCATCGTCGCCGAACAGCTCACCAAGACCTTCACCCGCTATCACCGCGCCGGCCGGCTTCGCCGCCGGCGCACGGACTTCACCGCGGTGGACTGCATCGACCTGCGCGTCGAACCCGGCGAGCTGGTCGGTTACATCGGCCCGAACGGCGCGGGCAAGTCCACCACTGTCATACCTGATCCGTACACTTATTCGTATGGGTACTGATACGGTAAACGAGCTGGACAGGGCACAGATTCAGCGTCTCGCGCGGGTCGCCGGGATCACCGGGCCGAAGCAGGCGCGGCGCGATCCGGCATCCTGGGTGGGGGAGGGAGCGGCCATCTACTGCCGCATCTCCAAGACCCACGACGAGGACCAAACCGGGGTCGAGAGGCAGGAGCGCATCTGCCGGGACGCGGCCGAGCGGCTGAGACTCCAGGTCGAGTCCGGGCACGCGTACATCGACAACAACCGCAGCGCGTGGCAGCGCAACCGCAAGCGCCCCGGATGGGACGAGCTTCTTGCCGCGATCGAGTCGGGACAGGTCCGGCACGTGATCATCTACCACGCCGACCGGCTGTTGCGGCAGCCGCAGGACCTTGAGGTGCTGCTCAGCAAGGCCGACGAGCACCACGTGATCTTGCACGGGCAGGCCGGGGGGCGGGACCTGTCCGACCCCGATGACCGGTTCATCCTGCGCATGGAGGTAGCGCACGCGTGCCGTTCCTCGGACGACACCTCGCGGCGGGTGCGTGACACCCTGGCCGAGCGCGCCAGCGCGGGCAAGCCGCATTCGGGCAAGCGCCGTTTCGGCTACGACAAGACCGGAACGAAGATCATCGAGTCTGAGGCCGAGACCGTGCGCTGGATCTACGTCCAGTACCTCAAGGGCAAGACCGTGCACTGGATCAAAACCCAGCTCAACGAGCAAAACATACCCACCGCCCTGGGCAAAAGGTGGCAGCACCAGACGGTTCTCTCATTGCTGGACTGTCACCACATGGCCGGACTGCGGGTGTTCCGTGGCCAGGAGATCGGACCGGGCACCTGGCCCGCGATCATCCCGGTAGGCACGTTCCGGGAAGTGCAGGAGCGGCGCGGCTACCGCGCGGCGGCAGGCCGGGCGAAGGCCGAGGCCACCAGGACGGGCAAGTTCTACACGCTGCGCTCCCTGGTGTGGTGCACCGCGTGCGGCGTGCGCATGGCAGGAGGCACCAACAAGGCACGGCCCACCTACCAGTGCAGCAGCGAGCGCGACGGGAAGGCATGCCGCCGCCGCATCTCAGCCGCCGTCCTGGAACCGTTCGCCGCCGACGCCGCTATCCGGATGCTCACACACCTGGACGTCACCGGCCGCGAGGCCGCCGCCGTACTGGGCAGCGAGGAGGCCGACACGATCGCCGCCGACCAGGAGCAGCTGACCGAGGCCGCCCGCATGTGGGCACGCAAGGAGATCAACAAGGCCGAGTACGACGTGATGCGCAAGGAGATCAGCGAACGGATCAAGACCGCGCAGCGCAAGGCGATCGTCCGGCCCACAGTCGAAGTCCTCGAAGGCATGACCGGGCCGGGAGCCGAGGAGGCATGGCACAAGCTGGAAGAGCAGGGCGACTACGAGCGCATCAATGGCCTGTTTCGGTTCCTGTTCGCCGCCGTGCGCATCGACGCGTCAGCCACCAGGGGCCGCGCGGTGGACTTCGGCCGCATCGACATCGAGCCCAACCCCGCCGACTAGAACGCGAACGGGCCGGACAGCGCCCCACCCAGGGGAACCGTCCGGCCCAAGCGGACCACGACCGCCGATCAAGGCGGATCGTCATCGGAGACGATCTGCGCCAGCAACGCCAGGCGACGCGCCGAGAGCCGACGCGGGAAGCCCGCCACCACCCGCCGAAGGTGGAACTC